>NZ_JBHHJU010000001.1:0-347926 GCF_042136325.1 Neobacillus sp. KR4-4
GCGAAGCTCTGAATCGAAGCCCCAGTAAACGGCGGCCGTAACTATAACGGTCCTAAGGTAGCGAAATTCCTTGTCGGGTAAGTTCCGACCCGCACGAAAGGCGTAACGATCTGGGCACTGTCTCAACGAGAGACTCGGTGAAATTATAGTACCTGTGAAGATGCAGGTTACCCGCGACAGGACGGAAAGACCCCGTGGAGCTTTACTGTAGCCTGATATTGAATTTTGGTACAGCTTGTACAGGATAGGTAGGAGCCTGAGAAGCCGGAGCGCTAGCTTCGGTGGAGGCGTCGGTGGGATACTACCCTGGCTGTATTGAAATTCTAACCCGCACCCCTGATCGGGGTGGGAGACAGTGTCAGGTGGGCAGTTTGACTGGGGCGGTCGCCTCCTAAAAAGTAACGGAGGCGCCCAAAGGTTCCCTCAGAATGGTTGGAAATCATTCGCAGAGTGTAAAGGCACAAGGGAGCTTGACTGCGAGACCTACAAGTCGAGCAGGGACGAAAGTCGGGCTTAGTGATCCGGTGGTTCCGCATGGAAGGGCCATCGCTCAACGGATAAAAGCTACCCCGGGGATAACAGGCTTATCTCCCCCAAGAGTCCACATCGACGGGGAGGTTTGGCACCTCGATGTCGGCTCATCGCATCCTGGGGCTGTAGTCGGTCCCAAGGGTTGGGCTGTTCGCCCATTAAAGCGGTACGCGAGCTGGGTTCAGAACGTCGTGAGACAGTTCGGTCCCTATCCGTCGTGGGCGCAGGAAATTTGAGAGGAGCTGTCCTTAGTACGAGAGGACCGGGATGGACGCACCGCTGGTGTACCAGTTGTTCTGCCAAGAGCATCGCTGGGTAGCTATGTGCGGACGGGATAAGTGCTGAAAGCATCTAAGCATGAAGCCCCCCTCAAGATGAGATTTCCCATAGCGCAAGCTAGTAAGAACCCTGAAAGATGATCAGGTTGATAGGTCAGAGGTGGAAGCGTGGTAACATGTGGAGCTGACTGATACTAATCGTTCGAGGACTTAACCTAATATTTAATATGATGATTGTCAATTATCTAGTTTTGAGGGAATAAAACCTCATATAGTCTGGCAGTAATGGCGAGAAGGTCACACCCGTTCCCATACCGAACACGGAAGTTAAGCTTCTCAGCGCCGATGGTAGTTGGGACACGCGTCCCTGTGAGAGTAGGACGTTGCCAGGCTAGCCCTTTTGGGTTATTTTTTTCGTCAATATTTAATATGGCCCCTTGGTCAAGTGGTTAAGACACCTCCCTTTCACGGAGGTAACACGGGTTCGAATCCCGTAGGGGTCACCAAAGTTTTTCATGCTAGTGAAAATAACTTTCAGTATTTTGGAGGATTAGCTCAGCTGGGAGAGCATCTGCCTTACAAGCAGAGGGTCGGCGGTTCGATCCCGTCATCCTCCACCATGATTATATTTGTTCTTTGGCGGTGTAGCTCAGCTGGCTAGAGCGTACGGTTCATACCCGTAAGGTCGGGGGTTCGATCCCCTCCGCCGCTACCAATCAATTATTTATTAATATCTGGAGGAATACCCAAGTTTGGCTGAAGGGATCGGTCTTGAAAACCGACAGGCGGGTCATACCGCGCGGGGGTTCGAATCCCTCTTCCTCCTCCATTATTTTTAATATATTATCGTCGCGGGGTGGAGCACGTTCGAATAAACTGCTTCGAATAATCTTCAGCGCAACAATTGAGCCGCTGCTTGAATATGCTTTCTGAAATCGGGGCGGTCGTAATACTAAGAGCATGTGAAAACTTCAAATTTTTTATCGTCGCGGGGTGGAGCAGTCCGGTAGCTCGTCGGGCTCATAACCCGAAGGTCGCAGGTTCGAGTCCCGTCCAGACCGCCATTTTTTTCTAGTAGGTTTCCTACTATTAATATATAGATTATTTTGGCGATTGTGGCGAAGTGGTTAACGCATCGGATTGTGGTTCCGACATTCGTGGGTTCGATTCCCATCAGTCGCCCCATTGATATTATAATATTGGGCTATAGCCAAGCGGTAAGGCATCGCACTTTGACTGCGACATGCGTTGGTTCAAATCCAGCTAGCCCAGCCATTTTTCTTATTTTTAATAACGCGGGTGTAGTTTAGTGGTAAAACCTCAGCCTTCCAAGCTGATGTTGTGAGTTCGATTCTCATCACCCGCTCCAATATGGGCCTATAGCTCAGCTGGTTAGAGCGCACGCCTGATAAGCGTGAGGTCGATGGTTCGAGTCCATTTAGGCCCATCATAAAAAACGACTTAGAAGTTTCTTACAACTTCTAAGTCGTTTTTTTACATTCACTATTTACAAAAAATATGCTTCCCAATTTTTTTGATTTGTGGCCGACTCCATATCCAACCACTTGTCGCGGTATCAGGATTAAAATAATATATGGCTCCGCCACTAGGATCCCAGCCGTTGATGGCATCCATAACTGCTTTTTTCGCAGTCTCATTGGGTGTTAAATTAATTTGTCCATCTGCCACGGCAGTAAAGGCTCCTGGTTGATAGATGACACCTGCAACTGTATCTGGAAACGATGAGTGGCTGACCCGATTTAAGATAACTGCTGCAACAGCGACTTGCCCTGTGTATTCCTCACCACGTGATTCCCCGTAAACAGCGTTTGACATCAATTGAATATCATTTTGTGAGAAATTGCCTGTGACATTAGCTGAATTGTTACCTGATGAATTAGTTTTTTCATACTTTGTTGCTTTCACAATAGCTGCCTTTGTTTTAGCTCCTACAATTCCATCGACAGGAAGACCAAATTGGTCTTGAAAATTCCGTACGGCCCAATAGGTATTCCAGCCAAATACACCATCAATATTACTTGTATAAAAGCCGTTATATTTGAGTCGTGACTGCAACTCAATAACATCTTCTCCCGATGAGCCCCTTTGGAGCACTTGACTTGTAAATGCTAATACGTCATTACTTTGTTCACTAGTGGTGATGAATACAACAAAAAGTACAATAAAAATCAGCCGTGTCTTAATGAAAGCTTTTTCTAGCAAAATATTGCCTCCTAAGAACAGTAATAACGTTATTTTCTTCAAAAATTATCCTTTTATGTAAGATGAAAAAAAGAATACCGCCCGATAGCGGTATCCAAATTACTAGAAATACGATCATATTGTCTCGCAACAGAGCCAGTAACAATTAAATTAGGAGCAACTCCTGTATTACAGAACAGAGGGTATTTTATGTTAGGGTGCAAATGAAAAGAACGATTATCATGGATAATCGCTCTAAGTAAAATGTTATTTTAGGGCTTTGCTAACTTTAATTTTCTTTCCCTTAATGGTGGCATTCTCCATTGCCTGTAAGACGAGTGCGCCCTTGCCATTCAAAATATCAACATAGGTCATTTGCTCCTGGATGGTGATAATGCCAATATCCTCGGCTGTGACACCAGGGATTTTTGCGATCGTCCCAACAAAATCGACTGCGCGCATCTTCTTCTTTTTTCCACCGTTGAAATGAAGCTTCATGATACCTTGGTTAATCCGGGCCGTTTTATTATTTCTGACGACACGGCGGCCGCCGCTTTTTTCTACAAATGCGTCTCTTCCTTTTGCAACTTCAGTTGGTTTTGGAGCCTCCACTTTCGGAATCTCAAAGCCAATATAGCGCTCAATCGCCCGAACAAATTTCCCTTCAAATGGTGTGGCAAAAGTAATCGCTTTTCCTTTATTGCCGGCTCGACCGGTTCTTCCAGTGCGGTGGACATAGCTTTCTTTTTCCATTGGGACGTCATAGTTGATGACGAGGGTGACATTATCAATATCAATTCCGCGTGCGGCCACATCTGTGGCGATGAGGTAGCGGAAATTTCCCATTTTGAAGCCATCCATTACCGCAAATCGATCTTGTTGTTCTAATCCGCCATGAAGTCGTTCGCAAGAATAATTCGATTCTTCCAATTCGGAATAAACGGTATCGACATGTTCCTTTGTCCTGCAAAAGATAAGACAGCTATCTGGATTTTCGACAACTGTTACATCTTTTAGCAGAGAAAGTTTGTCTTCTTCTTTAACCTCGATTAACAGATGTTCAATCGTATCTGTCGTGACCCCGGTTGATGCAATTTCGATATTAACTGGATTTTTCATATATTTATGGCAGAGGTTTTCAACATCCTCCGGTAAGGTTGCTGAGAAGACCATGGTTACTCGGTTGGAAGGAAGTTCTTTTATGATCGCTTCGACTTCGTCAATAAAGCCCATATTAAGCATTTCATCTGCTTCATCGATAATAAGATACTTTATTCCATCAAGAATGAGGGTCTCTCTGTCAATATGGTCCATGACACGTCCGGGTGTTCCGACGACGACATGCGTTTTCTGCTGCAGTTCTTCTTTTTGCTTTGAAAATGGTTCTTTCCCATAAACGGCCATGGCCTTAATCCGTTTAAACCTGCCAATATTCGTGATATCCTCGCGTACTTGAACCGCAAGTTCTCTCGTTGGGGTAAGAATTAATGCTTGTGGCTTTCTTTCTTCCCAGTTAATCATGTTGCAAACAGGGATCGCGAAGGAAGCCGTCTTACCACTGCCCGTTTGCGATTTTACAACCAGATCTTGATTCTTCAATGCCAAGGGAATGACCTCGGTTTGGACCTCGGTAGGTGTGTCATATTTTAAAATGGTCAGTGCTCTTGTGATTTCGTCACTTAAATGATAATCCGCAAAACTTACTTTACTCATGTATTAACCTCATTTATTAGTATTATCCGGCTTACCTTTAGGATTTCTCGCGAAGAAATATCATATGCATAAACTGAATACGCTCCATTATACTGGATATACACCATTCACCCAAAATAATTTTTAAAATTATTTCAAAAAAAGTGCCTGACACCAGAAGTGTTGGTATATCTGGTGTCAGGCACCAATTTGCTGGAAAATATTATTGTAATGTGACATTTGTCATATCCTGCACATGACACCTGCTACTAACAAGGACAAACTTGTTTCTCTATACTTTGATATAACGACACGAAGAAGGAAGGGAATTCAAAAAATGACCTTACAAAATACGAAGACTCTAAAAAAACAAGTGGCTCCCTTTGAAAAATCAACGACAAAAGAAAGCGTATGGCAGATTATTAATACGGTCGTACCATTTATTGCCTTATGGTACCTTGGCTATTTGAGCCTATCCGTTTCCTATTGGTTAGCACTCGTACCAATCATCCTTGCTGCAGGATTTCTCACAAGGATATTTATCATCTTTCATGATTGCACCCATTATTCCTTTTTTAAAAGCCGGCGCACGAATCGAATCGTTGGCACGATGATGGGGGTACTAACAATCTTCCCGTTCGATAAATGGGGATATGAACATGCCGTTCACCACGCTACAAGTGGGAACTTGGATAAACGAGGTACAGGAGATATTTGGACATTAACAGTAGATGAATATTTAGCAGCACCACTAAAACTTCGTTTGGCTTATCGCTTTTATCGCAATCCTTTGGTAATGCTTGGGTTGGGTCCGATCTATGTGTTCCTTCTTAAGAATCGTTTTAATCGTAAAGGTGCAAAAAGAAAAGAACGTAATAACACATATTTAATCAATATTCTCATTGTAGCCTTAATCAGTTTGCTTTGTTTGGCTATCGGATGGCAGTCATTTCTCTTAGTTGAAGGCTCAATTTTCATGATTTCAGGCGCATTAGGTGTATGGCTGTTCTACGTACAGCATACGTTTGAGGATTCTTACTTTGAAGAAGATAAAGAGTGGGAATATGTGAAAGCGGCAGTAGAAGGAAGTTCATTCTATAAACTTCCAAAAGTATTGCAATGGTTAACTGGAAATATTGGCTTTCATCATGTGCACCATTTAAGCCCAAGAGTACCTAACTATAAATTGGAAGAGGCACATAAAAACACGCCTCCATTACAAAAGGTTCCAACAATTACGCTTGCTACGAGCTTAAAGTCTCTTCGCTTCCGTTTATGGGATGAAGAGCGAAAAAACTTTGTAACCTTTAAAGAAGTTAGAGTTTTAGCAAAGAAAAAGTTCACTGTCCAACAAGTGAAACCGGAAATTTAACAACTAAGGGTCCCATTATAACAGGCTAGCTCCCCTTCATTAAGGGGAGTTGTTATTTACATAACAACTGCCGGATAAGGAGAGAGCTTACATGATTCGAATCGTTATTGCAGAGGATCAGGAACTGCTGCTTGGAGCAATGGGTTCTCTCTTGAATTTGGAAGAAGATATGGAAGTGGTCGGTCAGGCGAGCAATGGGGAAGAGGCGCTTTCACTAGTGCATCAACTTCAGCCTGATGTTTGTATTATGGATATAGAGATGCCTGAAATGAGTGGGCTAGAGGCAGCAGAAGCATTAAAGTCATTTGGCTGCAAGGTGATTATCCTAACTACCTTTGCGCGAAGTGGATATTATATGCGTGCATTACGGGCGGAGGTAAGTGGGTTTTTATTGAAGGATAGCCCTAGTGATGAACTAGCCAATTCCATTCGCAGCATTCATAACGGGGATAAAATTTATAACGCCGAACTAATGGATGAAGACCCCATTGACCAAAAACAAGATATGGAAGTAATCCGCCAACATCACCTCAAAGAACATACAAAAATCAACACAGTCAAAAACTATCTCACCACTATACTAGATAAAATAAAATTGCCAACAGGTTAAAAATGAAGGTAATTAAAACATTGGGTGTCAGGCACCATGTGAAATTTTTTCACATGGTGCCTGACACCCTTTTTCATATTTCAATTATAATAGGGAGAATCATCGGTTTTCTTTTTGTTTGGGCGAATACGTATTGTCCGACGCTTTTCTTGATGTTTTGTTTCATGACATTCCATTGGCGGATATTTTCAGTTTGGAGGTCATTAATGGTTTTCTTAGTAAGGCGGTTAATCTCTTTGAGGAGCTGGTCTGAGTCACGGGCATAGACGAACCCGCGGGTAATCGTGTCAGGCCCAGAAATGATCTTCCGGTCTCCTTTACTAATGGTAATCACAATTACGAGCATTCCATCTTCAGAAAGCTGCCTCCGGTCCCTGAGCACAATGTCCCCAACATCGCCAACGCCCATCCCGTCAACATACGTATCCCCAGCTGGAATGGACCGGGTCTGACGTGCTACGGAATTTTCGACATCAACTACATCACCATTTTTAATAATAAATGTATTTCCCTTTTCTACGCCCACGGACTCTGCTAACATCTGGTGATGATGCAGCATTCGATATTCACCATGAATCGGAATAAAATAGGTTGGTTTCATTAAGGTAAGCATGAGCTTTAAATCTTCCTGATAACCGTGCCCCGAAACGTGCATGCCCGTTGAACTACCCGAGCCATAGATCACTTTAGCACCTAGTTGAAATAAGTTGTCGATGATTCTCGACACATATTTTTCATTGCCCGGTATTGGGGAGGCAGCTAAGATAACTGTATCCCCAGGATAAATGGAAACATCCCGGTAGTTCCCGCTTGCTAGTCGCGCAAGGGCCGCCATAGGTTCCCCCTGACTTCCGGTACATAGGATGGCAACCTTTTCCGGCGCCAGTTGGTCAACATCCCGTGCTTCGATGAGCATTCCCTCTGGCACGTTTAAATACCCGCGCTCTATCGCAACAGAAACGACATTTACCATACTACGGCCAAGCAGGGCGATCTTTCGATTGGATTTTATGGCAGAGGCGACGACCTGCTGGACACGATTTACATTCGAGGCAAACGTAGATATAAAGATTTTTCCTTCTGCTTTCATGAAGGCTTCATCTAAAGTGCCACCAATCATTTGCTCGGATGGCGTTAGCCCTTTACGCTCGGCATTGGTACTTTCTGATATTAAAACTAAGACACCTTGCTCACCAATATCAGCCATCTTATGAATATCAGAATGTTGATTATTCACCGGTGTTAAATCAAATTTGAAGTCCCCAGTATGAACGACATTCCCCTCAGGAGTATGAAAAACAATGCCGAGACAATCCGGGATACTATGACTTACTCTGAAGAAGGAAACGGTTGTTTCTCCAAACTCAAGCTTGGAATCTGAATCAATCGTCACGAGTTTCGTGTTGCCATTCAACCTGTGTTCGTCAATTTTTAATTCAATCAGGCCCAAGGTAAAGCGGGTAGCGTAAATAGGAACGTTCAATTTTCTTAATATATACGGAATCCCGCCAATATGGTCCTCATGTCCATGAGTGACAATCAAAGCACGGATTTTCTCCTGATTTTCTACCAAATAGGTAATATCAGGGATAATTAAATCAATTCCTAATAAACTCTCATCTGGAAACTTCCCGCCGCAGTCAATAATAAAAATATCGTCTGCATATTGAACCACATACATGTTTTTTCCGATTTCATTGATACCGCCTAAAGCAAAAATGGATAATTGCTGATTATTGGTTTGCAAGTAAATATCCTCCCTATTCCATGTAAATATGAATAGTATGCCCTTTTGGTTGGACTTTATTGGAAAGGGAAAGTGAAAAAATTTCAGTCAGGGTCCGAAAAATAAAAGGCTGTCAACAGCACGGAATTCAAAATTCCCTATGTGTTGACAGCCTACCAGTATTTAAATTAATGTTTTGACTTGGTGTCCAGGTAAAACCACTTGCAATGCCATTTCTTCATCGTGACTCAAAGGCAGCAATGGCAATCGAAGTCCACCAACTTGCACCCCGCTCATGTTCAGGGCTGCTTTTACTGGGGCCGGATTAGGAGCCGTAAATAATGCCTTCATAAGAGGCAGCAGTTGGCGATGAGAGTGAGCCGCTTCTTGGACGCGTCCATTTTTAAAATGATTTATCATTTCTTGCATTTCATTGCCAATTACATGAGAAGCAACAGATACAACTCCAGCACCGCCAATCGCTAAAACCGGCAGTGTTAAGCTGTCATCCCCACTATAAAGGGTAAAATCACTAGGGGCTTGGCTAATAATAGCAGCCATGTCATCCAGGTTGTCGCTTGCTTCCTTAACAGCAACAATATTCTCGATTTGGGATAGGCGAACAATGGTCTCTGCGGACAGATTGACCACACTTCGACCAGGGATATTATAAAGCATAACCGGTAATGATGTAGATTCAGCGATTGCTTTGAAATGTTGATACATACCTTCTTGGGAAGGTTTGTTATAGTATGGAGCAACGAGCATGATCCCGTCTACACCTGTTTCTTCAGCTTGCTTTGTTAAACTGATAGATGCCCGTGTATTATTCGAGCCAGTGCCAGCAATAACTGGGACTCTTCCTCTCGCTGCGACGACAACAGCTTTAAATAAAGCGATTTTTTCATCCGTCGTTAAAGTTGGAGATTCACCGGTTGTACCGGCAACGACGAGACCGTCCGTCCCATTTTCAATTAAATAATCTACTAATCTTCTTACTGCGTTAAAATCAACCTCGCCATTTTGATCAAATGGTGTAACCATTGCGGTTAAAACTTGGCCAAAATTCATTTTTTCTCACCCTTTTAATAAATTTTTATAAAATTTAGAGGTGGGCAAGGCCATTCAAAATTCAACGCAAAAAAGCAACAGTGAGGGTTCACTGTTGCAGTAGAAACATAAATAAAACTAAGTTCCCGTGCGTAAGATAGCCCTCCATATAGTCTCCTATATGACAGTTCTGTATTTATTCAATAGCAGAACCAGCTTCATGATAATGAGAATCAATGAAACTTCGGCAAATTCCCCTTTTTACAACCATCGTTGGACCTCATTATCCTCCAGTTGTGTACTAATGGTCTTTGCACCTCTATCCTCACTTCAAAAGTATTGAAGTAAGAAAAATATATAATTAATAGTAAATATATCAGAATATTCCTTTTGTTTCAAGGGGGAAAAGGAACTATATTTGTAAAGTTTATGCAGTTTCTAACCCCTGTTCTTCTTTTTCTACTTCTAATGCAGATACAATATATGCAAACCCGTTCATCACAAAATAAATAACATCCGATTGAATCTGTTCCTTTTCTCCTAAATAAGTATTTATGATCATACTGATGGAAAAGAAAACTACGAAGGATAATGCAATTTTATTAAAAATCATCAAATTTACCGACCCCTTTATTTAGGATTGTTATGTTAATCATATTTGCTTAAGACGGGTTTTATGTCTGCCGCCTGAAGGGTGGTGCTAGAAATCAATGAGTGCCAGGTGTTGGTTCATTCACCCTGGTTCTTCTTGGAAGTTCTTTCTTACCGTGCAGGAAGTGGTAAAGAACCATCGATGCAAGAACGACTGCACCTAAAATGACATACAAAGTACGATAGCCTGTTAACGGTATAATAAACCCGAGGATGTATGGACCGAACCCCAGACCCGCATCAAGAAAGATAAAGAAAGTGGAAGTTGCCAATCCCATCCGATGGGGAGGAGTTAGTTTTACTGCTATGGCTTGGGTACTTGATTGCAAGTTACCGAAACCAAGGCCGATTAATACTCCTGCTGCTAATAAAATAATGCTGATGCTTGCGGTGCTAAGCAGAAACAAACCAACGGCAAAGGCAATAATACATGGATACATAATATAGTTTGCCCCTTTTAAATCCATTATACGGCCGGTAAGGGGGCGTGATAACAACACGGCAATAGAATAAACTAAGAAAAAGAAACTTGCCGCGCTTACTAGGTCAATTTCTATTGCATAGAAGTTAATAAATGAAAGAACGCTGGAATAACAAAAAGCTACTACTAATGTAATAACTGCAATTGGCAATGCATTGGGCTCAATATAATTAGAAAGTTTAAATCCTTTTGTTTCAGTTGGTTGGGGTGTTCCTTCTAATTGAGGCACATTTACAAAGAACGCTGTGACTAAACTAATGATCCCTATTACAAGGGAGAAAATAAATATCATTTGAAAATCCGTATGCTGGGTCATGTATAGGCCAATGAATGGGCCAATTGCGGTAGCCAATGTTGCGCTCATGCTGAAATAGCCAATTCCTTCAGCTTTCCGTGAAGCAGGGATAATCTGGGCCACGATCGTTCCTGTTGCTGTACCAACCATTCCGGCTGCAATCCCATGGAGTAGTCGTGTTATAAGCAGGAAGGTAATCCCGAAATTCAGAAAATATAAAAGAAGTGTGAAAATAAAAAGGATGGCACCAATGATTAATGTTCTCTTCCTTCCAATAGACTCAATAAATCTACCGATTAAAAACCTGCCAATTAATGAACCAACAATAAAGATTCCTGTGGCAAGACCAGCTTGACTTGTGGAAGCATGAAATTCGTCTACTGCATAGACACCAATGATGACAATTAATAAATAAAAGACTAAAGTGACGAAAAAATTGACCCCGGAAACAATCGTAAAATCTTTAGTCCAAAGTTTAGCTCTTGGTTGATTCACGTTATTTAACCCCTTACTTAATAATATTATCTCGAATGATCCCCATAACCTGGATGGTTTCAAGCTGTTCAGGTTCTGAGATACCTTTTAAGATGTCATTTTCAAACTGATCAATCGTGACACGAACTTCCATATATACTTTTTTTCCTAGTTCTGTCAGCTGTATCCGCTTTTCACGTTTATCATGGCTAGGAACCTGTTCGACATAGCCCAGTTCCTCTAATCGATTAATAGTCCTAGTAACTGTGGGCTTTTCTACATATAAATAATGAGAAAGATCCACAAGTGTAGCAGGTCCATTATTGGATAAGCAGTGAAAAATGGACCATTGAGCTCTGTGAAGTTGATGCTCAGCCAAATGGAAATTCAATTTATTTTCAAACGGACGGTAAAGCATCAATAATTGATGAAAGAATTTTTGTGAAGTCTTTATTTAAATCACCTCAAATAAGTCGAATAGTTAGCTAGAGTAATAATTACCTTGGGTAACTATATTAGTGTAACAGATGTGGTTTTATAAGTCTAATTGTGGTTACTAATCAAACGATTGATTAAAAAGCGCTGAAGCCTTGAGATATATAGATTTATGAGGGTATAGGGTATTTTTGAAAAAACTAATCAAACGATTGATTAAATGGGGGCGAGGCCTTAGTATTAAAGGATTTTTCTGGAGTGAGAATTTTTTTTGTGGAAAAACTAATCAAACGTTTGATTAAAAAAGGTCGGAAAATACTGCTGAAAAACTAATCAAACGTTTGATTAAATAGGGTTGAAGCCTTGGTATATAAGGCTTGTAAGGTTATTTGTTTTTGTTATTCCTATATAAATACAGACCGAATCCCAACGTATCCCTGCCCCAGGTCAAATAGGTCCGGCGCCAAGTTCGAATCCGCTCCAACATCGCATCACAATCTGTATCATCTGGATTCTCAAGACAATAGTTCTCGACGGACATCGAATAAAGCCACTCGTAATCGTCCCAATCATCATCGTTGGCTACATAAGACCAAAGCGGGATTAATCCTAGTTCCTCGCCAGCTTTAACAGTATCTGCATGGGTTTTACATTCCGACTCATCAGCGCCTCCGAGCGCTTCTAAATAAGCAGGACTTGGAGTCTGTTTCCAATATCCCTCGCCAATCAGAATGTAACCATTTTGCTTAACTAGACGTTTTAATGTCTGTAAGGTGGGTTCCAATCCACCTAATGCGTGGGTTGAACCAATACAAATCCCCAAATCATACCCATCTTCCTCGCATCCTTCGACTGCTGAGGCGGCATCTTCCACAATAAACTCGATGCTGCCTTCGTGAATTCTGCCGTGTGCCTTTTGCTTTGCTTCCTCGATGGACCCTTCATACAATTCGATAGCTGTAGCGGCTACGTGGTAATTTTCCACCAAGCGGATTAACAGTTCGCACTTTCCTGCTCCTATATCAATTACTTTATCTTTTGCATTGGGAGAGATGATATCGAGCATCTTCATGATCTTGTCTTCACTGATTGGATTACTAAAGGCATGGTCGCAGTGGGCAATTGCTGAAAATTTATTTCTATCCATATATAAATATCTCCTTGTCCATGTGGTCTGTATGAAGCGTATCTTACAATGGAAAATGAAGCAAGTTAAAATGAAACCCAAATAAATTATGATGAATATGACAAGATAAGAGAAAAGGGCTAGTTAAATAAGACAATTTATCAGCCCTGTTGGTTGGATTTAAATTCTTAATCAAAGAGGAATAGGCAAACAACAAAGGAGACATCTTGAATGGTTTTATTCTTCTATATCGTCTTAAATTTGCTTGCTTTATTTCTTTTTATTAGAAAAAAGAAAATGCTTCATATTCTTGAAGTCATCGTTTATTGGGCGGTTAGTTCCTATCTATATCAAAACTTCTCGGCTCTCTGCTATATGAATTTTAAAACGTTAACCATCCCTGAGAACCTTAGTTATGAATTTTCACATGTAATAAACCGAATTATTCTTTTTCCCATACTTATGGTTACCTTTCTTCACTTTTTTCTCATCTTAACCACACTCTTGAGAAAACTGCTATTAATGATATCTTTTATTATCCTATTAACAGGGATGGAATATTTAGCAGATTATTTAGGCGTGATTAAACATGTTCATTGGCAGATTTGGTGGTCATTATCGATTTGGATGTTTGATCTGTGTGTATTAATTGTATTTATGCAATGGTTTCGAAGGATCCTTTATAAAGGAGACTGGTACGAATGAATGTTACTTTTGATTGGAATGAATGGTTTTTCATCCTAACCACGACAATGATTATTTGTCTGTTTTTACCGATAAAAAAATATTTTTCACCTATTATCGTCATAATTATTTGGGTATTTAATATCGGATATGTTTCAACTATTGATTATTTTCTACTAGCGACTCCCTTCAAACTTTATATATATGGCGATAATTCAACCTATGAACTGTCGGGTGCATTATTTCATTTATTCATGTATCCTTGCGCTTCCTTACTATTCTTATTTGGCTACGATAAGTTTGAACTTTATGGCAAAAAAACGGTTTGTTATATTCTCTGTTGGACGGGATTTTCCCTTTTATTTGAATGGATGAATGTGAAAAACCGCGCTTTGACATATACGGGTTGGAAACTTTATTATTCCATTCCTTTTTATCCGGTGACTGCTGTATTGTTGATTTTACTTTTCCGTTTTAGCAAAAAGAAACTTAGAGAAATCACCATGCAGAGGAATCCTAGGTATTGATGATAGAGAGCAGGAACCGACATATGAAAGCCACCTTAGTTGCAATCCATAGCACAATTCTTTTTAATAAGAGCGTAGTGCAAATTTAGTTTGAATGAGGTTATCGATATGAAAGCATTAGTGTTTAATACATTTGGCGGGCCAGAGATTCTGGAGTATACAGAAATCGTGGAACCGGCAATCGATCCAGATGAAATCCTCCTTAATATGAAAGCAATTGGTCTTAATTTTGCCGATATATATAGAAGGAAGGGAAATTATCACCTCGTGGGAGAGCCTCCCTATATCTTAGGATATGAAGGGGCAGGAATAGTCGCAAAGGTAGGAGCAAATGTCCAAGATATCCAAATTGGCGACCGGGTAGCCTTTGCCGATGTCCCACATGCAAATGCAGAGTTCGTAGCCGTTCCTGTGGAAAAGGTGATTCCTCTGCCTGAAACAATCTCATTTGCGGAAGGGGCTTCCGTGCTGTTACAAGGATTAACGGCTCATTATTTAACAAAGGATAGTTATCCCGTGAAAAAGAATGATGTCGTACTGGTCCATGCAGCAGCAGGCGGGGTCGGGCAGCTTTTAATTCAAATTGGAAAATTACTAGGCGGAACAGTTATAGGTTTAACTTCATCCTTGGAAAAAGCGAAGGCAGCAGAAGAAGCGGGAGCGGATAAAGTGTTCTTGTACAAAGATGATTGGAAGAGGCAAATCCTCGATGTAACAAATGGTAAAGGTGTCGATGTGGTCTATGAATCAGTAGGTTCAACGCTGCAAGACAGTTTTGATGTCACTCGCATTGGCGGGACGGTAGTATTTTACGGAATGGCAGGAGGGGATCCAGCTTTAGTGGATCCAAGAATGTTAATGGATACATCCAAGACCTTGACGGGGGGAGACCTATGGAATGTGCTTACCTCTCGAAAAGAACGAATTACTCGTTCAACTGAGCTGTTCCAGTGGATGGCGGAAGGAAGGGTTAAAGTATCTGAACCAACTACCTTTGCACTAAGCGATGGACAAGAGGCACACCGTTATTTAGAAAGCCGAAAGAGCACAGGGAAAATATTATTAATACCATAATGCCCTAACAATTAAATGCCTCCACAATGTGGGGGTGTTTTTTGGTGTCAGGCACCAAAAAAAATTAAATTTTTTATTGCAAAAGCGCTTTCACTAGGTTTATAATATGTATAAATCGATTTACTAAACCGATTTACTAAAACGGTTTATCCTATGATCACAAGTATTTATTTAAAAGGGGATTTTGTTATGAATAATGTAATTGTCCCGATAAACGCATTTGATAGATTTGAAGTCTTGAAGAAGGGGCAAACTTCATTTATTAGGCTTATTGCAGATTCAGGTGCTTATGGAATTGAGATTCGACGCGAATTATTGTCGGACGAAGATCCATCACTACATCAAATTAAACAAGAAATTGAACAATATCAATTATTCACAGTTTATTCGGCTCCGATTGAGTTATGGAAAGAGGACCACCAATTGAACAAGAAGGAATTAAATGAGATTTTTGAAGAAGGAAAAGATCTCGGTGCTAAATGGATTAAAGTATCACTTGGCCATTTTCAAAAAGTCCAATCTGATCTTATCGAACTGAATACCTTTTTGGATCAGCATCAGGGAGTTCAATTGTTCGTTGAAAATGATCAAACGCTTCATGGGGGGAATATCCATCATTTAACATCCTTTTTTGAAAGCGCCTCCGAGCAGAGCACACCTGTTAAAATGACTTTTGATGCCGGAAACTGGTATTATTCTGGTCAAGAAGTAGACGAAGCCGTCAGCAAGCTTGCACCATATGTCATGTATTTGCATTTAAAACAGGTAGAAGATGATAATGGAGAGTTTATTACGGTGCCGCTGCAAAAAGACGGAAGTCACAGTTGGGAGAAGGTCATGAATCATTTTCCCGCTGAAATGGTGAAGGCGCTTGAGTTTCCCATCGAACCGAAGGAGAGAACACGAGAGTTTGTTCAGATGATTATGGAAAGTGAGGCTATATCATGCAACATTTAGATACAATTACTTTTGGAGAAGCAATGGCTATGTTTATGGCCAATCATCCAGGTCGCTTACACGAAGTCAGCCAATTTACCCGTGAACTTGCTGGAGCAGAAACAAATGTGGCCATTGGACTTGCTAGATTGGGCTTGCGCTCAGGTTGGGCGAGTAAAGTCGGAAACGATGCGTTTGGAAAATTTGTCATCGAACGGATCAAAAATGAAAACGTTGACACTGGGCATGTTTTGATTGACCCACACTATCCGACTGGGTTCCAGTTGAAATCGATGGTTTTAGAGGGCGACCCAGAGGTTCAATATTTTCGCAAAGGATCGGCGGCAAGCCATTTAAACTGCGAGGATTTCAATGAAGAGTACTTTCAGCATGCAAAGCACATGCATATGACGGGGATTCCATTAGCTCTTTCGGAAAGTACAAGAGCCTTTGCAAAACACGCTCTAACCTTTATGAAAAAGAACGGCAAAAAGGTTTCCTTTGACCCGAATTTAAGACCAACCCTTTGGGCATCACAAGAAGAAATGGTAAGGGAAATCAATGAGGTGGCGTTCCAAGCAGATTATGTGTTACCAGGTATTACTGAAGGTGAAATCTTAACAGGCTTTAAGGAACCTCGTGAAATCGCTTCCTTCTATTTAGAAAAGGGCGTAGAGCTGGTAGTCATTAAGCTTGGGGCTGAGGGAGCTTTTTATAAAACAGCTACAGAAGAAGGCACCGTTCGCGGCTTTCATGTGGAAAAAGTGGTTGATACCGTTGGGGCCGGCGATGGTTTTGCGGTTGGGGTGATCAGTGGATTACTCGAAGGTTTAAACGTTCAGGATGCGGTTTTAAGAGGCAATGCGATTGGTGCGTTAGCGGTTCAATCACCTGGTGATAATGATGGCTATCCAACCAAAGCAGTGTTAGAAAAATATATAGAAAATCAATTAGAGGGAGTGAAATAACATGAAACAAACGATTGCAAAACAACGATGGTTACGTCTTATTCCAATTGCCTTTATCACGTACAGTTTAGCTTATCTTGACCGTGCCAACTATGGATTCGGTGCGGCTTCAGGATTAGCGGAGGATCTTCATATTACTGCTGGTACTTCTTCTTTACTTGGTTCTCTATTCTTCTTAGGATATTTCTTTTTCCAAGTACCTGGTGCGGCATTTGCCGAGAAAAAGAGTGCGAAGGTTCTCATTTTCTGGTCCTTGATTGCATGGGGTTTATTAGCTTCCTTTACAGGTATGATCTCGAATATTAAATTGTTATTTGTGATTCGTTTTTTACTTGGAGTTGTGGAAAGTGCGGTTATGCCGTCCATGCTGGTACTCTTAAGTAACTGGTTTACGAAAGCAGAACGTTCTCGTGCAAATACATTCCTTATTTTAGGAAACCCTGCAACCGTATTATGGATGTCAATTGTTTCTGGTTATTTAGTTAACTCTGTGGGCTGGAGATGGATGTTCATCGCTGAGGGTCTTCCGGCTGTTATTTGGGCATTTATTTGGTGGAAAGTTGTCAATGACAAACCGAGAGATGCGAAATGGTTAACTGAACAAGAAAAGGATGATTTTGAACAACAATTAGCAAAAGAGCAAGAAGGAATTAAGCCTGTAAAAAATTACAGCGAAGCCTTTAAATCAAAACCAGTTATTTTGTTAAGTGCACAATACTTCTTATGGAGCATCGGGGTATATGGTTTTGTTATGTGGCTTCCATCGATTATTAAAGCCGCACCAAATATGGATATTGTAGAAACAGGCTGGTTATCTTCAGTTCCTTATATTTTAGCTATTATCCTTATGTTTGTAGCTTCTTATTTCTCTGATAAAACATTGAATCGAAACGCATTTGTTTGGCCATTCCTATTGATTGGTGCAATCGCTTTCTATGCTTCTTATGCGATTGGAACAGAACATTTCTGGATTTCATTTGTCTTACTCGTGATTGCTGGCGGTGCCATGTATGCTCCATACGGTCCATTCTTTGCCATCATTCCGGAAATCCTTCCGCGTAATGTTGCTGGCGGTGCGATGGCCCTTATTAACAGTATGGGTGCGTTAGGCTCATTTGTTGGTGCTTATATCGTAGGATATTTAAATGATGCTACTGGTGGATTCGGTACTTCATATATCTTTATGGCAGGTTCTCTATTCCTTTCTGCAATTTTAACCATCTTAGCGGTTAAATCGGCAAAAAAGGATAAAAGCAAGCCAAAAGGTGTTAAAATGAGTGCTTAAAAAAGTGGAAGCAGCTTTGGAATCTTTCCAAGGCTGTTTCTTATTTATAGAGGTTCTCATCTTTAAGAACAATCCGTTCGTCATAACTGGAAAGTTAGTAGATTTGCCGCTAAAATGAAGTCAGTGACCAAGAGGAAAGAGGAAGATAGGCATGGAAAAAGTAACAATGGCCGACGTCGCAAAAGCAGCCGGTGTATCAAAAAGTACCGTTTCTCAATACTTAAATAATCGGTTTGAATATATGGGGGAAAAAACGAAACTAAAAATTAAAGAAGCAATTGAAGAACTTGGCTATCAGCCGAATTTTATTGCTAGAAGCTTGAAACAAAAACGAACCTCGATGGTGGGAATCATTGTCGCTAATATTACGCATTATTTTTCAACGGAAATCAGCCGTGCTATTGAGGATTTTTGTCATAAACATGATTTGCACGCCATTGTCTGTAATGCCGATGATGATCCTGAAAAGGAAAAGAAATATATTGAAATGTTACGGGCTAAGCAGGTAGATGGTTTGATTATTTTTCCTACAGGGAAAAATAATGATTTATACAAACGGATGGTCAAACAGGACTATCCCGTTGTTTTTGTTGATAGAAAAGTAGAGAATCTTGATGTGTTTTCCATCATTACCGATAATACGGATTCTACGTATAAGGCTGTGCAGCATTTGATTGAGAAGGGTCACCAGAATATTGCATTTGTGGTCCAGCCGCTGACAGTTAGTACCCGTATCGATCGGTTGGCAGGATATACAAAGGCTGTTGCCCATGCCGGTATGGAGGTAAATCCAGACTTCATTATCAAAGCGAGTATCCCTGAATTGAAAAGCAAAATTGAACAACTTTTTTCTTTAGCTGTTAAGCCAACGGCCATCTTTGCAGCAAATGATCGAGTCTTACTGGCGGTCTTGGAATTTCTAAAGGAAAAGGGTATTAAGCTTGGAAAAGAACTTGAATTGGTCGTATTTGATAATATTCCATTTGCACATTTGCTAGAGGCGCCGATTTCCTTCATCGTACAGCCAGCAAAGGAAATGGGAAAAAAGGCAGCTGAACTATTATTTGAACAGATTAACAAAAGCAACATACCCCCTGAAGTGTTTGTCTTTCCAAGTAGAATGATGTAAAAAGATTTAGTGGTGCCTGACACCATGACAAAGGTTCAGGCACATATTGAAAAACGCTTACAAATGAAGTATAATCTTTTCATAAACCGATTTAGTAAATAGGTTTATTAACAAACCCATATAAAGGAGTTTGATTATGAATATACAACTGGCTTTGGATCGAATGGATATAGCTGAAGCAATCGAATTAACGAAAAAAGTGGAGGATTCCATTGATTGGATTGAGGTTGGTACTTCGCTCATTAAGGAATTCGGCGTAAAGAGTATTAAAGAGATAAAACAAGCCTTTCCAAATAAACAAATTGTTGCAGATATTAAAACGATTGATAATGCCCGTTATGAATTTGAACTTTGTTTTGAAGCGGGAGCAGATGTGGCAACAGTCATGGGAGTTTCTCCACTAGTGACCATTGATACATGTATGGAAGTGGCCAATCGTTATCAAAAAAAAGTCATGATTGATTTATTAAATACATCGGATGAACAAAAACAAGCATTACGGAAATACAATGATGCCATTTTTTGCGAGCATGTGAGTAAGGATCAACAAGAGGAATTAGGCGATCAAAATCAAGGAACTAAGCCTAGTGATTTCTCAGGGTTTCAGGTGGCAGCAGCAGGAGGGATTAAGCTGGGTTCGATAGAGGATCTCATCAAATCTATACATCCAGCAGTGGTCATTATCGGCTCAGCGATTACGAAAGCGGAAAACCCATCCGTGGCAGCGGCACGATTTAAACAAGTTATTTCAAAAACGGAGGAGAAAACGACATGTTAGTAATTCCTACTATTTTAAAAGAAGTAGAAACGGTTCTTAGCCAAGTGGAAGAGGCTCAGCTTCAGGAGTTAGCGGTTCAATTGCAAAAGGCAAAGCGGATTTTTGTTATCGGTGAAGGACGCTCCGGATTAATGGCTAAATCATTTGCGATGCGCTTAATGCACCTGGGAGCAACAGTGTATGTTGTAGGGGAAACGATTACACCATCGATTGCTGAAGGGGATCTTTTAGTGGCCATTTCCGGTTCAGGTACAACGAAAAATGTGGTTTGGACTGCTGAAAAAACGAACTCCCTTGGCTGTCCGGTAATGGCTGTGACGACCAATCCCGAGTCGCCATTAGCAGCAGCGGCAACGGAAATTCTCCATGTACCAGCAGCAACAAAGTATCGACGTGAGAACGAATTGAAAACAATCCAGCCGCTAGGTTCATTATTCGACCAATGTGCTCATATTCTATTTGATACCCTATGTTTGCTTTACAGCAAGCTCAATAAAGTTGACCACACACTAGCATTCGGCCGGCACAGCAATTTAGAATAGGAACAATGAATGGTGCCTGACACCAATTCGGTATTCACCGAATTGGTGTCAGGCACTCTTTTTTTACTAGAAAGTGAAAACAAGGAATCGAGGTCGTTTTCAAGAATATATAAGTTGAAGATGTATTCTTAATCGGGGGTTATGTCTAAATGAGGGTAGAGGTTTTGAAACCTGACAAGGTTATTGGCTTTATTGAGGAAAACTAATCATACGTTTGATTAATGAGCTATTTAGGAAAATCTAATCGAAAAATGTATTTTTTTTGTTACGGGTTAGTTTCTTAGGTAAATGATTATCAAGCCCAGGTAACAGGAGTAGTCGTGGCAGCTGTCAGGCGCTTTTTATATGCAGAAAAAGTAACCAATCCTGAAATTGGTGGCAGGTGTTGTAAACACCAAAAGCCAGTCACCATTTTTATCATAAAAAACTAAATTAGGTTATTTTGTATGGTAACGGATATCTCCTTTACCCTTACTTCATTTTCATCGATATATATTTCACAATTGTGAGGAACCTTTTTATTGAATATTCCTTTTCGGATCAGTCATCTGCAATCAATTTCCCCCCAAAGTTTCAATGAATGGTAAGTATCATTACAAACTTCGTCCCAAAGAGCTTGGCGAGGAATATCCACCTTTAATTGTGTTTAATTATTATTTGAAACAGGAGCAAGAGCTTCAGAAGTTATTGAGGTTACGATCGGTGACTATCGTAAAAGACAGTCAGTACAGTTGCCCATTTTTATAGGCAGCTTTATTTTTCCGAAATATTGGAGATGATTTTCTCGAAAACATCTAATTGATCTGTCACAATGAAAACAGGGAGGAGTGTCATAGCCAGTAATACAACAAGATGAGAGCCAATCCCTATTCTAAAAAAACTATTTAAAAACTTCATAAAGGTCCCTTCTTAGTTTTAATGTTATTTTATACTATGCTGATTTCGAAAGGGATTGGACAATCTGATAAAAAATTATACTACTGAGCAAAAAACTCCGAATAGAGTCATTTATTTTTTAAGTTTAAAAGGTTCGATTTCTACAGGTAATGGATTTAATCTAAAAAATCCTGGTTTCAATTCCTTGGTGCTGCAAGGAGCAGATTTTACTTAAGAAGAATGGTCTTTTAAAAACGACCGCCCTTCCCAGGTTTCCCTTTCCCTTTTTTTCCCTTTCCAGGACGTTTAGGCTTTCCACTGCTTCCGTGACGGCCACTGCTACCATGACTGCCGCTGCTTCCGTCATGTCCGGTGATGACTGTGACTTTGAACGAACAAGTGCTAGTATTTCCAGAAGCATCTGTTGCAGTACACGTGACGGGTGTTGTCCCAAGTGGAAAAAAGGAACCGGATGAAGGGGTACAGAAAAATGTAGGATTTGGACAGTTATCACTTACGGTAGGAGTAAAGTGAACGATTGCCCCATCTGTACCTGAATCATTACCAACTATGATATCGGCGGGACAATGAATCACTGGTGCCTCAGTATCGTTTACTGTTACAGTAAACGAACACGTACTAGTATTTCCGGCAGCATCGGTCGCAGTGCATGTAATGGTTGTACTTCCAACAGGGAAAAAGGAACCTGATGCTGGTAAACAAGAAGACGTAACGCCGGGACAGTTGTCACTGACAGTGGGTGGCGGATAATTCACGACAGCCCCGCATTGCCCTGGATCATTTGCAGCGGTAATGTTAGTAGGACAGCTGATTGTCGGTGGTTCTATATCGTTTACAGTTACAGTAAACGAGCATATTGCCGATCCCCCTCCACACGGGTCTGTAGCCGTGCAAGTGACCGTTGTAGCTCCTGCCGGAAAGAAAGAACCAGATGGTGGTGAGCATGAAACAATAGCACCCGGACAGCTGTCCACTACTTGGGGAGGAGGATAGTTCACGACAGCCCCACATTGTCCCGGAGTATTGCCAACTGTAATATCTCCAGTACAGATAATGGTAGGAGAAGTGCGGGTGAGATCACTGATGTTCGCAAATATATCCTGATTTCCAGTTCGAAAGTCGGTCCAAACAGAGACTAGCTTTTCCGGTGTCTGCAAACTCGGTGGAATCATGGCTGAAAAGATATAGTCACCAATAAAAGTGGCAGGATTACCAAAAGTACCATTAGGATTGGATGAAACGTCTGTTATTTGCGAAATTGTAAAGGTGGTTCCTCCATCAATTGATACTGCAGCAAAAACATCCAAAAGCGGACTTGATACCCGGTTTGTATAGTAAATCACGCTGCAGGTGCCACTACACGCGGAAACCGTAACAAATGGGAAAAAATTTTGGGTATTCTCAGGACTGTTGTCAACACGACTAGGAGTCGACCAAGTCACTCCGCCATCATCGGAAAAAGACATAAGGATATGAGCATTCGAAGTACGAAAATCCTGCCATACAGCATATACTCTTGCAAAATTTGCAGAACCAAAACATCCTGAAGTATCTACCGCAAGAAATGCAAAGGTAGGAATACGGAAGGCCCATTGCGGGACTTTTGGTGTTAGAAAAAATGGAACTCGAACTATCGGACTGACAGTAACAGTAGGCCCAAATGTCACACCTCCATCAACTGACCGGCGAATTTGGAATAAAGCATTATTGAAATCCCCCTCAACCCAAGCAACATACACTTCTCCATTCGGACCTACCTGAACATTTGACCCCTGCACAAAAGGAAGCCCTGCTAGTACCGGTGTAATAGGAACTGCTGGGTTCCATGTTATTCCTCCGTCTGTGGATCTTTGAAGCAATATCTGTGAATTATTTTCATTATTGGTAAACCTGGTATAGCTAATATAGGCATTCCCCTCAAATGGGCTTGTCGGGGTTTTGTCGAAAGCAAGAAATTCCTTGTCATCAAAGATGCCATTCCCAACTAAGTCAGAAACAATAATGGCATTCGAAAAAGTTTGGCCATCGTCCACGGATCGATACACAATGATGGACGCCTCTTCTGGGTTTACCTGTTTAACAGCTATACCAGCTAATAAATATCGATTGTGTAAATCGGCGTCTATTACAGGATCTGAGGTAAAGTCAAATCCTGCCGGTAATGGAAGTAAAGACGAAGTGAATGTGTTTCCTCCATTAGTTGAACGATATACACCAAATTGGGCAAATCCATTAGGCAACCCGTATGCGTGTGAAGCTGCTACGATGGACATGGGGTTATTCGGGTTGGCTGCCACAGTAGGTTCGTTATCAGGTCTTGGATTTGTTGATAATTGTATATCTGTAGAATTAATTGCTTGCTCAACAATTATGGATGGATTTGCTTCCTCTTCCGGTTGAATTGGTAAACTTAACTTTTTTAAATTTTCTTCTAACATCTTGTAAAATATCACCTCTATTTAGTCATAAAGAAATTTGTCTGTTGGTGCCAGAAATGTTGTTACCGATTAAACCCATACCGGGGCAATCGTATTTGCATGAAAATGCCACTTGCTCTGTTCCTTAAATTTTTTCCCCTTACGATAGTTGTCCTTTAAAATATGAAAATAAATTTAATATTGCTTGGACAAATATAACGCATATTCATTTCAATCAACTTCTTTTAAAATGAAAGAGGGAAACCAATTAAATGGATTCCCTTTCTTACAATCTGGTTTATTCCTAAAAGAAGTTTTTCAACAAGTTCTAAATTTTGAAAGTAGCGTGTTTTCATTGTTCTTTGCCGCTTTTCGAAGAAAAATACATCCCTGCTTGAAATGTATTCAAGTTCATTTTTCGCTTTATATTTTGAAGTAATAAGCAATGTTTTTTTGGACTTAAAATATGATTTATTTGGCTACTTTAAGAAAAGAGTCGATGGGGAGGACCATCATATGAGCGGGCACAAGCTTTATACATTAAGGAAGGTTTTAAGCAAGTGGAGGGTGTGGCCTGTTTTGAATATATTTTGCATTCTTAAACAGATATAGACTAGAGCCCATCGGATGTAATAGAATAACAGGGATGAATGGAGGTATTCTACAAATGTCTAATTTACCGAACTGCCCAAAATGTAATTCTGAATATACGTACGAGGATGGAAGTCTTTTTGTTTGTCCAGAATGCGCTCATGAATGGAATTTAGAATCAGAAGCAGAACAAGAAGATCTAAAAGTAGTGAAGGATTCCAATGGAAATGTCTTAAATGATGGGGACTCGATCACCGTTATTAAAGACCTGAAAGTTAAAGGAAGCTCATCAGTCTTAAAAGCAGGTACAAAGGTTAAAAACATCCGTTTAGTGGATGGAGACCACAATATTGATTGCAAAATTGATGGTTTTGGAGCAATGAGTTTAAAATCTGAATTTGTAAAGAAGTTGTAGAATCAAAGAGCTAGGTAGCATGCCTAGCTTAAAAGAAAGCATAAAAAATAATAAAACAATCGATGTCTATAACAATTTGGTGTGTAACAATCTTTTGGATGTTCAATTAGCAAAGCAACTACGCTTCATCATTGAAAATCAACTAAAGGGATCATTCATTTAGGTACGAAGGATTGTATGACGCAGGGGCAATTTTATGAACAGATCATAAGTAAACTTGCTTGTGAAAAGAATATATTACGCTATCAATCTTATCAGGACAAAGATGTTACTTATTATTTTCAACTAACTTCCAATCGAGAGGATCTCCCAGATTTTCTACAATGTACAAACGAGGAGATTATTGGGCACCTAGTATAAATAAGTTAAAGAGCTTGGACGCCCAAGCTCTAAATAACTCTAACAATGACCCATTTCCACGCGATAGTTTTTCTCGATAAGAACTTTATGCAGCTGCTCAATATGATCGTGGTTTTTTGTCTCGACTGAAATCTCAATTTGGGCATAGCCGGGATAAATATCTTTGCCAATTCGATGGAGATTAACAGATTGAACGTTCGCATCCAAATCTGTAATCGAGCTTAAGACTCGTTGCAGTTCACCTGGTTTGTCTTTTAAGGTAATGGTAAAAATCGCATACCTTCCAGATTCAACCAAACCGCGTTCTATAATTCTTGAAATAAAATTCATATCCACGTTGCCGCCGCTTAATACAGCCACCACTTTTTTATCCCTTATATTCAACTTTTCATAAAGTAGGGAAGCAAGTGATACAGCACCTGATCCTTCTACTAATAGTTTATTTCTTTCCATCAACATGAGCATGGTCCTGGCAATTTCCATTTCATCGACGCAAAAAACATCATCCACGTATTTTTGAACAATTTCAAAGGGCTTCAACCCAGGTTTTTTAACGGCAATTCCATCCGCCATTGTAGGAGTGGAGTCAACCATCACAGGTTTATTTTCAAACAAGGACTGCTTCATACTTGGGCAAGCTAGTGCTTGAATACCGTAAACCGATATATCGGGATTTTTTTCCTTAATTGCCATGGCCACACCAGCAATCAGCCCGCCGCCGCCAATTGGACAAACAACCGCCTCCACATCAGGAAGCTGGTCAAAGATTTCTAACCCGACCGTACCTTGCCCTGTCATGATTGCCTCATCGTCAAAAGCATGAATAAAGGTGGCATCGAGTTGCTCTTTAAGTTTTAATGCATAGGAGAGAGCATCATCGAATGTGGCACCCTCTAAAATTACTTCTGCACCATATTGTTTTGTGGCTAGAATTTTACTAAGTGGAGCTCCTTTAGGCATTACAATTTTGCACGGTACTCCAAGCATTTGACTCGAATACGCTACTCCTTGCGCATGGTTTCCAGCAGATGCTGCGACAACACCTTTTGAAAGTTCTTCCTGTGAGAGCGAATTTAGCTTATTGTAAGAGCCCCTTACTTTAAAGGAGCCTGTTTTTTGGAGATTTTCCAGCTTTAAAAAAATTTCATTATGAGCGAGCTGACTAAAAGTCTTCGAATAATCGAGGGGAGTGGTATGAACAATTCCCTTCATTTTCTCACGCGCTACGATGATATCATCAATGTTCAATGTATTCTCTCCTCCGTCACAGAATTCTTCTTTTTAGGATGTACTGGAGCAAATAAACTATGTCATGAAAAGAAGAAAAAGACGCATATGGTCTGTGCCGGCTGTCACTTCTCTGTACAATTGTGCGGTGGATTACTAATGAGTATGGAGACTGCTTTCTTCCATCCAGTAGGCCTCCCGAATATTGATCTGCTTGCGAATTTTCCGGATGATATCGGCAGTGATTTCTCCTTCTTCGTACAATTTCTGAATTTCATCTCGTTCCGCCTGGAATGCCTTTGCACGCAATTCTCTTTGTAAATGCCTGTAATGAGCAGAGTCGGCCCCCTTTTTCGCCAATTTAAATTTCGTGAGCATTTCGCTATATTCTCCAATAATCACTAAATACACATGCTCATTTTCAGGTGTCATCTGGTTATTTAAATACTTAATGGCAGCTTTCGCCATATTCACTTTTAACTGAATCATTTTCTTCAATTGCGCCTGGCGGGTTTCAAGCTGTTGCTGGCTTTTCGGAATGATTAACTGAATTAGTTTGAAGACACTTCTTTTAGCAAGTGTTCCAATAAATAATCTTCTAAAGCGCATCCGATTGGTTACAGCAAGCCTCATCCTCTGAATATGTTCATCGGACAAATAATACGTTTCTCGGTCGATTTTCCCCTCTAATTTTAATGTTTCAATATAAAGGGCTTCAGCTTCCAAGGCCTTCATCCGAATTTCAGTTTCCAGTAGTTTTAAGTGCTCGGAGTTTTTATTATTTTCCATGTTCAGCTGATTTCTAATTTGATTGTATGAGGCAATAACCGAAACCGCAGCACCGCGATTCTCATCGTTCATCAATTCACGAATCGACCGAATAGCGGAATCAATTGTCCGCAGCTTCGCCTCTCGTGCCATTATTTCCCGTTGTTCATTAGCGTTTACTTTTCCTTTTTCTGTTCTAGTAAGAATTGGCAAGAAGATACTGGCCGTTAGGAGTGTGACCAGAATAACCCCAGCGGCTATAAAAATAATTAAAGAACGCTGAGGAAAAGGGGCTCCATCGGCTAGGACATAGGGAATGGTGAATGCTCCGGCTAGGGTGACCGCCCCTCTGACTCCGGAAATAGTGATAATACCAATCGCTCTCATTGAAGGCATTTCGATTTCCTTTTTGAGCCACTCCCACTTCCATGCCGCACCAATCCATAAAAAGCGCAAGAAGAGAAGGGCAGCGGATAGGATGAAAATATACTTACTCACTTCCCAATTATTAAACAACGGGTCCTTGAAAATTTCACTGATAACACTTGGAACTTGCAGACCTAATAGAAGGAACACCAATCCGTTCAAGATATAGATAAGCACCGTCCACGTGTTTTGTGAAACCAATTGTAATTTCATCGCAGGAGATTGATCACGTTCGCGGTAGATGGTATGTACAATCCCTGCCGCAACCACACATAAAATACCCGAGAGATGAACATGCTCCACAAGGTAAAAAATCACGAATGGGGTAAGAAGTTGAATCAACATGTGGATGGTCACATCCTCCATCCTCCATCCCCAGCCGGCGAATAAAGATTTTCAGTTGAATGATTAGAATGGCTAGAAGTGAACCGCCTGCTAGACCGCCAATCGCAATTACGATAAAACTCCCGCTTGCCTGAGCTAATGAGAAAGCACCTGTAACCGTTGCGGCAACCGCAAATTTAAATGCAACCAATCCAGAGGCATCGTTCATTAAGCCCTCCCCTTCAAGGATATGCATAATCGTTTCCGGTATCTTCACCCGGCTCGAAATAGCACCCACAGCAACGACATCGGTCGGAGAGAGAATCGCAGCCAAAGCAAAAGCAGCTGGCAGTGGAATGGACGGAATCAGCCAATAAATTAAATATCCAATCGTAAATACGGTAACAAATACTAGACCGAGGGCAAGTAGGAGGATCGGTTTTCGTAATTTCCATAGTGCGTGCCGTGAAACATTTTTTCCATCATGAAAAAGCAGGGGAGCGATAAACAATACGAAAAACAACTCCGGCTCCATGGGGATATGAATGCCTAACGGCAGCGAAGCAAGTAACACCCCAAGCGCAATTTGAACCAGCGGCACTGGTATGTATGGAAAAAAGTGATGGATGAAACTAGATAATCCAATGACAGCAAGTAATAAAAGGATAAGTAGAAAAAATTCCATTGCAGGTCTCCTCTCTTAAAGTATTTTGTGTAACAAGGATATTTTTCAACACATAGAGAGGGAAATTTCTTTTTCAAAAAAATAGGCGAACAGTGAAGACACTGTTCGCCACAAAACTAAAAACCGGGCGATTTGCCCGGTTTTCCTTTTACACTTCTACCTGTTCAATCTTCACTGTCCAGTTAAACGGATCTTCTTTTTTACCAAGTTGAATGCCGGTCACTTCATCATAAATCCGCTGCGAGAGTTCGCCGATTTGACGCTCATTTATGGTAATCGCCTGGTCATTCCAAGTTAATTCGCCAACAGGGGAAATAACAGCAGCTGTTCCTGCACCAAACACTTCTTCAAGCTCTCCGCGTGCATGTGCTTCAAATACCTCTTCAATGGAAATTTTCTCTTCCCGTACAGGAATATTCCAATATTTTAGTAATTCAATCACGGAATCACGTGTTACCCCTGGTAAAATACTTCCGTTTAATCGTGGTGTGACCACTTCACCATTAATTTTGAAGAAGATATTCATGCTGCCAACTTCTTCGACATACTTATTTTCTTTCGCATCAAGCCAGAGAATTTGAGCAAATCCATTTTCATCTGCTTTTTCTTGCGCTTTCAGACTGGCTGCATAGTTTCCAGCAGTTTTCACATGACCCACTCCGCCAATTACCGCGCGAACATAATGTTCTTCTACATAAATTCTAACAGGGCTTAATTGGTCTCCATAATAAGCTCCAGATGGCGAAAGAATTACAAGCAATTTATATTGTTTCGCCGGACGGACGCCAAGATATGGTTCCGTTGAGAAAATAAACGGACGAATGTAAAGAGAAGTACCTTCACCATTAGGAACCCAATCTTTTTCGGTTAAAACTAATTGTTTAATGGCTTTTAATAGAAATTCCTCATCAATTTGCGGAATGCATAGTCTTTCGCAAGATTCATTCAAACGTCTCATGTTTTTCTCTGGACGGAAAAGCTGTATTGCACCATCAGCTGTCCTATAGGCTTTCATTCCCTCGAAGATTGCTTGTCCATAGTGAAAAACCATGGCAGACGGCTCTAAAGTTAAAGGTTCGTAAGGAGTAATTCTTGGATCATACCAGCCGATTTCATGTTGATAATCCATGACAAACATATAGTCACTAAAATACTTCCCAAAACCAAGTGAAGCAAAATCAGGTTTTTCCTTTAATACTTCTCTTTGAACAAATCCAATTTCTTGTTTCATGCTTACACCTCTTATCGATTCTCTACTTTATCTTGATGATTAGTAGGCTTTTTGCTTTGTGGAAATTCTAAATGAAATAAACTTTATTATCTAACTATAACACCTAAGCAGCACTCACTGCCATTCTCTTGATTAAAAAATCGAATAATTCCAAAAATATATTTTTAGAAAAACAAACATAATTACCTAGAAAAATGCCAAAACTAAAAATTAATACTTAGACAGGACAAAGAATAAAGGGAGTTACACAGATGTCATTGGTGATTTTTTCAACCATATGTTCACTTGTGATCATATATTTTACGGTCATGCCTAAAAATTTAAACATACTTGAACTGGCTTTTATCATAATCCTTGTCATATATATTGATAGCAATGTGATGGATATTGTTATGTTAAATCTTGAGAGCATTCAATTATCAGATAAGATTGCAGGGATTATAACATTTTATCTCACTTTTCTAGTATTATACCCCCTAGTAGTGACATGGAATATTGACCGCCTATATTCCACGGATCATAAGTTAATGAAAATTGGACTTTCGCTTTTTACCATATTGCTGATCGTGGGGTTAGAAAATTTAGCAAAAATAGTAGATGCCGTAAATTATGTGAATTGGAATTGGCAGTATGATCTTATACAATGGGTCACCATTTGGTTATTTAGCGTTGGGTGTCACCATTTGTTTCGAAAATTAGTTTTGAAAGAGTTGAAACAATAATGTTAGTTTCACCAGAGAACTTCGATACCAATGAGTGGTTCGTTACCATTTCCATAGTGGTTACATACACATTTATTCTGCTTCTTCCTAAGCGATTTCCGCTTTCCATAGCCATTCTTATGCTGCTATTTAGCATGGCATATGCTCAAGTCATTGATCATATATTGGCCGGAACAAAATTTGATTTATACGATATCAACGATGTAGAAAAATATGAATGGTTCGACTTTATTGCTTGGTTCCTATACCCCCCTTTTGGCTATGCCTTTGTTTATTTTTATGATAAATGGAGTGTAAAAGGGGTAGGGGTATTTTGGTACATTGTATCCTGGGCAATCATTTCACTAGGAGTTGAGGTGCTTAGCTTTAAGTTACATGTATTCACGTACAAGGGATGGAAGTTTTCGTATTCCTTTCCGATATATCTCGTGACGCTATGTATTTATTTGCTTTTCTTTCTTTTTTTAAAAGGCACTTTTGAAAAATTAAAGCGTACGCCAATCCATTCAGATAGTGGAGCTGATAAATGGTAAATGTTTCAACAGAGATAGTAATTAATCTCCTTATTGAAGAGAGATCAAATAAGCAGTTAATCTCGACAACAGTAAAAAAACGCCACAAATGGGCGTCTAAAAAAAATCAAGATTGTTCATTGTTTTCAGCGGCATTTGTAAAAGCATTGGGGTCCACCGTGTTTGCTCCATAATCCGGAACATTACTCGCATGCTCCTCGTGATACTGAGACCCGGCCCCTTGTTGATTAGGATTGGTTTTCCCTTTTTGCTGGTTGTTTTGTTGATTTGGCATATACTCACCCCCCCTAAATCTAAAGAGTAGTATATGTAGCATTAATTTAATTATTCAAAGCAGGATCTGTTATTAGCTCGAGGGCATTTCAATACCATTTTTTTTACTTGCTATGCCTTCTTTTTTATCGTACTGGCTCTGTAATTGCCCTGATTTGTGGTTACAAAATTACTACTTCCGGCTTCCATACCAACAATAAAGAGAAGACAGGCTCCAAAACCCAAAATTAGAAGAAGGATAGTCCAATTGTGAGTTACATCGTGTATAAATCCAAAAAGAGTCGGCCCTATTGCTGCTAATAAATAACCAACTGATTGAGCCATACCTGATAATTCGGCAGCTTGATGTGCGTTATGTGTACGTAGTACAAAAAACAGAGTAGCCAGACCAAACGCTGACCCTATTCCAACGCCGATTAAAATGACGGATAACGGTGCTAAAGAGGTAATGCCACTAAAAAGTCCGGCGTAACCTAAGAGTAAAAAGATTACTGAGAGCCCAACCAGCCAACGTTGATTAGAAAAGCGACCAGCAAGAATTGACACAATTAATGTGGCTGGAAGGCTTGCAAATTGTGTTAATGATAGCAGCCATCCTGCTCCAGATGGGCTAATCCCTTGTTGTTGAAGAATCGAAGGGAGCCAAGTTACCACAACATAAAAGGCTGTAGATTGTAAACCCATGAAAAAAGTGACGTTCCATGCAAGACGAGAATGCCATAAAGATCCTCCTGTATCAAGAGAACTTGTTGTCTGGTGGTGAACACGTATTTGAGGAATCCAGAAAACAATTGAAATGATAGAAAGAAGGACCCAACAAGCAAGAGCACCTCGCCATCCAAATTCTACCCCTTCGGTGATGGGAATAGTAATTCCCGAGGCAACAGCTGCCCACAAATTCATAGACACGGCGTATATACCTGTCATAATACCGACTTTATTGGGAAACTCTCGTTTAATCAAACTGGGTAAAAGCACATTGCATAATGCGATTGCTATACCAAGCACTGCTGTACCGATAAACAATGCAGTTATGTAAGGTATAGAGCGTATGATTATCCCTGCTACTAGCAAAAGCAAGGCTCCAAATAGTGTATATTCTAATCCAACACGACGAGAAATTTTTGGAGCAAGGGGTGAAAAAAGAGCAAACGCAAGCAATGGTAAAGTAGTCAACATACCTGCTAATGTATGAGACATTCCAGTATCTTGGCGAATCGTTTCAATGATAGGGCCTACACTTGTAAGGGGAGCCCTAAGGTTAGCGCCTGCAAATATGATTCCTAAGATGAGTACCCAAATTCCCAGGGGAAGGGAAGCACGTTTTTTAGTGATGTTGCCTTTTGAAGTCATGGAATTCTCCTTTACCTTTCCTGGTTATATACAGGCAGATTGTATGAATATTTTATTAGATTCTACTGATTTTCTCTTCTACTACTCCATTTCATTATTTTTCCAAACATAAAAACAAGCTGTTAAGGAAAAACAACCCAACAGCTTGAAAGAATTAATGGATCTCCAGACATTGAACCATACCCGAGAAAATTTGCTTCCTCAGCCTACATTTGTACCATAATTTTATCATTTTCAACGGATACTTGGTAGATTTTTACCTTGTACCTTGGATCCCCAAGACATTCACCATTATGGATGTTAAACTCCCATCCATGCCAAGGGCAGAGTAATACCTCACCTTCCATGCCGTAAATGTATTCATGCGGTTTTGAAGGCAATGTCGTTCCTGAAAATGTACCTTTGCATAATTCAGCTTGTTCATGGGGACATACATTACGAATGGCGTGATAGTTGCTGCCATCATAATAAATTCCAATACTGCGTCCATTAACCGTCACAATTTTACAACTGCCAACTTCAATATCCCCAACTTCTGCTACTGCATATTTAGGCTTTACTTTTTGAAGAGCTTCCGTCATGTCGATTGACCTCCCTGTTCACTTTATTTGGCATTAATATGATACAATTCAGCTGCGTTTTCGTATGCTACTCGTCTACGCATCTCTTCTGGCAGTTTACTAAGTACAAATTTTGGATCATCATTGTCCCAATGCGGATAATCTGTTGCAAACATGACTGTTTTTTCAGCTCGCATTAACTGAAGCATCTGGATCATTTCTTGAAAGTTTTCCGGCTCTTCAATAGGCTGTGTCGTAAAACGGTAATGATCCATGATATATTCACTTGGTTTACGCTTCAACCAAGGAACCTCTTTTCGCATGGCAATATAGTTCTTATCCATCCGCCACATTAGATGCGGTAACCATCCTAATCCACCTTCTACTGCAACCACTTTCAACGTCGGGAATCTTTCAAAGACACCTTCACAAACAATACTGTTTAATTGTGACATTTGATGAATCGGCAAAATGTTGTGTCGCTCTAAATTTGTTGTCGGCTGTCCTACCGCTGAGATAGGCGGAGTATTAATCCCTTCGCCCTCTCCTCCACTATGGAGAGCGATTACCAAATTATTTCGTACAGCTGCCTCGAATATAGGGTAGAACCATCTTTGACCATAAGGTTGGCTTGATGCTGGACTAATCACTACTTGACATACTTTTGGGTGCGATCCGAGGCGATCGATTTCTTTTGCTGCCAATAACGGGTCTTGTGTTGCGATAACAATAGATGCTAACCAGCGATCATCATTAGCGATCCAATTATCCATGGTCCAATCATTAAATGCTGTAGCTATCGCAGCAGCATAATCCGGGTTATTATGTGTGGAAATGGTTAGAAGACTACCAGTTAATATACCTTTTGTAATGTTATATCGATCAAGGAAGTCCTTTTTTGCATATTCTGGGTCTGACCCTGGAGTCATTCCATTTCCAGGTGATGCATCTCTGCGTCCCAAAGGGATTGGTCTCCAAACGAGTGATGGAAATGTACCGCCTGGCTCCTTTAGTCGATCCCACCATACTCTAGGCATATAAGGCTTTAAATCCTCATAGCTGTGTAATGTTTGATGGACATCACAATCAATAATTCCGTAATCAACGCCCGGTTTGGATGACCTCTTTTTCATAGTTGTCTCCATACTTTCATTACCTCCATTTATTTTATAGACTTCCGGCAAGTTAAGGTGTTACCGTGAAATTGCTTTCCCCATAAGTTGTTTTTGGGATCATCAACTATCGAAATTTCATATCCGAATGAAGAAAAAATTCAAGCAAATTACACAGGATCATAATGGCTCGATCGGTCTCATTTCTGGACCAATCGACCTGATATGCCCCCGTGCATTCGGTGCAAATCAAAAATGACTAATCCTGTACCAATAATTATAAGAGATTTAACGAAGGATAGTTGTTACCAAAACGTTCATTGGTTATCGATAATCCTTGTTACAACTCTATATTTCTGCCATCGCGCATTGCGAAAAGAGAAATGAGAGAAATAACACCCGCAATCACTAGATAAAACGCTATAGGAACCCAAGAATCGTTAAAAACATTTAACAATGCAAGTGCAACCATAGGAGCGGTACCTCCAAACACAGCTGCACCAATCTGATTTCCGACAGAAATACCAGTCATACGTACATTTGTACTAAAGACTTCCGAGAACATTGTTCCCATTACGGCCTCAATCGGAGCCCATATAATTCCGATCGCAATAACGGTGGCAACCGTTAACCATAGGGCAGACTTAAGAGTTAACAGATAATAGTACGGGAAGGCAAATACAATCAACCCAATTGTTCCACCCATATATACAGCTTTTCTTCCCACTTTGTCTGACAATTTCCCCATCAAAGGGACCATGAAAATCGTTACTAAATTAGCAATTGCAACTGCATTCAGCACTGTCGACGTTTCATAACCAAGATATCCAGTTGCGTAAGCGATAATAAATGTTGCGAAGATGTAATATGGTCCTGTTTCTACAAATTTAGCCCCTACAGTAATTAACACAGCCTTCCAATGATAACGGAAAGTATCCACGATTGGGAGTTTAGCAATGTTACCGCTTTCTTTTGCCTTTTTAAAACTCGGCGTTTCATCTATACCGTTACGAATCCAAAGGCCAATGAAAATCAATATAGTACTTAGGAGAAACGGCAGGCGCCATCCCCATGATAGAAATTGTTCTTCTGGCAGCTTATTTAGCAATGAGATAGACATTACTCCAAGCAGCATTCCGACTGGTACTCCGAGTTGTGGGATACTGCCATAAAACCCGCGGTTTCCCTTTTTTGAATATTCAACCGCTAATAGTACAGAACCGCCCCACTCCCCGCCAATTCCAAGCCCTTGGCACAAGCGCAGAGTAATAAGTAAAATTGGGGCCCAAATCCCAATAGTATTGTAATTTGGTAATAAACCAATCAAAAAGGTAGCTCCACCCATCAAGGATAAAGTTAGTATCAGTGTTTTCTTTCTCCCAATTTTATCGCCAATATGGCTGAAAATAACTCCACCTAATGGGCGAATGAAAAATGAAAGGCCAAACGATAGATAGGAAAGCATTAACCCAACTACCGGATCGTGACTCGGAAAAAATAGTTTATTAAATACCAGAGAAGCCATTGAACCATAAAGAAAAAAGTCAAACCACTCAATTGAACTTCCAACCATACTGGCTAATAAAGCTCTGTTTGTTCCCTTTTTAGAAACTTCTTTTTTAGAAATTTCTCTCTGAACAACCTCGGTCGCACGAGCTTGTGACATGTACATTCCTCCTCTATAAATGTTGTTAACATTTTTACAATGAAAATAGTGTTAAATAGTTAAAAGACATGATAGCTACAAATATTTCGTATATTTTTTTCGTGTTGAAAGGAAAAGAACTTCCCCTCTGAAAAAAGTAGTAATTAATAATCTCTTGGAGGAATGTCATGATGGTCGTGTTCCCTATTATTAAATAATAATTTAATAGAATCGCATGATTAAAAGGTTTTATCAGACAAAAGTAAGCGTTCACATTCTGATTAAAGGCATTCCTGCCTTTTTTGACCCAGCAACATTCTATTATGTATAGCCTATTGGGAAAGTTGAAGGTCGTATCCTAATGCACTGTTTACTCTAGAGGTAGTGGCAAGTAGATGTTTTACCAACTCTTTCTGTTTAGACAAAATCCTAACTGTTGGTCCACATATACTAATGGCAGCAATAATTTTGCCCTGACGCGAAAAAACAGGAGCAGCTACACACGATACACCACTTTCAAATGTTTCATACGACAAATAATAACCTTTAAGCCTTACCTGTTCCAATTCCTCACGAATTTTGTTTGGATCAACCGTTGTATGAGGAGAAGAAGGTTCCAATTTTGCGGTTGATAGATAGTTTTCAACCATTGTTTGGTCACTGTAAGCTAATAACACTTTACCTAATCCTGTCGAATGAGGAGGTGAGGTTAAAGATAAATGGAATTGCAATCTCAAGCCAGACTCTTGATTCATGATTCGTTCCAATAGAACAACAACATTTGAATCCATTACCCCTAAGTGAACCAGTTCTTTAGTGGTAGATGATAATTCAACAAGATGTGGATGGGCTATTTTCCGAATATCCAGTCTGTTTTCAAATGCAGTGGCCAACTCTAAACAGGATAACCCCAGCTTATACTTTCCTGTATCGCTATCCTGAGCAATAAACCCTTTGTCTTTTAAAGCATCTAACAATTTGGATAAATAACTTTTTTTGAGGTCAAGTCTCTCAGCCATTTCTCCCAAACTACAATCCTCGTGTTTTATAAAAAACATTAAGATATCTAATGCGTGGGAAACATTTCCATAGGATGCACGCTTGTTTTCCGTCACATATATCACCTCCTCGACAATTATTTTAGTGAATGGCGTTACCCATTTTCCACTGGGTAAATCGTAAATTAAAAAAAATAAAAAATCAAGTGTATTTTCTGAGATTTGTGATTATTTGCATAAATACCCGATGGGAGTTTTCAAAGTAAAGACTGTACAAATGCGATTGTAGCAGGGGTTATGACCTAAACAAATTATGAAAAAAGGACAACTTCCAAAAGGGAAATTGTCCTACAACATGGTCGTTTTCAGTCAATATTTAATTTTTTTATTGGAAGGTGATATTCTCTTTTCGTATGTTCTCCCGAGTCACTTCCAAAAATGCGCTTAAAGCGGGTGACATCCATTTGTCTTTGTGCCAAACTAATTGAGTGACGATCGGAAAGTCAGATCCAACCCATTTGAGTTCCGCAAGTCGCCCCTGAGCCACTTCTGTCTCCACTGCAATCTTCGGCAGAGCTGCTATTCCGATACCTGCCATAACACATTTTTTTATGGCTTCTACATCACCAAGTTCAAGTTTGCTTAATGGTTGTACACCAGCCTCCGTCAGTGAATCTTCAAATAAACGACGGTAATCGCATTCCTCTGTCACAAGTAGTGGCTGACCATTTAAGTCTAAAGCAGTTACTTTCTGCTTCTGGGCTAAAAAGTGATCTGGATGACTTACAATCACAATAGGCTCTGCAACTAGCGGTTCAACAATTAGGTTATCCGCAACAATAGGAGTCATAGATATTAACACTGCATCTAAAGCACCTTTAGCAAGAAGGCCACCGAAGTCCGCTTCAGATATTCCAGGACGAAAAACAAGTTGTACTTTAGGGAAACTATTTTGAAATTGTCTCAACAATGAGGGCAAACGATATGTGCACTGTGTTTCCGAAGCACATATAGTCAGTGTCCCGCTTGGCTCAACATTTTCCCCGATAATCATCTTTGCCTCTTCAGCAACCCCAAGAATCTTATCCGCATATAACTTAAAACGGTGGCCTGCTTGACTTAAGATTACCCTTTTTCCTAATCGTTCGAACAGTGGAACACCAAGCTCGTCTTCCAGTGACTTAATTTGTGCAGTGATGCTTGATTGGGCAAAACAAAGAATTTCCGCGGTACGTGTAAAATTCAGTTCTTGGGCTGCAGTTTGAAAAATCATCAACTGTTTTAGTTCCATGGCTACCTCCTAAATCGGTTTTAATGATGATAATAATCAGAATATTCGTGTAGACCGATTATAACATTTCTTGTATGCTATTTGTAAGCGTAAACACTAAATTGCAAGAAAATTATTAATATTTTTTAACATTTTTACTTTTGTGAGGTCTTTTCCTTGCTGAATCACGTCGAACAATGAGTAAGCTCGTACAAAGTTAGTTCTATTCCCAAATGGGATGATTCACTTGATTACTGTCAAAATGGGCTTGAATCTAAAAGTAGAGAGGAAGTTAACTAGACATGTCAATGAGTTATAAGTATTTTATGCCAACCCGAGTGGAGTGCGGAAAAGGGATATCAGAAAAAACAGGAGAAATGGTAAAGGAATTAGGTGTTACTAGCGTTCTAATCGTTACAGATAAAGGGGTTAGGGCAGCGAATCTTTTAGAAGGAATTGAGAAATCGCTCCTGGCTGCGAACTTGCGCTATGACATTTACGATGAAGTAGAACCAAACCCATCAGCTGAAACAATACATAGAGGAACTGATTATCTCAAGCAACTTAATCATGGTGCTGTGTTAGCTATAGGTGGTGGAAGCAGCATAGACACTGCAAAGGGAATAGCCGCGATGGCTACCAACCCCGGCCATATCTTGGAGTATGAAGGGGTGGGCAAAATTAAAAGGCCGCCACTTCCAATTATCGCAATACCGACTACGGCAGGAACAGGGAGCGAAACTACGAATTCCACTATTGTAACCAACAGAGAAACTCACTTTAAATTAGCAGTCCTTAGCCCGATGTTGTTTCCAACTCTGGCCATACTGGATCCGACTCTTACTTTGAATCTTCCACAAGAAATCACAGCCGCGACGGGTATGGATGCTTTAACCCATGCAATAGAATCCTATACATCCAAAGCAGCGAGCCCAGTGAGCCAGGGATTCGCGATGCAGGCGATTAAAATGATTGGCGAAAATTTAACCAAATCTTACTTCGTAGGAACGGATATCGAAAGCAGGGAAAAAATGCTGGTAGCCTCTATGATGGCTGGCGTTGCGTTTTCCCAATCACGCTTAGGGAATGTTCACGCTATCTCTCATACGTTTGGCGGAGTCTTTAACATTCCGCACGGTATCGCAAATGCAGCGCTATTGCCTTTTGTTATGAAATTTAACTTACCAGCATGTGCCGATAAATATAAAGATATCGCGATCGCTTTAGGAAAGGATGTTCGCGGATTATCCATACAGGAGGCTGCTGGAAAAGCAATAGAATCTGTTATTGAAATGAATCAAGCCATGAAAATTCCCTTAAATATTAAGGAGTTGGGCGTCTCATTAGAATATTTGTCTAAATTAGTAGAAGATTCAATGAGGAGCGGAAACGTTCTTATTAACCCTAGACTGACAAGGCCTGCTGATATTAAACAGATCATTGAAAATGCTTACTATGGTAATTTAGAAGAGTTTCAAAAAGATATATATAATAAGGAAGAAACATTAATTTTGGCATAAGGATTATAAATTCCGTCGATACATTTAACTTTTGGCAAACTGATGTACAAATCGATTAACGAGGAGAAGGAGATTAATTATGGTGAGTATTGTTGAAAACAGTGTATTAACCTATAAAAACTTTATTAATGGAGAGTGGACTGAGTCATCAGCAAACAAAGTGACTGGCAGCATCAACCCGGCAAACAAAAATGAAATCGTTGGCTACGTGCAGTCTTCCTCTCAAGAGGATGTGGATGCAGCCGTAGCAGCGGCTAAGCAGGCGAAAAAAGCATGGCGAAAACTTTCTGGAGCTGCAAGAGCCGATTATTTATATAAAGCAGCCAATATAATGGAAGAACGTCTTAGTGATATTGCAGAAACAATGACAAAAGAAATGGGAAAAACATTCGCAGAGGCAAAAGGGGAAACGGCACGCGGGATAGCTATTCTTCGCTATTATGCTGGCGAGGGGATGAGAAAAATCGGTGACGTTATTCCATCTACGGATAGTGAAGCGCTCATGTTTACCACACGTGTACCTCTCGGTGTGGTCGGTGTTATTTCACCTTGGAACTTTCCTGTAGCTATTCCGATTTGGAAGATGGCCCCGGCTCTAATCTATGGAAACACGGTTGTGCTGAAACCAGCTCAGGAGACTGCTGTTACCGCTGCTAAAGTAATCGAGTGTTTTGCCGAAGCAGGTATCCCAGCAGGGGTTGTAAATTTGGTCACAGGTCAGGGAAGTGTTATTGGTCAGAGGATCATTGAACATCCTGATATAAATGGCATCACTTTTACAGGCTCCAACACTGTAGGTAAAATGGTGGGACAAGGAGCTCTTGCGCGTGGAGCAAAATACCAGCTTGAAATGGGTGGTAAGAATCCTGTTATTATTGCAAATGATGCGGATCTTGATCTTGCTGTGGAAGGCACGATTAGCGGGGGCCTAAGGTCGACCGGACAGAAATGTACGGCAACAAGCCGCGTTTTCGTACAGACTGACGTGTATGATGAGTTTAAGGAAAAGCTCTTGGAAAAGGTTAGTGCACTAAAAGTTGGATGCGGAATGCAAGGGGAAACGTGGATGGGACCGTGCGCTAGTGAGAATCAATTAAATACGGTCCTATCATACATTCAAAAAGGGAAGGAAGAAGGAGCGACCCTCCTATATGGCGGCGAAAGACCAGCAGAAAACGGAACGGAAAACGGTTTCTTCGTACAGCCTACGGTGTTCGAAAATGTCACAAATGACATGATTATCGCACGTGAAGAGATTTTTGGTCCGGTTCTTGCATTAATTAAAGTCGATACCCTAGAGGAAGCATTAGAACAATCAAATGATACAGAGTTTGGCTTGAGCGCATCTATTTACACGAAAAACATCAGTAACATGTTCTCTTTCATTAACGAAATGGAAGCGGGACTTGTAAGAGTAAATGCGGAAACAGCAGGTGTTGAACTCCAAGCTCCATTTGGCGGAATGAAGCAGTCTAGTTCTCATTCGCGGGAACAAGGGCAGGCTGCGATCGAGTTCTTTACTTCTATTAAAACGGTGTTTGTAAAAGCATAATCATAAGTTAATAGGAAGTCCCTCGTTTTTTTACGAGGGACTTCTATTTATCAAGTATCCGGATGAGCTTTGGTGACGCCATAAATCGTTGCATAAAGTCTGGGCTGAAAATGATAATTGAAAAATGAAAAATAAGGAGAGCTTACATATGAATTTAAATTTACAAGGGAAAAACGCTATTGTAATCGCCTCGAGTCAGGGCCTTGGAAAAGCCATCGCCGCACAATTAGTAGAAGAAGGAGTAAACGTGGTGATTTCGAGTCGTGATGAGAGAAAGCTGCAAAAAGTACAGGAGGAATTACATCAGCTCGGGAAAGGCAGGGTCGCCTATCATCGTGCAGATATTACGAATCTAGATGATATCCATTCATTGGTACAGTTCACCCGCGAAACGTTTGGAAAAATCGATATTTTGATTAACAATGCGGGGGGTCCTCCTGGAGGGACGTTTGAACAGATTTCTAATGAAGATTGGCAAAAAGCATTCGAATTGAATCTCTTTAGCTACATTAGAATTATCCGTGAAGTGCTGCCTGACATGAAGCAGGGTGGAGGAAGAATTATTAATATTGCTTCCACATCAATTAAACAGCCAATTCCAGGCCTCATTCTTTCTAATACATTCCGTCTAGGAATTGTAGGGCTGACTAAAACACTTGCTGAAGAACTTGCACCTTATAATATTTTAGTTAATACAGTTGCTCCAGGCAGAATCCAAACAGACAGGACTACTCATCTTGATCAACTGAATGCTGAAAAGCAGGGGATTTCCTTAGAAGAAGCAGAGATTCAGTCTAAAAGAGCCATACCTTTAGGAAGGTATGGCACACCCGAAGAGTTCGCCAGAGTTGTAACCTTTCTTGTATCAGATGCAAGTACATATATAACCGGTAGTTCTGTACTTGTAGATGGCGGGATGGTTACGTCCATATAGTTAGCAGAAAAGAGGACAGTGGGCAAAATGCTCTCTGTCTTGTTTAAATTCATTGGTAAATTGAAAATGTTAAACAGTTAGTAGTTAAGGTGATAAATGAAACCAATCTCTCTTCGAAGTAATTTCCCAATGAGCGATGATCAGTCTCTTTTGGTGTTCGAGCCATTGAACAGAACGATCAGCGGTGCATGGTCCACATTCCAATATCCTTAAAGCCCAGCCGCTTATAAATCCGGCCTGCTTCAGGATTATCATAAAATAGGCAAAGGGTTTTGCCTTCATTTAGGACATCCTGAACCACTTTTTTCATAATAGAAGTGGCTAAGCCTTTTCGGCGATACTCTTTTCTGGTGCAGACACCTACAATCATTGCCGACATTGAATTTTCCGCTGCGGTTGAAACACAAGCGGTCATAACCCCATTTTCCTCTGTAAAATAGGTTCTTGATGTATTCGCCTCAATGGATTGTACCAAAACATCCCGGGCATCATCTCTAACATAAAATTCTTCAATAGATTTGCGGAGTTCTAAAATTTGATCAACGTCTTCGATGCTAGCCTTTTTATATACGACTTCGTCAGGAGACAGGAATTTATTGGTACGACACTCGGCAAAATAAGTCACTTGTTTTTTACCAAGTTGAAGCTCATCATATGCTTCAAATTTTGCTACAATATCCGATTTTCCAGATAAGAGAATGGGCTGGCTGTAGTTTTTCATAATCGATACAAAGCCGCTTGTATCGAAATCTTCTTTTGCATAAGCTATAAAAGATTGATGGAACCTTAGAAGTACGGCTATTATTATATTCTCTTCATTAAATTCGGCCCAGAGTTCTTGGGACTCCGAAGAATAACCGAATGCCTCAATATCCCCGATGATAAATAGATTTATAGATGGTTCCTCACTTAAAAAAGCAAGAACCCGTTGATGGTCTTGGTCTGTAAGTTTTCTAATCATGGCAACTCCCCCTTATTTTCAAAAGGTAACGAAATAATTGGAAAATTTCAAGTGTTTTATAGAATTCTAGAACCTAAACCCTGAATTTTCCCATATTGTTGTGAAACAAGGGGGAGTATCCATAAGTTTTAATATCTGAATAACTGAAAGTTGTCCAAAAAAAGTCATACCCACTATCTTGTAAGCGTATAAATTATTGTTGAAGTTTCTAAAATAGATTGCTAGTAAAGGGGATTATCGATGAAGAATAGAATTGACCCTGAATTGAGAGAGACGCTCGAATTATTTCCACCGCTTGATTTGGACAACCTAAAAGAATTTAGACAATTTATGGCGGAGGCGGCAGATTCTATCGAAATACCAATAGACGAGCATGTTGCTATTTATGACCGGATGATTCCTGGTCCAGAGGCTAACCTTGAAGTTAGGGTACGAATTTATGAACCAAAAGAAAAAGATGAGAGATTGCCTGCTCTTTTGTGGATTCACGGCGGCGGATATGTCCTTGGAACACCTGAGGATAATGATGCTTTATGCCAACAATTTGTCATTGATGCGAATTGTGTGGTCATTTCTGTCGATTATCGATTAGCTCCAGAGGATCCATTTCCAGCAGGCTTGGAAGATTGCTATGCTGCCCTAAAATGGGTTTCTGAAAATGCTGATGACTTAAGTATTGATTCGTCCCGCATTGGAGCAGCGGGGGCTAGTGCAGGCGGAGGCTTAACGGCAGCACTAGCCCTATTGGCCCGCGATCGAAAAGGTCCTAAATTATGTTTCCAAATGCCGCTATATCCGATGATTGATGATCACAATAATTCTCCATCTAGTTTGGAGATAACTGGAAATATGATTTGGAACCATGACCTGAATGAAAAAGGCTGGTCCATGTACCTCAATGGGGAAAATCGTACAGAAAATGTTTCGGAATATGCGGCGCCGGCGCGAGCAACCGACCTGACGGGGCTCCCATATACCTATACGTGCGTAGGGCAATTAGATCCATTCCGTGACGAGACACTTACTTATGTAACAAAGCTCAGCCAGGCTGGCGTTGATGTGGAATTCCACCTTTATCCTGGATGTTATCATGGATTTGAAGGACTAAATCCGAACGCTTCTATTAGTCAGCGTGCCGTTGCTGAGTATGTGGGTGCCGTAAAACATGTACTGCACCGGAAGATAACAGTGAAAAATAAATAAACGTAAAAAAAGGCGAGCATTAGCTGTTCGCCTCTTTTTAACATTAAGTAGAGGTTCTTCTACTATCTAGATGGCGGGTTGCCGCTTGTTAGATGAGCATCAAACATATCAATTATTTCTAAGAATCTATCAGCTTCACGGTAAACATGATCTGCTAATAGCGGATGAATGATACTCTTTATTTTACATTGTTCAATTAAATCACGAGCGGTTTTCTTGAAGTCCCTTAGAGAGGAAACCGACACACGATTTTGATCAAGGAATTGATCTAACATAGGAACGGTTTGAGATTGTGGCTTCATAGAATCTAAGTCTCTTGCTTGATACAGCAATTGATCAAAATCATTACTGAAATCACGCGCTACATCAACTAGTTTCCTTTCTGACGGATCAAGGAGATGACCAATAAATTTGGCATGGTCTGCCATAATCCTTAAGAAGAAGACATTTTCTTTAATAATTGCATCTGGAAGCGATTGTAATTTCCCTTCATTTAATTCAATTAAGCGCTTTCTAAAATAATTTGCTTCCCGACTGGTATGATCAACTAATAGAGGGAAATTATTTGCTCCTGGCATTTTACATGTGAGAATTAATCCTAGGATCTTTCGTTTAAATACAAAAATATTACCTGCCGCTTGCTGGACTTCTGTATTAAATCGTCTTATTTGTTCAGGATCGGTTTGATTGTTAAAGGAATGTGCTCTTTGTTCGATGTTTTCAAATATTCGGTAGAATTGATTGGCCTCCTGGATTAGTTGTGTGTCGTCTGCTCTAAAACCTAATCGAAGAAATAAAGAGTGCTCTTTCATAATCCTGGCCCAAAAACGTATTTCATTTAATGATCGCTCAACAAATAATCTGGATGTAACACCTGTATCAGGATGTAAGCCTTCACCACTATGCATTACGACCCTCCTAATAAATATACTACTGTCGTAATATACTTATTAACTTATCCATTAAAAAATTCCATCAAAAAATAAAGCTATAATTTTTCATGTATAAGCTGCTGGAGAATGTATCTACATAATTCTATTTAAGATAATTAGTGCACATTAATAAAAAGCCGACTTGATATATTGGGAGTTTCTCGTTTCACCGCCAATGGTAACTAGTGAGTGGGTGAGCATTGTCCCGTTATCCTTTTTCTTTACCCCGTTCAGCAGAACCCCATTGGTGATTCCTGTGGCGACGAAGAAACAGTCATCCGTTTTGACAATATCATCTATGGTTAAGGGTTTTTCGGGATGTAAAATTCCCATATTCATACATCGATTCCATTCAGCCTCATCTTGGGGAAGAAGTTTCGCTTGGAAGTCACCTCCAAGGCATTTTAAGGCAGTGGCAGCAATGACTCCCTCTGGCGCACCGCCAGTTCCTACTAATAGGTCAACATCAACTTCATCTAAAGCGGTTCCAATGGCTCCTGTAATATCCACATCTGAAAATAACTTCAATCGGGCACCAGCTGATATGACTTCATTCATTAGTTCTTCATGCCGCGGCCGGTCCTGAATCATGACAGTTAATTCCTTTACATCCTTTCCAAGTGCGTTCGCCACAGCTTTGATATTTTCTGTTAGCGGTAACTCGATATCAATGCAGCCTTTTGCTTTCGGACCAACAGCGATCTTTTTCATGTACATATCCGGGGCATGCAGCAGACTTCCTCGCTTAGCCACAGCAATGACTGCAAGTGAATTTTCTTGCCCCTTTGCCAGGAATGTTGTTCCCTCGATAGGATCGACAGCGATATCAACAAATGGCCCCGTTCCAGTTCCGAGTTTTTCATCAATGTATAACATAGGGGCTTCATCCATTTCACCTTCACCGATAACAATGGTTCCTTGCATATCAATTAGGTTCATGCGGTCTCGCATTGCAGTTGTCCCAGCACCATCCGCAATGATTTTATTCCTTTTACCGATCCAAGGGTATGCAGCAATCGCTGCTTGTTGTGAGACTGCAAGGAAATCCATCACTAGCCCAATCGTACAGGGCTGACTTTTTGTCTGCATCGTGTTTTCCTCCTCTTAGTAATAAGCTGTGAGTCCCCAAGTCTAAGAGAAGCTAGCTTAGCTGCATGAACCGTTAAGCAGGTATTCTTTTTCTTGGTCCATGATTTGATCAATTTTTCTTGCGGAATTACCACCTTGAAAGGAAACACTTAGGTAAGCTGAGACCACTTTTTTAGCAAGTTCTACACCGATAACCTTAGCTCCGATGGTCATGATTTGTGCGTTGTTGCTAAGCTGTGCGCGTTCTGCTGAGTAAACATCATGGCATTGGGCAGAGCGAATTCCCGGAACTTTATTAGCAGCAATTGACATTCCAATCCCGGTTCCACAGAAGAGAATGCCTCGTTCTAGTTGGTTGGCTGTGATATCAGTTGCTACCTTAAAGGCCAAGCCAGGATAATCGACTTCATCTTCTGAATAACATCCATAATCGACAACCTCATGCCCTAAACTACTAATATATGACTTTATTTCTTCTTTCATTTGAAAAGCATTGTGATCTGAACCAATTCCAATTTTCATAATTATCACTCCAATTTAATTTATTAGTCATATTTTTTCATTTATTTTCGTTTATGTCAATGTTTTTCTTGGTAATCGAAAAATAATGAAAACAAACGATTGTGATAATTACTTTCATGACAGATTACTAAATCGGTGTATTATATGAAAGAAATGAAATAAACAGGAGTTTGTTGGATTTTCACTACTTTTTTAGATTTTTTCTTTCGTTTGTTTTCAGATAAAAAATATTTTTCTAAAAACAATTGACAAAACAAAAACAAATGATAATATTCTAAATAGACAAACAACTTGTTTGCTTATTACCTTTTTGCAAACATTTGCTGAGTTATGAAAAATTTCGCAGTATGAAGTAGTTTAATTTTAATTAAGGGGGAAATCGAAAATGACGATTAAGTTTGGATGTCACGGATCAACATGGGTACTAGATTATGATGAAAAAGTAGATTGCTTGGATCATATGATTGATACAGTGAAGAAAGCTGGATTCAAGGGGATTGACGTTCAATATGCTTTATTGGGGAAATATAATGAAGCACCTGAAAAACTAAAAGAAAAACTAGATAGCTTGGATCTTGAATTAGCAGCAATTACCTTGCCGTTCAGCTGGGAAAGTGACACAGAATCGGAAGAAGAAAAGCAGCGGGCCGATTATTATATTAACTATCTAAAACACTTCCCGAATGCAAAATTAAACTTACCTCCACGAGTGGGGCCAAATCGCGACAATCTATTAAAACGTCAACGAGATATTATAAGCTGTGTGAATGCAGTAAGTAAACGTGCGATAGAAAATGGCATCGTTGCGGTGTTTCATCCACATTCTCCGGCAACTTCTTATTTCAGAACAGAAAGCGATTACAACCTTCTTTTTGAGGAATTAGATACAAGATATGTTGCGTACACACCAGATGTTGGCCACATTGCAGCTGGAGGAATGGACCCAGTCGAAGTGGTTAAAAAGTATTTACCAATTATCAAACATGTTCATTTTAAAGATTGTTCAAAAAGCTTTGAGTGGAAAAAGATGGGCACCGGTGATATCGATTTTCCTGCCATTGTTCAATCATTAGTTGATTATGGATATGACGGCTGGATTATGGTTGAGGAAGAAACAGAAGAAACGAAAACAAATGCTGATCAATGCATCTATGATATTAGTAAATATGTAGATGAAAAATTAAAGCCTATTGTTAACGGAGTAAGAATTTAATGAGTAACCGAATTATCCCATCGCTGCTCGTCACGGAAGTGTTTTTCCCGGTAAAAGATGAAAAAGGTTTCGCTGCAAGTGTAGTTGAAAACCTAGGTTCTCAAGGCTTCTATCGTTCGTTTGAAATTGGTTATGGCTATGACCAAGAGGATCGAAAAAGAATTTTGCGGGCTAAGGAACAAAATAACTTATCAATCTTGCAGTGGTTAACGTTCTTGACATATCAGACGGACCTCAATGTGTCCGCCCTAGATACTAGTTTAAGAGAAAAAACCGTTAAAAAGATAAAAGAAAGCCTATATTTGGCAGCGGAGTGCGGCGTTTCTACGGTTGCATTTGTCCCTGGTCCAGATCCAGGTGTTCAGTTCCGCAAGCAGGGACTAGAGGCTTTTTATGAAAGTCTATGTGAAATCTGCGAGGAGGCATCCACGTTTAATATGCATGTATCCATAGAAGCAATGGATCGCGAAGTGCATAAAAAGCGAGTTTTAGGTCTTACGAGTGAAGCTGTTCCTATCATTTCAAAGGTGAGGGAAAAATACTCGAATGTTGGTCTCGTGTTTGATACAGCCCATGTGGCGCTTAATCGTGAAGATATTTTTACCTCATTAGAATTGGCAAAAACAACCATGGACCGTCTGCATTTTGCAAATGTCGTCCTAGACCCCGAAAGCCCTTTATATGGAGATAACCATATGCCAATTGGTGAACCAGGCTTTCTAACGATTGAAAAGATGTCTCGTATTTTGCAAAAAGCCGATGAACTAGGTATCCAGGCAGAAAAAGGTTTACCTGTAGCAATAGAGGTGCAAGGCAGAGATAAGATTGATTATTTTGCGAATGAGAGAACGATCCGGGCTGCATTGGAGAGTGCGATGAACTTAGTCGGAAGTAAATAATTCGATTGCTGCCTTTAGAGCTTTTTTAGCAGCACTATCCTTTTCTTTTTACATAAGATCGGGGTAGCTTTTTTTACCACATATGTAGGCGCTATCTAAAGACATTAATAAACACCAATAAAAATAGATGTAGGAGGAATAACATGAAAACAGAACAAGCGCTTCAGACGGATTTCCCGGTCAAGGCAGCGAAACCAAAAAAGAATTTCCGTTGGACCGTTGTTATTTGGCTATTAATCGGTGGAATTATTAACTATTTAGACCGAACCAATCTTTCCATTGCAGCACCGGCGATGGTTGAAGATTTAAACCTAAATATGACGCATATCGGTCTATTAGGAACGATCTTTTCTTGGACATATGCTTGTATGCAGCTTCCTTCTGGCTGGTTAATTGATAAATTCGGAGCAAAGCGAATTTACTCGATTGCTGTTCTATGGTGGAGTATTGCAACTGCTTTAACAGGAGCATGTAACAAGCTGCTTACCTTAGTTGGAGCAAGGTTCTTACTTGGAGTCGGGGAAGCGCCATGTATGCCTTCTAATGCTAAGATTACTGCCCAATGGTTCCCTAAGAGTGAACGGGGATTAGCAACTGGGTTTTGGGATGCCTCATCAAAGGTTGGTCCTGCTATTGCACCACCTATTTTAGTGGCTATTCAGGTTGCATTTGGCTGGCGTGCATTATTCTTCATTACTGGTGCAGTTGGTATTGTCTTTGTCCTTTTATTTATGAAATTCTACAAAACACCTGATAAGAGTAAGCTGCTTTCTAAAGAGGAATATGATTATATTAAGGCTGAAGGCGGCGCAAGCAATGATACTGTTGAATCAACCAATATCAAATGGAGAGAGTTATTTAAGTATAGAAGTGTCTGGGGAATGATCGGCGGCTTCTTCTGTACGATTTGGATTTGGAATATTTTCCTTACGTTCTTACCTTTATATCTATTAAAAACACAAGATATTACCTTTAAAGAACTCGGTATTTATGCGGCTATTCCATATTTCGGAGGGATTGTCGGAAACTTAGGCGGCGGTTACATCACAAAGGTGTTAGCGGATAAAGGAATTTGTTCTCCAATTAACGCGAAACGTGGTCTGATTGCGATCAGTGCACTTTTAGCTGCTGCGTTTGTTATTGCACTTCCATTTGTACATGGGTTAGGGATCACGATTACTTTGATGACTTTAGCACTTTGTGTGGTTTCAGCGATTACTGGCAGTGCATGGGCATTGTCTGGTGACGTAGCACCTCCTGCCATGGTTGGATCTGTCGGTGCGATCCAGAACTTCGGTGGATACTTCGGTGGAGCATTTGCGCCATTAGTAACAGGTATCATTTTAGATGCAACAGGTTCTTATTCCATAGCCTTTATTTCCGGTGGGGTTATAGCTGGATTTGCAGCCTTCTTCTATTGGTTTGTTGTAAAAGAGCCAATTAAACCAACTAAAGCAGCATAATGATGAAGAAGAATAAGAGGGCTGCTAATTGTAGCCCTCTTATTCTTTTAATAAGAAATGTTGATATTTGTCGAAGAAAGAGAGAAAATTTAATCGATTTTCAATAAAATGAAAATTGACACAATAAAACATGAAGGTTATGATTATAAATGAAAACAAATAAAAACAAATGAAAATACAAAGAGTTTTGTTTTAATAGAAAGGGGAGTTTAGTTTGAAGAAGATTATTAACCAACCCGAACGCGTAGTTGAAGAAACAATTGAGGGCTTTCTAGCAGCTTATAAAAGTACTTATCAAAAAGTTGAAAATGTAAACGGAATCATTCGCCGGAATCTCAAGGATAAAGTGGCGATCGTTACTGGTGGCGGCAGCGGCCACGAACCATTGTTTTTGGGGCTGATGGGGGAAGGACTAGCTGATGGGGTCACATTGGGGAATGTTTTTGCAGCTCCGCCGCCAACGAATGTATTTGAAGTAGCGAAGGCAGTGGATTCTGGCAAGGGAGTTCTATTTATCTACGGAAACTATTCTGGCGATGTATTAAACTTCGGCATGGCAGAAGAATTACTAGAAATGGAAGATATTCAGACAAAGACAGTCCTCGTAACCGATGACGTAGCATCCGCTCCTGTTGAACGAAAAGGAGATCGCCGGGGGATTGCCGGAGATATTTTCGTCGTTAAGATTGCTGGGGCTGCGGCAGAAAAAGGATTGTCATTAGAAGAAGTTACACAAGTAACCCAGAAAGCGAATGACCATACGTTCTCCATTGGTGTTGCCTTAGCTCCAGGATCGATTCCCGGTGCGGTAGAGCTGCCATACACACTAGGTGACGATGAAATTGAGATTGGCATGGGCATCCACGGGGAGCCGGGAATGGAACGCACGAAAATGATGCCTGCTGATGAGTTAACAGATAAGTTATTGGCAAAGCTTCTTGAGGAAAGCAATATTGAGGCTGGCGATGAAGTGGCTGTATTAGTGAATGGCCTCGGGTCCACAACACTAATGGAACTATTAATCATAAACCGCAGAGTGGCACAAATTTTAGAAGAAAAAGAGATTAAAGCGTATGACATGGATGTAAATAGCTATTGTACAACACAAGAAATGGCTGGATTCTCAATCACATTACTGAAGTTGGATGATGAATTAAAAGATTTATATAATGCACCTGCAGATTCACCGTATTACAAAAAAGGATTAATACCTGCAAAAATCGGAGGGAACGTTTATGCCAAATAGTGTCCAAGAGGTTAAGTTGAATGCTGAACAAGTAAAGAATATGTTCTTGTATGTTGGTGAACAAGTCATTGAGAACAAACCGTTTTTAACCAAAATTGATAGCGCTATTGGTGATGGAGATCATGGAATTGGCATGGCAGTTGGATTTACAAAGGCAGAAGAAAATTTGACCAAAAAAGAGTTTACAACCATCAATGACGTCTTTAAAACAATAGGTATGTCGATGATTGCGAATATGGGCGGGGCTTCTGGTGTTATTTTTGGAACATTGTTTACTGGCGGTGTGAAAGGTCTTGAACCACAAGAGGAACTGACCCTGCCGCTATTAGCCCAAATTCTTGAAGGATCCGTGAAATCTATTAAAGAACGCGGGAAGGCTGAATTAGGAGATAAAACGATGATTGACGCACTAGAGCCTGCCGTGGACGGACTAAAACTAAGTGTGGAAGCAAATCATAGTTTACTAGAAGGACTTGCCCTTGCTGAAAAACATGCAGCAGGCGGTGTAGAAAAGTCGAAGCAATATGTCGCGAAGTTTGGCAGGGCAAAATCACTTGGAGAACGAGCAATCGGTCACCAAGATGCCGGAGCAACAACCGTCTGGATCATGTTCAAATCAATGAGAGAATGGGTCGAGAAAGCCGCCGTTCAACAATAAAGTTGGTATTGTGATAAAACTATTAAACAGGCAGGAGAAATTAAAATGACAAATAAAAAATTCCAGGGAGTTATTCCACCAGTATCAATTATTGTTGATGAACAAGGCAGACTTGATAAAAAAGGAATGGCAACTGTTATTGATTTCTTAATTGAAGCTCGTGTGGATGGTTTGTTCTTTTTAGGAACAGGCGGCGAATTTTCACAAATGTCTGTGGAAGAACGCAAAGAAGTAGCTTCGTTCACAACCGAATATGTAAACGGCAGGGTGCCAGTTTTAATTGGTACAGGAAGCACGAATACACGTGAAGTCGTGCTGCTCAGTCAACATGCCGAATCAGTAGGAGCAGATGCGGTAGTGGTCATCAACCCTTACTTTTGGAATTTAACTGAAGAAAACTTATTTGCTCATTATAGTGAAATTGCCAATTCTGTTAACTTACCGATTTTACTTTATAATTTCCCAACCATGACAGGACAGGATTTAACTCCGGAATTTGTCCTTAAATTGGTTGATGCACATGAGAATATCGTTGGAATCAAGGAAACAGTTGAAAGTGTTTCACATATTCGCGACATGATTTTAACCATGAAAGGGAAACATCCGGATTTTGTGGTGTTCTCTGGTTTTGACGATCATTTCCTACAAACCTTGACTCTTGGCGGTGATGGTGCGATTAGTGCTTCTGTTAATTTCGCTCCGGAATTAGCGCTTGGTGTTTACAAGGGGTTCAAAGAGAACCGTATTGATGAAGCAGTATCATTCCACCAACGAATGGCCGTATTGCCAACTATGTACAAACTTGATTCACCGTTTGTAAGTGTGGTAAAGGAAGCCATGAAATTGCGGGGAATGGATATTTCCACGAACGTTCTAGCACCAGCAAGGTCATTAAGTGCTGAAAAGATTGAGGAGCTTAAAAAGATTCTCGTTCAAGCGGACCTATTAGAAAGTGCACCAGTTAAATAATTTAGAAGAAAAGATCTCCACCGTGGGATCTTTTTTACAAGGTTTAGAGATGTAAACAAAGAAAGGGAGCCGGTTATGTCCAAAACAAGAAGAATGTCACGCATTTTTTCAAATGATGGTAAATCAATTACACTGGCGTTGGATGGATACTATTTCTCCACCAAGACGGCAGGAATTGATCAAACGATTGCCCTTTTGCCACAGCTGATTGAGAACGGGCTTGATGCTGTCATTGTTACATATGGAATGGCAAAATTATACGCAGAGTCCTTTAAGGACGTTGGGTTGGTTGTCCGTGCTGACTTATCTACCAGCGTATTTGATGCACGGATTCCCCAGACTACGGACATTCTTTCGGTTGAAGATGCACTAAAGCTTGGGGCAGACAGTGTTATTTCGATGACTTTCCCCGGTGCGGATGGTGAAACGGCCTCACACAAAATGGCCTGGGAACTTGCCAAAGCGGCAGATAATTGGAATGTTCCATATATGTGTGAGACGCTGCCGTATAGCTATCATGTGACAAGCCCAGAATCCAATCAAATCGAGACGATTGCCGCAGCAGCACGGATCGGGACAGAGTTGGGAGCAGATATTATTAAGACTAGATTAACTGGAGATCCAGCTGATGTGAAAATCATTGAAGCTGCCAAACGGCCCGTTCTTGTGTTAGGGGGGCCAAAAACGGATAACATCCTTGACTATTTCAATTATGTAAAACATTGCATGGATGTGGGCGCAAAAGGTGTGGCTGTTGGTCGGAATATTACCCTAGATGAAAATCCAATTGGTGTCGTGGCGGGGTTAAATACAATTATTCATCAAAATGGAACGCCCGCAGATGCTTACCAAAGCTATCAATCTAGCTTTGCTCTGCTTCAAGCCTAAGACATAGGATGGCTGTGTCATTTAACTGATAGTTAGGAATAACAAGAGAAGCATTTGATAACCTATCGATAAAGGAGAAATGTAAAATGAGTACCCGGTTTATTCCATCCCTGCTTGTCCCTGAAATTTATTTTCCAATGCAACAAGAAAAAGATTTCACTGTCAATTTGCTAGAAAAAATGGCTGTTGATGGTTTTTATCGCTCGTATGAAATAGCAGACGGGCAAAACCATCAAGAGAGAAAACGTATTTTGGCCTTAAAGGAACAATACAACTTTCAACTAACACAATGGTTAACCTTTTTAATAGATAAAAACAAGCTGGATGTTTCCTCGTTGGATTCACAATTGCGCTCTGAATCCGTTCGTCAGATTAAAGAGAATATCTATTTGGCTGCAGAGTGCGGGGCAAGCAATATTGCCTTTGTTCCAGGTCCAGATCCAGGCCCAGAGCGTCGACTTGAAGCGATGGAAGGCTTTTATGAAGCGTTATGTGATATTTGCGAGGAAGCCGGCAAATATCGAATGAATGTGTTGGTCGAACATTTGGATCGCTTTGCCCATAAAAAACGTCTGATTGGTCCAATGAGTGATACCGTTGAATTGCTTTCAAGTGTGGCTAAAAAGCACAGCAATATTGGTTTAGCCTTTGATACCGCGCATGCTGCCTTAAATAAGGAAGACATTTCGGAGGCATTAGAACTAGCAAAAGCACAGATTCATCAGATTCATTTTTCCAATGCGGTGGTCGATCCGAACAGTGAATTATATGGGGATTTCCATATGCCTATTGGAGAACCAGGCTTCTTAACTATTGAGAAAATCAGTGATATTTTACGAAAAGCTGACGAACTTAGTCTCCAATCCGAACATGGGCTCCGTGTCGCTGTGGAAGTAAGAGGGAAAGATAAGGACAATTACCAAGAGAATGAAACAATCGTCCGGTCAATTTTAGAAAAAGCATTAAATTTAGTAGCCAGTAGATAATGATAGAATCAACAAGAAAAGATTGGACGAGGGAGGTAGGTTTCTAGATGAATAAGATTTGGATCGGGACTAATTGGAAGATGACAAAGACCATCGCAGAAGGAATCGACTTTACGAAAGGACTTAGACAGATTTCAAAAGCGATCACTTCGAATCTCCAATTATTTATTATTCCTTCTCATACATCCCTTCTTCCTATTAAAGAGATAACCGCTGGTTCCGATATTTATTTGGGGGCCCAAAACATGCATTGGGAAGATAGTGGTGCATTTACAGGAGAGATTTCTCCGCGAATGCTAACTGAAATTGGTATTGATATGATTGAGCTTGGCCATTCGGAACGCAGACAATATTTTAATGAAACGGATGCAGCAATTAATAAAAAAGTTCATGCTGCCTTACGCTATTCAATGAAGCCTCTGATTTGCATTGGAGAAAACATAGAGCAGAAGAAACAGCAGATTTCGAAAGAAACATTGGCAGCACAGCTAAAGGTTTGCCTGCAGGGAGTATCCAGGGAACAGGCAAGGGAGGTTCTGGTCGCTTATGAACCTGTCTGGGCGATTGGCGAGCAGGGCGTTCCTGCAGATGCCGGGTATGTTTCTGAAATCCATGACTTTCTTCGACATACATTAGAAGGGCTTTTTGAAGAAGTTGGCCGTGAAATACCGATTTTGTATGGCGGCAGTGTGAATCATGATAATTTTCTTGAATATATCGATTTAGAAAATGTGAATGGACTCTTTATTGGCAGAGCTGCTTGGAACATCGACAGTTTCCAAGTCATTCTAAAGCAACTTGAATTACATCTAGAAAGTAAAGCAAGTCAAGTTCTATGATTGAATCTCCTCTTTAGTAGGAAGAGAAGCGAAGTCTTCTCTCTACTTCGGAGGGGACTTTTTTTTCCGATTTTATTGGTTACTTTGGTAAGAAATATGAAATTTTGTTTTCCTTTATTTTCAAATATATTTAATTAACGCGGTAAAGCAAAATAAAACAAAATAAAGTGAAAGTAGATTTAAATGGAAAAAATAAATATTTTAGCATATTCGGTGATTAAACAGGACTTTTTAGCCATTTAGCTATATAATATGAATAAATATATTATTTCGGTAGAATGTTTAGTAAACTTTCGAAAATAAATGAAAGGGTGGAACTATGTTCGCAGATCAACGCAGAAATTTAATAATTGAATTACTGACAGAAAAGGGAGTCGTAACTGTAAATGATTTGACCGGTTTGCTTAATATTTCTGCAGCCACCATACGATCGGATTTAAACCAAATGGAGAAACAAGGCTTGCTATTACGTACACATGGCGGGGCGATGCTGAAAGCGGAAGAAACTAATAAAGAATCGGATCAACTTGAAAAAAACTATGAAATTCGCGAAAAGAAATTCCGCGCGGAAAAACAAAGGATCGGTAAGAGTGCGCTTAAGTATATACAAGAGGGGCAATGTATTCTTTTAGATGCGAGTACAACCTGTTTCGAACTAGCCAAATTTTTGTGCGACACAAAAAAGAGATTAACAGTCGTGACAAGTGGAATTGCAACAGCGGCGATGTTAAAAGAGAATCCATATTTAACCGTCATTATCATTGGCGGAATCGTTAGGAACAATTCTAATTCCATCGAAGGGTTATTAGGGGAGGAGCTATTACGGAAAATTAATATTGATATTTTATTCACATCTGCCCACGCTTTTAATATTCGCGATGGCCTCTCTGATTTTAGCTTATATGAAGTAGAATTAAAAAAGGTCATGGTTTCCGTTGCGAATAAAGTCATTGCATTGCTGGATCATAGTAAAGTTGACAAAAGTTCCATTGCAACGTTTGCGCGTCCTAATGAAATCGACATTTTTATTACGGACGAACCTGTTTCTGAAGAAATAAGTTATTTTTTCACTTCCAATGGAATTGAACTGGAGATTGCAGAATAAGGCATAATAATCAAATGGTAAAGTTAAGACAAGGGCAGAACTGCTCTTGTCTTCTTGGGTTTTTTTGAAATAGGTAGAAGGATCTTTCTATATTAATAATTAATTAGGGAATCATATACAAAAGTGCGATGAAACCTTATGGGGATTTGTTCGTATAAATATAACAAAGGTTAAAAGGAGAGGTACGTGTAATGTTTTTAGAAGAACTAGAGAAAAGGGAAAAAATCGCATTTCTTGAATTGGCTGCAATGATTGCCAGAATTGATGGCAAATTATCCATATATGAAAATTCCTTGCTAAAAAAATATCAAAGGGAAATGGAGCTGGAGGATTATGAGCTCGAGGGTCTCTCTATAGAAGAAATTTTAACGGAATTTAAAAGTGAACGCTCTAAATATATCGTCTTAACCGAAATCTTTCAGCTTATTTATTCTGATGGAGTTTTCCACGATCATGAGAGCGAATTTGTCCACATCATAAAGACACACTTCGGGTTCGATGCAAGTGAATTTGGAACGTTCAAGGATTGGGTTGAGAAAATAAAAGAATTATCAGTAACAAAGCGAGAGCGTTAGAATACCCTTAATTGAGTACATGATCACTCTAGATAAAAATACAATGGCCCCTATCCTTATTGGACTAGGGGCCATTTATGCTTTAATTGTTATTCCTCTTCTGTATAAGCTTCCGTGGTGGTATCCATGCACTCCCAGCATTCACTTCGATTCCTTTCATACTTGGATAATTCACTCCCACAAGAAATACAAAAATCCATAAGAATTGATTCCCCTTTCAAGTGAAGTTTATATATATGTTTATTTATATTCCAACATAGCTTGTTAGAGAACCATGTAACTGCAAGCAAAAATAAATTCCTATTGGAATGTGGGCTGCAGCTGTGATTAACATCTTTTTATAAAACGAGTCTAATCAGGTTTTTTATTTTTTCATATTAATATAGTAATCAATTTCTAGGAGGTGGAGATATTGACACGGAGAAAAAACAGCCTGCCCCTCTGTATTTTTCCAAATTATCGCTGGTGCGGTCCAGGATGCAGCGGGCCGGGAAGACCCATTAATGATGTAGATAACTGCTGTTACCATCATGATCGCTGTTTAAGCCAAGGGAATTCCTCTTGTTATTGTGACAAACAATTCATAAAATGCCTCAGCACAAAAATGAATCCTCATACGCAAAAGGGTAGAAATGCACGATTAATGTATATGTTCATGAAACTGAAAACAACCTTCTGTCCGAAATAGTTCTTATATTGCTAAAGCATTTGCTTCCATCTGAATAAACTAAATCCTAAAATCGTTTGCAATCAATTTGTCCATCCTCTCTGAATTCGATACACTATAGAGTGTAGGTAACTTATAACTGGGTGGGAGAGAGCATTATTATGAGTAAAAGAGTAGTGATTACAGGTATTGGAGCAGTCACACCTTTGGGGAATGATGCTCAAACAACATGGGAAAATATTAAAAATGGTGTATCGGGTGTTGGCCCAGCCACTATCTTTGACGTAGAAAAGGTCGATATTAAAATTGCGGCGGAAGTAAAGGGCTTTGCACCAGAAGAGTTTATGGATAAAAGAGAAGCAAGAAGGATGGGGCGTTATAGCCAGTTTGCGGTAGCAGCAAGTCAAATGGCTGTAAAGGATTCGGGGATTCAGATCGGAGAAGACATTCCAGCAGAACGGGTCGGTGTCTGGATTGGTTCAGGAATTGGCGGACTAGGTGAATTCGAGGAACAACATAGGAAGTTTATTGAAAAAGGACAAAGAAGAGTCAACCCGTTTACCATTCCGATGTTTATCCCAGACATGGCAGCTGGACAAGTTTCCATTGCGCTGGGTGCTAAAGGAATCAACAATTGTTCGGTGACTGCATGTGCATCCGGGGCCAATTCCATCGGTGATGCATTCCGCGTCATTCAAAAAGGGGATATGGAGATGATGATTGCGGGTGGTACAGAAGCAACGATTACTGAAATGACCGTAGCTGGATTTTCGAATATGACCGCTCTTTCTAAAAATCCTGATCCGAACACAGCAAGCCGGCCTTTTGATAAGAATCGCGATGGTTTTGTGATTGGAGAAGGGGCTGGAATTGTGGTCCTAGAAGAACTAGAACACGCACTGGCCCGCGGCGCTAAGATTTATGGAGAATTGATTGGATATGGCGCCACTGGTGATGCCCATCATATTACCACACCTGCACCAGACGGAGAAGGGGCTGGCAGGGCTATGAAATTAGCATTAGACGATGCGGATATTTCCACTGAACAAGTCGACTACATCAATGCACATGGGACATCCACCAATTATAATGATTTGTATGAAACATTAGCCATTAAAGAAGTTTTCAAAGAACACGCCTATCAATTATCAGTTAGTTCCACCAAATCAATGACCGGCCATTTATTGGGTGCGACGGGAGCAATTGAAGCAATCTTCTCTGTTCTAGCAATCAAGGAAGGAATCATTCCACCAACCATCAACTACGAAACGCCAGATGAACAACTTGATTTAGATTATGTTCCCAATGAGGCGAAGAAGAAGGATGTTCAAGTCGTTTTATCCAACTCATTAGGATTTGGCGGACATAACGCCACGTTAATTTTTAAAAAGTTTACCGAGTAACGATAGCAAATAGCTAAAACGAAGGTGTCTAAATATTAATTAGATACCTTTTTTCTATATGTTTGGACTATTTCCGACAAAAATAAAACTAACCAAACGATTGATTAGTTTAAGTTTAAACCCTTGTATCAACTGGATTTTTTCCCGGGAAATGTAGGGAAGAATGTCGAAATACGCATCGACAAAAAAAGACCGGGTATCGCTACCCGATCTTACCTACAAAAAAATATGCTTAAGCATTTCTTATTTGTTTACTTCGTAACTGTCCGCATGCTGCATCAATGTCTGTACCATGCTCTTGGCGGATTTTGCAATTAACCCCGCCCTTTTTCAACGTATCATAAAAGGACAATACCGATTCCTGTTCACTTCGTTGATATTGACTGTGTTCATCAACCGGGTTATATGGAATTAAGTTTACATAGACTTTCTGACCGAGTGGACGAAGCAGGTCGACAAGCTCCACAGCTTCTTGTTTATGGTCATTAACATCTCGCAACAGAATATATTCAATCGTAATCCGTCGATTTGTTTTGTCTACGTAATACTCCATCGCCTTCATTAATTTTTCAATCGGAATGGCCCGGTTTATTTTCATAATACGTGTACGAAGTTCATTATTTGGCGCATGTAATGACACTGCAAGGTTTACCTGCAGCCCTTTATCCGTGAACTCAATCAGCTTGTCCGCAAGACCGCTTGTGGAGACGGTGATCCGTCTAGCCGCGATGGCTAGTCCTTTATCATCTTTAATTACCTTGATAAAATCTAATAGGTTTTCAAAATTATCAAAAGGTTCCCCAATGCCCATCACGACCACATGACTGACGGTTTCTCCCCGGCCTTTTTTGTCCAGATGCAGCTGCACATTCATAATTTGCTCAACAATTTCCCCACTGGATAAATCGCGGCTTTTCGCTAATAACCCACTTGCACAAAAGCTGCAGCCGATGTTACAGCCTACTTGTGTTGTCACGCAAACGGAAAGGCCGTATTTCTGCCTCATTAAAACCGTTTCGATTAAATTGCCATCCTGCAATTTAAACAAAAACTTAATCGTGCCATCAGCGGATTCTTGTTTAATGTGTTCCTGTAAGGTTTGGATCAAGAAGTTGTCTGCTAATAGTTGAACACACTCTGGATTAACTTCCGTCATCTCCGAGAATGCTGTAACACGCTTTCGATAAAGGTATTCCCAAACTTTCTGTGCTCTCGACTTCTTCTCGCCGTGGGCCTCAAGCCAGGCGGCTAATTGATCGATCGTTAATCCGTATATACTCTGTTTATTCATATGTTCCTCCTCTTTTCGTAACGATAAAACTTACTAAAATTTATCTTTACCTACTATATAAATAGTGAATTGACTCTAAATCAGCTAATCACCATACATGTAATTTTAAAAACAATATCTATTATACCAAGAAAAGACACATTATAAAAAAATACCTTTAATTGGTTGTTATTGAAGTGTAGTCGTTTGTTAAATAAAAAAATTAAAAAATTGGCGGGGTCACCGTTTTCAAATATATGTTAAACTGCATTTAACAATTATTAAATTATATTTTACGTGGTGCTGAAGACTATAATCAAGTCAATGAGGAGGACTATCAAAGTGAAAGAGATTGAATTCGGAGATTTACAAACATGGAGAGAAAACTATCCTTTACTAAACAAACTCATTTCGATGAATGAAATATTATGGTTAAATCCTAAAATTGAAAAGTTTAAAACAGGAATTAAAAAATCCCCCCTTACTCAAGATGATGTAAAGGATGCAGAGGAAAGATTGAAACGTTTTGCTCCATATATTGCCAAGGTTTTCCCAGAAACAAAAAAGAAGAATGGGATAATAGAATCTCCATTGGTGAGAATTCCTTCTATGAAACAATCTTTAGAGCAGAATTATCGACAACCGATATTCGGAGAATTATTGCTTAAGTGTGATAGTCACCTCCCTATATCAGGGTCTATAAAAGCAAGGGGCGGGATTTATGAAGTTCTCAAACATGCCGAAGATTTAGCTCTTCAACATCAATTGTTGACGATTCAAGATGACTATTCCATTTTAGATAGTGATAGGTTTCGAACCTTCTTCTCCAAATACTCCATCGCAGTAGGTTCGACTGGAAATTTAGGACTTAGTATAGGCATCATAAGTGCAAAGTTAGGTTTTAATGTGACCGTTCATATGTCGGCTGATGCAAAACAATGGAAAAAAGACTTACTTCGAAGCAAAAATGTTAATGTAATTGAATATGAATCGGATTATAGTAAAGCAGTAGAGGAAGGTCGACTCCAAGCAGATAGGGATCCTGCATGTTATTTTGTAGATGATGAAAATTCTTATGACCTATTTTTAGGATACGCAGTAGCAGCATCTCGATTACAAAAACAATTAGAAGAGTTAGAGATAACAATTGATGAAAATCATCCTTTGTTTGTTTACCTTCCATGTGGAGTAGGCGGTGGTCCTGGCGGAATAGCTTTTGGTTTGAAGTTAGTATATCAAGACCATGTTCACTGTTTCTTTGCAGAACCTAGCCACTCTCCATGTATGTTACTTGGTTTAATGACTGGACTTCATGATAAAATTTCTGTGCAAGATATTGGTCTTGATAATGTAACTGACGCTGATGGACTTGCTGTAGGAAGACCATCGGGATTTGTAGGTAAAACTATAGAACCGTTTCTAAGTGGTAATTATACGGTTAGCGATGAACAGTTGTATAAGCTATTAAAGGAACTAGTTGATACAGAGGGGATTCGTTTAGAACCTTCAGCACTAGCAGGCATGATAGGACCAATTAAATTATCTAAAGATGGAACGAATTATTTACTGAAGCATAATTTAACGGAAAAAATGAGTAAAGCTACACATATTATCTGGGGGACTGGTGGAAATATGGTTCCTGAAGAAATGATGAAGCAATATTATCAAAAAGGATTGAATTTATCGTTAGACAATCAAAAGTAATTCAACACAGGGGTAGTTGACCCCTGTGTTTTTATTGAGAAAAATTTTTTATTTGAACGGGAACTTGAATGTATACTTTGGCCAAGCATCGCCCTTTTGATGAAGAGGGAAAAGTGAAGTTTTTAGAAGATATGATTGGTTGGTTAGACGGTCAGATTGATAAAAAACAAAAGGTGCGTTACCGGGAGAGTGTTCAAGGTATGGTAATAGGCACTTTGCCTGAATAGAGACAAAAGAGTGTTTATATTTTCAATAGAATACGTGATTTTCAAGAAAAAGCGGAGATATTCCCGCTTTTTTTTGCGCCTTGTCACCGATTTCTCTAATCAACGGGCGGATTTTTCAGGTTAATGGGCGAATATGGGGTTCCAATGGGCGAATTTTAGACTGCATCGAGCGAATCTAGTGTTTCAATGAGTGAATCTAATTTTATTTACGATTATTTCGTTTTATTGTTAACCTATTTATTGTTATAGTTTACAATAAAAGAATAGATAGTATTTATTTTAAAATGGAGGGATAAAGATGAATAAATGGATGAATCTTGCAGATCGAGTGTTAGATGGGATGGATATAACCAATCAGGAGGCACTTTCCATATTAGAATGTCCAGATGATGACGTTCTTCTGCTAATGCACGCTGCTTTTCAAATCAGAAAGCGATATTATGGAAAAAAGGTAAAACTTAATATGATCTTGAATGCGAAATCTGGACTCTGTCCCGAAAATTGTGGTTATTGCTCTCAATCATCTATTTCGACAGCACCGATTAATTCTTACAGAATGGTAGATAAGGATGCGATACTTGAAGGTGCAAAACGTGCACATGATTTAAATATAGGGACGTACTGTATTGTGGCTAGTGGCAGAGGGCCAACTAATAAAGATGTTGCACATGTAGTGGAGGCAGTTAAAGAAATAAAGGAAACATATGGATTGAAAGTTTGTGCCTGTCTTGGACTGTTAAAACCAGAACAAGCGAAGCAGCTGAAAGAAGCCGGAGTAGATCGTTACAATCATAATATCAATACATCAGCGAGCAACCATGCAAACATCACAACTTCCCATACATACGATGATCGAGTTAATACGGTGGAAACAGTAAAGGAATCCGGAATGTCTCCATGTTCAGGTGTCATTGTTGGGATGAGGGAGACAAAGCAAGATGTAGTTGATATGGCTAATAGCTTAAAAGCTCTTGATGCGGATTCCATCCCAGTTAATTTCTTACATGCGATTGATGGCACTCCATTAGAAGGAGTAAAAGAATTGAGCCCGCTATATTGTTTAAGGGTATTGGCTTTATTTCGTTTTATCAATCCAACAAAGGAAATTCGGATCTCAGGTGGAAGAGAAGTCAACCTACGTTCGTTACAAGCATTGGGTCTTTACGCAGCCAATTCCATCTTTGTCGGTGATTACTTAACGACCACTGGACAAGAAGAATCCGAAGATCACAAAATGTTACTCGATTTAGGGTTTGAGGTTGAATCTGTAGAAGAAATGAAAGCGAGCTTAAACTAGAGGTTTATTCTAATACTAAATCAAAGGAAAGTGGCACCCAGTCCGAAGGCACCGGGTGTCACCTTTTATTTATAGCCAGCCGCCAATTTCCAAAACCGTCAGGACAATCTCAATGACAATAAGAGTGACGATGATCCATTCCACGAATAATCCTCGAATGGAATGGCTGATGGTGGAAAAACCGTCCATGATGTTATATAAAATCTCCGTTTTGCTTTTCAATATTTTATAGCGATCGTTCAATTCAAAAAACTCCACCATTCTGTCATAAAAACCGCTGGCCGCGCTGCTCGTCCAGGTAATATCAGGCTTATCCAAAATCATGATATACGCAAGGGTGTTGTATTCGTGACGGACGATTTTTGCCGTAGTCCGGGCCAGCTCCTTGTTACCAATTCGCAGGTTGCCTTTCTCCAGTCTGTCGATCATGGTTTCGAGTTTGTCATGGATTTGCCCAAGTTGTTCCTCTGTCTTTTCAAGCGCCACGGACTTTGCTATTACTGTAGAAATCAATTCAGGGTAAAATTCCTCATATTCAGGGACGACTACATATTCATCCGTCAATTCAAGGCTTTCCGTTTCTGTAATATGAAGGCAGTAATCGTCGCTATATCTGTCCGCTTGTTTAATGTCAAAATCTGGTTCGAAGGAATGGATGTAATGCAATAAACTCTCGATCTCATCAGCACATAAATGATTAATGAAGACGATACTTCCAAAGGAAAAGATCAGGACCATTTGCGAATCGTCGACATGGTTATGGAGAATTGATTCTAGAATAGCGCCTCTGAGGATTAACGGTTGTTCCCAAGTGAATTTTTTGGGAATCCCGCAATGAATGGCAATTTTGTTCAAGTCAATTTCATGGGTGACAGCAAATGCTTTAAAGGTTATTTCTTTCACTTTGATCACCTTTCCAGTGATTTGTCCTTTTTTCGATTTTATTCTACTTCTTTCAAAAACATGCTTACACTGAAAAGGAGTATTTTAACGTTTAGAAAAAATTAAATGTTTTAAATTTTAAAAATATTTGTTATGCTATGAAAGAAGAGTCAATATACTGGTTTGGCATTAGTGTATTGCCAATTTTTATTGCCTGTTCGTTTAGAAAATATTAAACGTTTTAAATGTTCGAAAGGTATAATAGAGAAGGAGGTTTGTACATGGTATTTGAGGCCGGAGAATTTAAAGAGCGATTACATAAAACAAAGGCTGAAATGCAAAAAAGAGAGATTGATATATTAATAACTACAAATCCAGCAAACATGAATTACCTTTCAGGTTATGATGGCTACTCCTTTTATGTCATTCAAGGTGTAGTCGTTCTGATGGATGAGCCGGAACCGCTGTGGATTGGCAGGAAGATGGATGTTCCCGGTGCAGAATTTTCCACATGGCTCAGTATAGAGAATATCTTCGGCTATGGAGATGATTTCGTCCAATCTAACACGAAACATCCGATGCACTTTTTTGCTGATGTTTTATCTGAAAAGGGTGTTACCAACAAAACGATTGGTCTCGAATGGGGTCAGGACTCTCTAAGCGTTACCTCTTTTATGGAATTCCAAAAAAAACTACCTAATTGCCAGTTTAAAGATGCATCCTTTTTAGTCAATCAGGTGAGAATGATTAAATCGGATATGGAAATTTACTATATGAAACTAGCAGGAGAAATTACTGCTAACGCGATGAAAATGGCCATCGACTCTATTAATGAAGGAGTAAAAGAATCAGACGTTGCTGCGAGAATTTATCAAACCCTGATTAAAGGGACTGAATTACAGGCTGGAGATTATCCAGCGATTATTCCTCTCATGTCTTCTGGTAATAAAATATCAGCACCACATTTGTCTTGGACAAACAGTTCATATAAAAAAGATGATATTGTTACCCTAGAATTATCCGGCTGTGTTCATCGTTACCATGCACCATTAGCAAGAACCGTTTACATAGGCACTCCTCCTCAGAAATACATCGATATTGTAAATATTGTTCTAGAAGGCTTACAAGAAATGCTTCAAGTGATTAAAGCAGAGGTAACCTGTTATGAGGTTGCTAGGAGCTGGAACAAGATATTAGCAAAATCTACAATAACAAAAGAATCCCGCGTTGGTTATCCCATTGGAATCGGTTATCCCCCAGATTGGGGTGAACAGACGATTAGTATTCGTCCTGGAGACCGAACGATTTTACAAAAAAATATGACCCTTCATATCTTACCAGCACTATTTCAAGCTGACACAGGATTTGTCGTCAGTGAATCGATCAGAGTAACAGAAGATGGATCTGAACTTCTTACACACTTACCTCAAAATCTTGTTCATAAATAAGAAGAATGAATTAACCGAGATATACCATGTCATTAGAGAGGTGAAACGATGAGGAGTAAACCTGTATTAGAAGTGAAAAACCTAACGACATCATTCTTTACGGATGAAGGAACCATCCCGGCAGTAGATAATGTCAGTTTTCATATTAATAAAGGGGAAATTCTAGGTGTTGTCGGTGAATCTGGGTGTGGAAAAAGCGTTACATCTTTATCGATCATGGGATTGGTTCCAAATCCTCCGGGAAAAATCGTAAGCGGTGAAATATTATTAAACGGTGAGGACCTAACGAAACTACCTAAAAAAAGAATGCGGCAGATTCGCGGAAATGATGTTGCGATGATTTTCCAAGAACCAATGACCTCTCTTAATCCCGTTTATACGATAGGTAATCAATTAGTTGAAGCCGTTCGACTTCATCAAAAAATGGATAAAAAACAGGCTAGGAATCGGGCGATTGAAATTATGAAGCTTGTGGGCCTGCCGAGAGCGGAAGAATTAATTGATGAGTATCCCCACCAATTATCTGGTGGAATGAGACAACGTGTGATGATTGCAATGGCAATGGTATGTGAGCCTAAATTATTGATAGCGGATGAACCAACAACCGCACTGGATGTGACAATCCAGGCTCAAATATTAAGACTTATGAAAAAATTAAATGAAAACTATCAGACAGCCATCATGCTGATTACCCACGATTTAGGAGTCGTCGCGGAAGTCTGCAAAAGGGTAATTGTAATGTATGCAGGTAAGATTGTTGAGGAGGGGGATGTTGAATCGATTTATGAAAATCCAAAACATCCTTATACGATTGGATTAATAAAATCAGTTCCTGATGTCAATCAGAAGATAGACAAGCTATATTCCATCCCTGGTAATGTACCAAAGCCTGGATCCATCAAACAAGGATGTGCATTTGCAGCGCGCTGCGAGTTTGCGATGAATCGCTGTTTTTCAGAAAATCCCCCATTACTTGATAGTGGTCAAGGGCAGAGTGTCCGCTGCTTCTTACACGAAACAGTAGAGGATGTGAGCTACAGTGTCTGATACTTTACTAGAAGTTAAGAATTTAAGGAAACACTTCCCGATAAAAGGAGGCATCATAGGTAAGCAAGTAGGCTCGGTAAAAGCCGTCGATGGTGTTTCTTTTCATATAAAAAAGGGGGAAACATTGGGATTAGTAGGTGAGAGCGGCTGTGGGAAATCCACTACTGGCCGGCTATTAATGAGATTACTAGAGCCGACAGATGGTGAAATTTACTTTGAAGATCAAGATATTACAAGACTTTCAAGGAAAGAGATGAAAAGCCTTCGAAAAGAAATGCAAATGATTTTTCAGGATCCTTTTGCTTCATTAAACCCAAGACATACGGTAGAACGAATTTTATCAGAGCCCTTAATTGTACAGGGAATTGGCAGTGCGGAGGAGCGGAAAAGAAAGGTCAGAGAAATGCTGGAGGTCGTGGGCTTAAGCAGCTATCACGCCAAGCGTTATCCTCATCAATTCAGCGGAGGACAAAGGCAGCGGATTGGTATTGCCAGAGCATTAATGACAAGACCCAAATTAATCGTAGCGGATGAACCTGTTTCCGCACTAGATGTCTCGATCCAATCACAGGTTTTAAATCTCCTGCAGGAATTACAAAAGGAATTTGATTTGACGTACCTTTTTATTGCTCACGACCTAGGAGTTGTCAGGCATATTAGTGATCGGGTTGGCGTGATGTATTTGGGGCATTTAGTGGAACTGACCGAGAGTGAACGCCTTTATGAAGGCCCATTGCATCCCTATACCAAAGCTCTATTATCAGCTGTACCAATTGCGGATCCGAAAGCTGTTAGAAATGAAAAAGAGATTTTAACCGGTGATATTCCAAGTCCTTCTAATCCTCCTAAAGGGTGTCCTTTTCATACAAGATGTCCTAAAGCCATGGATGTTTGTCAGTCACAGAGTCCTAAACTTCAGGAAGTTGAGCCATCTCATTATGTTGCTTGTCACCTTTATCATGATGGGGAACTGCATTAATAAATTATAAAAGATAGGGAGAGGGATTGATTAAATGAAAACTAGTCGGTTACTTTTTATTCTTCTGGGTGCTTTTTTACTATCTATTGCATTAGTGGGATGCTCAAAATCAGGAAAAGGAAATCAAGTTGACTCAAAAGCCCAAGAAGGTAAAAAGACCTTTGTCTTTGCCCGGGGCGGCGATTCGGTTTCTCTGGATCCATCAGAGGTTACTGATAGTGAATCGGAAAATGTCTCCCAAAGTATTTTAGAAACATTAGTGACATTTGCTGAAGGAAAAACAACGATTGCTCCACTATTAGCAACAAAATGGGAAGAAACCAATAATGGATTGACGTATACCTTTAAACTTCAAGAAGGTGTTAAATTTCAAGACGGGACAGATTTCAATGCAGATGCGGTCGTTTATAATTTTGAGCGTTGGATGAATGGAAAAGATGTTGCGAAATTCCCTGTGTATGGTTCCGTTTTTGGAGGGTTTAAGGGAGATGAGACTCATAACCTTCAATCTGTAGAAGCCGTGGATGCCACTACAGTGAAATTTACATTGAAACATGTTATGCCGACATTTTTAAAAAGCCTCGCCTTAACACCGTTCTCCATCTCAAGTCCAGCAGCAATAGAAAAATACGGTAAAGATTATAGCACCCATCCAGTGGGTACCGGTCCATTTGTCTTCGATGAGTGGAAAAGAAACGATCGAATTGTTTTAAGTAAAAATAAAAATTACTGGGTAAAAGGTTATCCGAAAATGGATCAAGTTATTTTCCGGACAATTGGAGATAATACAGCTCGCTTAAATGCATTAATGAGTGGGGAAATTGATATGATGGACGGTGTAGATCCTGGAAATATTCAACAAATAGAAGCGGATAAAAATTTTAAGATTCTATCCAGGCCTTCTCTTAATATTGGATATTTAGGTTTAACAGTTACGAGAAAGCCCTTTGATAATAAGTTGGTTCGCCAAGCATTAAATTATGCCATTGATAAAGACGAAATGATTAAAGCATTCTTCGGCGGTCAAGCGATTCCAGCTAAAAACCCAATTCCACCAGCAGTCGAAGGATACAATGATGAAATTGCTGCCTATCCATACGATGTAAATAAGGCGAAAGCGCTCCTAGCTGAGGCGGGATTCCCTAATGGTTTTAATATGGAATTATGGGCAATGCCCGTCTCTCGTCCTTATATGCCTGATGCAAATAAAGTGTCAGTATTCCTTCAATCAAGCTTTGCTAAGATTGGAGTCAAAGCAAAAATTGTCACTTACGAATGGGCGACATATTTAGAAAAAGCGAAAGCTGGGGAAGCAGATGCTTTCCTCCTTGGATGGACAGGTGCGAATGGTGATGCGGATGACTTCATTTACTCATTATGGCATAAAGACAATATCGGTAGCCTAAACTCAACTCGTTATTCAAACGATGAGGTAAACAAGACTTTAACTGAAGCAAGATCGATTACAGATGAAGGAAAAAGGAACGAAATGTATCAGCATGTACAACAAATCATGCATGATGATGCCCCAATTATTCCTTTAGTGCATACAACACCGGTGTTAGCAGCAAGAGGTGATATTACTGGCTTTGATCCTCATCCGACAGGAAGAGTAATTACAACTAAAATTGATTTTAAATAATGGAATAGGCGGGAGGGTGGAGTGCCCTCCTGCTCAACTAATAATGAATATGTTAAGAGGTGATTACGATTATTTCTTATACCATACGGCGCCTATTAATGTTAATACCTGTCTTATTTGGGATGACCCTTATCGTATTTTTTATATTACGACTCATCCCCGGTAATCCTGCCCAATTAATTTTAGGTCAGCGAGCCACCAAAGAATCCCTTGCAAGCATGACCAGCCAATTAGGTTTGGATCAGCCATGGTATGTTCAATATTTTTCTTATATTAAGGGCCTGTTTACAGGTGATATAGGTACATCTATACGGACGGGAGTCCCAATAAGCCAGGAGATATGGCCATTTTTCATCGCTACGATCGAATTATCTGTTGCTGCTCTTCTCATTGCCATCATTATTGGGACGAATGCTGGCATAATTAGTGCCTGGTTTCAAAACTCATGGTTTGATTATACTGCTATGGTGATTGCTTTAATAGGGATATCGATGCCTATATTTTGGTTGGGATTAATGGATCAATGGTTTTTCTCAATTGACTTAGGCTGGCTGCCGTCTACAGGCAGAGAGAATGTTCGCGATCCTGTTATTCCGATTACTAATTTTTATTTAATAGATACCTTGATACAAGGGGATTTTAGTCAATTTAATGTTGTGGTAAAACACTTGATTTTGCCGGCATGTGCCCTTGGAACGATTTCCATGGCGATTATCGCTAGGATTACAAGGTCCAGCATGCTTGAAGTTATGCGCTCAGACTATATCCGTACGGCACAAGCTAAAGGAATGCGCATGTTTTGGGTAGTTTACAAACATGGATTAAAAAATGCATTAATCCCAGTACTTACTATTATAGGGATGCAAATGGGGATTTTATTAGGCGGTGCTGTTCTAACAGAGACGATTTTTGGCTGGCCGGGAATTGGCCGATATATTTATGAGGCGATTAATTTTAGGGATTATCCCGTTATTCAAATGAGGAGATTCATTCCCCCTGGCTTGAGTCGTGGCGGCGATTTAGAAAGAATAAGCTGGCGGTAATTGGTCTCGGGATCATATCGTTTTTTGTAATTATCGCTATTATTGCACCCGTGCTTGCACCAGAAGGAATTAATGACCAAAAACTAGCTGAAAGATTGCAATCTCCGTCAGCCGGCCATTGGTTAGGTACAGATGATTTTGGGAGAGACATATTATCGAGAATTATTTACGGTACAAGAATTTCTTTATGGATAGGGACTTTCTCTGTACTGGGCTCCATCATAGTGGGGAGTATTTTAGGTATATTGGCAGGTTATTATGGCCGCTGGGTAGATACGCTTATTTCTCGCGCATTTGATATCATGCTTGCATTCCCAAGCATCTTGCTTGCGATTGCGATCGTAACGATCCTGGGCCCTTCATTATCCAATGCATTAATTGCGATTGCCATTATTAATATACCAAACTTTGGCCGGCTCATCCGTTCGAAGGTTTTAAGTGTGAAACAAGAGGAATATATTATCGCTGCAAAAAGTATTGGAATGGGAGATTTACGAATTCTATTCCATCACGTATTACCTAATAGCATGGCACCAGTCATCGTTCAAGGGACACTTGCGATAGCAACATCAATCCTAGAAGCTGCTGCTCTTGGCTTCCTTGGTTTAGGTGCAGAAGCACCCAATCCCGAGTGGGGAAAAATGTTGTCTGATTCCAGACAGTTTATCACCCAAGCCCCATGGACAATGGTGTCACCAGGTATAGCTATTATGCTAGTCGTTATTGGTTTTAATCTTTTGGGTGATGGCCTGCGAGATGCCCTTGATCCCCGTATGAAGCACTAGAAAAATAGAGTTTTACACAACTACTAGGATGATAGAAAGGAGTTTTTATTTTGTTACAAAATGGTGTTATTACTATAATGCAGAAGGCATTTGATTCCCTAGAAGGTATCTATTCTGAACTTGTTGAAATTCGAAGAGATTTACACATGAACCCTGAACTCTCTTTTCAAGAAAAACGAACTCCAGAGTTCATTGCAAACTACTTAAAAGATTTAGGTTTAGAAGTAAGAACAGGTGTTGGCGGAAATGGAGTAGTAGGGTATTTAAAGGGCGGCAAGCCTGGGAAGACCATTGCTCTTAGGGCGGATTTTGATGCGCTGCCAATCGATGATGAAAAGGAAGTCCCTTATAAATCAAAAGTACCCGGTGTCATGCATGCATGTGGACACGATATTCATACTGCCGCCTTACTTGGAGTAGCCAAAACATTAAGTAAAGTGAAAAATGAAATAAAGGGAACGGTCGTTTTCCTCCATCAGCATGCCGAAGAATTGAGTCCAGGCGGTGCGGTCAGCATGATCGCAGATGGATGTTTGGAGGGAGTCGATGAAGTTTATGGTGCACATGTGGAAGTGAATTTTCCAATTGGAACCATAGCATTGAATGATGGATATGTACATGCCGCATCGGATGCCTATGATATTACCATTTATGGTAAGGGTGGACATGGGGCAGAACCACATCGTTGTATTGATCCAGTCGTCATCGGCAGCCATCTTGTTATCGACTTACAGAACATTGTGAGTAGACGGATTGACCCTCTGCATCCAGCAGTAGTCACAGTTGGAGCTTTCCATAGTGGGAATGCCCATAATGTCATCCCGGATAAAGCCTATTTAAAGGGTACCGTAAGAACGTACGATAAAGATGTTAGACTACAAGTCGAGAAAGAGCTTAACCGGATTGCAGAGCAAACAGGAGCAAAGCATGGCGCTAAAATCGATGTAAAGTACACAAAGGGTTATATCTCCTTGTATAACCACCCGAAGGAAACAGCCTTTATTAAAGAACTTTCTATCGATATTTTCGGGGAAGAAAATGTGGTTGTTAAACCCGCTGATATGGGTGGAGAAGATTTTGCCTATTACGTTGACGCGGTTCCCGGAACATTCTTTTGGGTAGGGGGAGGAAATCCAGACTTAAATGCCGTGTATCCTCATCATCATCCGAAATTTGATGTGGATGAAAGGTCAATGATAAATATCGGGAAAATCTTTATTTCAGCGATATTAAGCAACTAACCATATATTTTTTTATAAATTTAGTTTAAATTAATAGGTAGAAGTAATGTGAGAAAATTTAGGTAAAGATGGTGAAATGGATTGAATGATGAACTCAAGAGGGTGAGAGACCAAATAATTGATCATAACTCAGATCATCAGACATTATTCTCCATGCCTCATACCGTTAGACGTTTAATGTCCGTGATGTATTATTTTGAAAAACCGATGACTTTAGATGATATGACAGAACTGTTAGGCATGAGTAAAGCAAGTATGAGTATTGCTGTAAGAGAACTGGATGAAATGGGCTTAGTAAAAAAGGTTTGGAAAAAGGGAGAACGAAAGGATATCTACCAGGTTGAAGAAGACAATTATGACAGTTTTATCAAATTCTTTTGTTATCATTGGCGGAAATCCGTCTTTCCACAAACCACTGCGCTGAAAAAGTTTATTGATGAATTAAATGAGATAAAGGAAAAAGGCGATCTAGATGAGGAATCGAAAGAGTTAATTGAGAAGGACTTAAATAAGCTTCATTCTGGTTTGGAGTATCTTGATTGGCTTAATCGTCTAATCCAATCGTTTGAATCACATGAAATTTTTGATTTTATTCCGAAAATGGGAGTAAATGAAAAAGTAATGAAATAACGTTTTGATTATATTTACCTTAAGATAGTTTTCCCCTGAAAAAAATAGTGATGTATAAGGTACATTTAAAGCACAGAAAAAGAGATTGGAAAATTCCAATCTCTTTTAATTTACAGTCTTAATAGACGATAACCGGTTCGTATGTACTAAGATTATTATATACGGTACTCATAGCACTTGGCGGTGTATTAACGCAGCCATGCGATCCTGCATTTAAGTAGGCATTACTTGCCCAGTTTGATCGAAATCCCGCATCATGAAATCCTTGTCCATCATTCGTAAATGGTGCCCAATAATCAACTTGTACTTCATAACTCGGTTTTCCTCCGAGCTCTCTGCCCGTTAGTGTGGCTGGTGTTCGTTTATAGAGGATATACCACACTCCTTTTGATGTATCATTCCCAGTGCTGTGTTTACCAGTCACGACATTCGTTGTGATGACTAATTTACCCTTTTTGTAAATCCAAATACGCTGTTCGGCAATCGAAACTTCCGCATATGTATCACCGATGCCATTGTTTGTTGTGGTATCGTATCCGTAGCCTTCACCACTCCAGCCATGTCCGACCGTATTAGATGCAGAAACGGAGGTCGTTCCTTTTTCAAAAGCGGACTTTACCTGTTTGGTTTCTTTAGCCACGTCTAATGCCCAGCCATAACCTTGTCCTTTAACTGAAATGACTGAACCTGAATGGGTTTTAAATTTAAAATTTTTATCTAATGTGGATTGAGACTCATTTATTTCTTCGATTTTCTTTTTAAGATCACCTTTGTCAATCTTAACCTTCATGTCTTTTGAAACCGTAGCGTTTTTAATTAATTCGCTGCCTTTTAAAGAATAAACCTTGTCCTGGACTTTGTACTCAACGGTTTGTTGAAGAAGATCCTGCAGCTTTTTCTCTTCATTTTTGACAATCTGACTGTCTTCTTTAATTGGCTGGATGTATACAGGGCTCAAATGGATTTCACTAGTATATCCATGCTTATCGAAGTCTTTTAAAAGACTGGCAACATCATACTGCTCACCATTCTTACTTTTTGAAATGATGACTGTACCTTCTTTCAAAATGGCCTTTGCATCTTTAGGCGGAGTTAAGTTCTTATTCATTTTTACAAGCTTCTCTTCAACTTGTTTCTTCATTTCTTGGCTTCGATACTGATCGATGTTACTCGGCAATAAGGAATATTCTTTCACCTTTGAAGAGGGAAAAATTGACCATTGGCTTTTTAATAACTTTTTAACACCTGGCAGATCTTCCTCTGTAAATTCCATCTTCGTATCTTTTCCATCTAAAATTTGTTGTTGTCCAACGTAGACCTTATTTGTTAAGACAGACGATTTTAATTTATTGAGTGCTTCATCAGGAGTTAATCCTCCGACATTTGTGCTATTAATTTCAATATGTGAATTAAAGTAATTTGCCTGATAATAGCTGATTGCCGCAAATATGATTGCGATGATAACGATTATACCGGTTGTGATAAATTTCCAGTTCTTATACCATTTCGTTGATTTCGACTGGCGTTGACCTATTTCTCCTACTGATTCTTTTGCCACATTTTCCACAAATATTCCCCCCAAATTACCTAACAACCCAGCTTTCGACGTCCTTCGACTTTTAAGCCTTTGGTTCTGCATCCAAACTTCAATATATTATATTATACTTAAATTTTAATACTATTCTACTAGATTTTATAGTGTGAACTTTGTCACATTTTGTCTAAGAGTGAAATTTTATATGTATTTCCCGCAAAGCCGGTAAATAAAACAAAAAAATGGACAGAAGCTGATTAAATGCAACAATAATCAGCTTCTTTCATGGATGTGTATTAAGCATTAAAAATTCCCGTCATAGCTCAACATAATGGCTGATTTCACTCCATCGAGGGCAGAGATATTATTATTAAATACCAACCTTAAACAATCCTTAAGAAAAAAATTTTGAAGATTTGTGAATTCATGTTTCTTCTATTAAAAGCAAAGAATTTGTATTAAAGCACTGGCCCTGGAGGATGCCCAGACGGCGGCGGGGGCAACCGTGCTGATATGTTCTCCAATCTCGATGAAGATACGAAAGCAAAGGCCGAGGTTATCATGGAAAAAGAACGAGCAGGTACGATTACAAGAGAAGAGGCCCAAACTCAACTAAAAAAATTGGGCTTTTTCAGCGGGTACATGCCCCCCAGCAATAGTCCGAATCTAAACACAGTGTCCTGGGGAGCAAGTGTGGAATATAGCATTAGGCGGAGGACGGTTTTAGAAAAAGCGGAATAGTGGAAAGAAAGTCAACTAACCATGAATAAAACTAATAACAAACAGCCCATCAGGAATCTGAAGGGTTGTTTAATTTATTAGGGAATGATAATCCGAACTAATGACAGCAATATAGAAACTATATTCAACAAAGAATTGAATAGGTAGATCCAACGAACGAGAAAAATACCCACCACATATTGGTCGATAAATTTACACTTTACCCATAATTAAAATATTAAAAATATTTAAAAATGTAATTGTTTTTTTTGTGGTGTTTATGCTACTATTACCTTAATGGTGAACATGTTCATAAAATTAACAAGTTCATAACTTGTGAACTATTTAGGAGGCGAATAGAAATCGAGGGGGCTAATTTTTAGGAATATTGATAATCCAATCCAAAACTTTAATACACGACGAGTGTTAAGTAAGTAATCGCTTACTCGTTGATTAACTAATTGATCAAGTACTATTGAATGGAGTGAACAATATGACAGTTCAAACAGAAATCAAAACGTACCTTAATTACATTAACGGAGAATGGATTTCTTCCTCTTCACAAGTGGTAGGTGAGAGTATAAACCCAGCCAATAAAAATGAAATAGTAGGTTATGTTCAGGAATCTTCCAAAGCGGATTTGGATCAAACGGTATATGCGGCAAAGGAAGCTCAAAGACATTGGAGAAAATTAGCTGGCCCATCTAGAGGAGAATTTCTAAATAGAGCTGCCGATATTTTGGAAAGGCGTATAGATGAAGTCGCAGAAACAATGACCCGAGAAATGGGGAAAACCTTTCCTGAAGCGAAGGGGGAGACTGCTCGCGGGGTGGCCATTCTTCGTTATTATGCGGGTGAAGGGATGCGAAAAATCGGAGATGTTATTCCGTCCACCGATAAAGATGCGTTAATGTTTACTACCCGTATACCTCTTGGGGTCGTGGGAGTTATTACGCCTTGGAATTTCCCAGTGGCCATTCCAATTTGGAAAATAGCCCCTGCTTTAGTGTACGGAAATGCGGTTGTACTTAAACCAGCTTCAGAGACAGCCATTACTGCTGCAAAAGTAATTGAATGTTTCCACGAAGCAGGTTTTCCAGCTGGGGTGATTAATATGATCACCGGTCGTGGTTCAGTAATTGGAGAGGGAATTATTAATCATCCTGATATTAATGGAATCACATTTACCGGATCTGATCATATTGGTAAACAAGTTGGACAAGGTGCCCTTGCAAGGGGAGCAAAATACCAACTGGAAATGGGTGGGAAAAATCCGGTAATTGTAGCATCCGATGCGGATTTGGATTTGGCTGTAGAAGCAACGATTAGCGGTGGGCTACGTTCTACTGGACAAAAATGTACGGCAACAAGCCGTGTCATTGTGCAAAGTGATGTCTATGATAAATTCAAACAAAAATTACTAGAAAAAGTAAGCGCTTTAAAGGTTGGCGATGGTCTACATAACGATACTTGGATGGGGCCTTGCGCCAATGAAAGTCAATTGTATACTGTTTTGTCCTACATCGAAAAAGGACTTTCCGAAGGAGCCTCTCTCCTTTATGGCGGACAGAGGATCGAAGTAGACGGACATGATAATGGTTTTTTTGTACAACCAACCATATTTGAAAATGTCCAATCATCTATGACAATTGCACAAGAGGAAATCTTCGGGCCTGTTTTAGTACTAATTAAAGTTGAAACAATGGAAGAAGCATTAGCTGTTGCAAATGATGTTCAATATGGACTTAGCGCTTCAATATTTACAACTAATATTGGACATATGCTCTCGTTCATTAACGAAATTGAGGCAGGGCTTGTTAGGATCAATGCGGAAAGTGCAGGGGTTGAACTGCAGGCTCCATTTGGAGGCATGAAGCAATCGAGTTCCCATTCCCGTGAACAGGGGCAGGCAGCTATTGAATTCTTTACATCAATTAAAACAGTATTTGTGAAACCCTAAAACCATTCACTATTGTTAGTCGAAAAAATTCTGTGCTGATAACTAAGGTTGACTTAGAAATATTCATGATACTTCCGTGATGTCTGGAGTCTTTTGCTAGCTTTATTTATTTCCGCTTAGGCTCCAGAAACTATGGGGCTATCTCAGAAAGAGACCAGCTCGATTGGAAAACAGAAGCAAAAAATTAGCAAGGATGTAAACATTCGTTAAAATGAAAGTGTTTTCGGATGATCTGGAGAGTTGGAATATGCCTATTTCATAAAAAGGTGAGAGATTAATCCATGAATAGCAAGCCTTTATTGGGAAGTTTATGCTTATTTACTGCTGCGTGTTTATGGGGAGGCATGTATGTAGTAGGAAAATTTGTTCTAAATTATATACCGGCTTTTACATTATTATGGACCCGATATGCGCTGGCTTTTATCATTTTATTGGTTGTTTTTCTGTTTACAAAAAAAGAAAAGATTCGTCGCTCAGATTGGGGTTTGCTTGTTTTTCTAGGTTTTATAGGCTATTTTTTGGCAAATGGATTGGCTTTCGTAGGCACTCATCTATCCACCGCTCATATGGCAAGCCTAATTGCTTCTATTGCTCCACTGTTCACCGTAGTTATTGCCGCTTGGGTTTTGAAAGAGTCTTTGTCGAAGAAAAAAGTAGTGTCAATCATTATTACGTTTTGTGGGGTATCACTTGTGATTGGAATGGATCCTGATGGGGTCCTACACATGTCGGGGAATCTTATACTTCTTTTAGGAACCCTAAACTGGGGAATATATTGTGTCTATGTTAAAAGAGCAATGTTGAAATATTCAGCTCTTTTGGTTACAATCTCTGGCTTAGGTTCAGCGTTAATAATGACAACTCCTTTGATGCTTTGGGAATCCAATAGACATACTTTTGAGCTTTTTCAAAACAAATCCATTTGGATGGGCACGCTTTATATTGGTGTAGTGGCGACAGCTTGTGCTTTTTACCTTTGGAATAAAGGAATTGAATTAATAGAAGCTGGAACCGGTGCGATGTTCCAATTTTTTACACCTGTTGTAGGGATCCTTTTAGGTTGGATTTATTTAGGTGAATCCTTAGATGTGAAATTTTTCATTGGTGGAACCCTTATTATATTTGGTACGGTGATACCCTTTGTAAAGAACAAAAATATGGATGCCTTTGTTAATATTCCGTCTGAGAATCAGAAAACATAAAAATATCATGATCTAGTACTAATCTGAGAAGAAATCTATTGGATTGGATTTAAAATTACTTATAAATTATCTGGACTTTTACTATTTTAATTACCTTCCAAAAAATATAGAAGGAGTGTTTTATAAATGCAAGTGAGCTTAAAGGAACAGGAAGAACTCAAGAAAAATACAAGAACTATAATTGACTGCGATGTGCACCCATACTTGGATAATTTCGATGAACTCATTCCGTATATGGAAGAAGGGGTTCAAAGACATATGAATTTAGGGAAATTTGAGAAAAATATGCTGTCCAACATGAACGCGGGATCCTTTACTTTTCCGAAAGCAAGGTACGCTAATCCTAACCATGTTCTTCGTTTAGATGCAATTACTCCACAGGGGGGGATTCCCGGTTCTGAACCCGATTTCGTTGTGAAGGATTTATTTGATCGCCATAATCACAAATATGGAATCTTAAATATTGGCCATGGAACAATGGCAGGTTATCACAATGTAGAAATTGCAGCAGGTTACACATCTGCATCCAATGATTGGCTATATAATCGATGGGTAGAAAGTGATTCGCGCTTTAAAATGACGATGTCTGCTACTCCGGTTGCCCCAGATTTGGCTATAAAGGAAATTCAACGTATTGGGCACAAACCTGGGATTGTAGGCATTAACCTTCAGTGTATCAACATCCCATTAGGGAAACGCCATTTTTGGCCGCTTTATGAAGTAGCACAAGAATATAACCTTCCAATTGTTTTACATCCTGACTGTGAAGGGACATCGGAGTATTCTCCCCCTGGTGCGGTCGGACCGGCTTCGACCTATGCAGAGTGGCATACTACCTTATCTCTCATAGCCCAAAGACAAATTATGAGTCTCGCTTGTGAAGGAGTATTTGAGAAATTTCCAAATCTAAAATTTAATTTTATCGAATATGGATTTTCTTGGATGCCATCCCTTATGTGGAGATTAGATAAAAATTGGAAAGCTCTTCGAAGTGAAATTCCTTGGGTTAAGGAACTACCAAGCGAGTATATCCGAAGAAATGTCCGTTTAGGTACTCAACCAATTGAAGAGACATTCCGTCCAAAAGACATTGTAGATTTGATTTGTATGGCGAAAATGGAAGATATGCTTTTATTTGCAAGTGATTACCCACATTGGGATGGTGATGAAAGTGACCGGGCATTCTTACATTTTCCAGAAGAGTTAAAGCACAAAATTTTTTATGAAAATGCAAAAAATTCTTACAGGCTGTAAAAGAGTATGTGGGGAGGCAAAATAATGGAGACAATGAAAGAAAGCAAGTTAAATAGAGTCATCGTTTGTTCTACTGAGGATTTAAAGGCAGGGGAACGAATATTAGTCGAGATAGATGGAATAGAAATTGCGATGGTCAATGTTAATGGGCAACTATATGCCTTCCGAAACCGTTGTCCCCATCAAGGTGTGGAGATGATTTACGGGTCTATCAGTGGAGCAATGCTTCCTTCGAATCCTGGTGAATTTATTTACGGTTGCGATAATCAAATTGTTAGATGTCCTTTACACGGTTGGGAGTTTGATATGAACACAGGTAAGTCTTTGTTTAATCCAGATAAGGTTTCAATCGGAAGCTACGAAATTCAAGAAGATCAAGGATCTATCGTATTAATGCTTAAAAGAGAACCAAAAAGCATCAGCCTAAAAAATTTCCGTTGTTCACACTAAATTTTTTAGGCTGATACCTAACCAATATTTATTATACATCAATACAAAATTGAACTCAAACAAGTTGAGGAGGAACAGAAATGACAAATACAGTAAAAAGCTTAGTAACCTTGCTGAAGGCGGATGAAATTGAATTCAGCCCATTAGGTCTTGATGCAGAAGTACAGGAAATGGCATTGGCTGTAAATCCATTATCCACAACGATGGGTGGGGGTATTTGCCGAATGAAGGAATGCAACTTCGATTGGCAGATTAAATATGATGAAGTCATTTTCGTTCAATCAGGCAGCATGTATATTGGCCATAACGGAGAAAAGATTGAAGCAAAGCAAGGCGATATTTATTTCATGAAAGAAGGCGCCGTTATTACTTATGGGACAGATGAAGAAGTGGAATTTGTTTTTTCAACCTATCCTGTGAATTGGAAAGAAGTAAAGCAAGATGTTCAATATGAGAATAATGGTGAGAGCTTGGTTACCTTAATCAAAGGATCAGAAATTAAGTTCAATCCACTTGGAATTGAAGCGGAGGTACAAGAAATTGCCTCAGTCATCAATCCGATCTCTACTACACTTGGTGGTGGGGTTTGTCGCATGAAAAATGGTAACTTCGATTGGCAAATTAAATATGATGAAATGATCTATGTCTCCAAAGGCAGCATGTACATTACTCATAATGGAGAAAAGATTGAAGCGAATCAGGGTGACATTTACTTTATGAAAGACGGAGCGGAAATTACGTATGGGACAGATGAAGAAGTAGAATTTTACTTTACTTTATATCCTGTAAACTGGAGATTATTGAAGTAATAGATTCCAAGATTGCCTGATATAGTCGAAAGACTATATCAGGCAATAAAATAAGTGAGGTGGAAGACTAAGATGGAGTCTAACGTATTTTGCTATCTCCCTGTTAAAAACGGGTTATCGTTCACGAAAGAAACATGGGGAATGATAGAATGGGCAAAAAAAATCCGTACTGAAAAGACAAAAATGATAGCGATTATCGTACATACTGGCATTCAATCCGATGAACTGAAACGGCTTCCCTTTGATGAAGTGTACCATGTCAAATTAGATATAAAAAAATGGAAAATAGCAGATTACCATATTCAAGCTTTTAGGAAAATTAGAGCAACTATAAGTGATCAAAAAGGAATATACTTATTTTCTTCTCATCCACTGTATCATGAAATTGCTGTACGTGCCTCTACTCGGTATGAGGGATCTATCATTACGAATGCAATAGAAGTAACTTGGGATAAAACCGAGGCCTCATCGTTACTTGTTAAACGGGAAATTTATAAGGAAAAAGCACATGAATTTGTTACTTTTTTAGATGAAAAACAGCAATACTTGACATTGGAGAATTCCATCTTGTACGGAACGGAGCAGTATGGAAAGCCAAACTTCGTGCAGGAGATTGATATAGAACCACATATCCTCAGCCCAATTCAGTTTCTTTTAGAGGAACAGGTAGATTGGAAAGAGTTGAAAATAACGGAAGCTAGAGTAGTAATTGGAATTGGACGTGGCGTGAACAACGGAAATACCATTGACTCCATTTTACAATTGGCTGAAATTTTGAATGCACCCATTGGAGGCAGTAAAGTCGCCGATGAATTAGGATTAATTCCACGAGAAAAGCGTATTGGAGCTAGTGGTTCGACGATTGATTCTGATATTTACATTGCGATTGGAATTTCGGGTTCTTCCCAGCATCTTGAAGGGATTAAAGGAGTAAAACATGTTATTGCGATTAACAATGATCCATCTGCCGCAATTTTTCAGCGCTGTGACATTGGAATTGTTGGTGATTACGAAGAAGTCGTACCAAGACTTATAGAATCTCTTCAAGCTGAAAGGCAGGGTGAAGTCAATGTTAAACATTTGCATATTGGTTAAACCTGTAATGGACTCCAATTCAATTCAATGGGATTATCAAAAGCAGCGATTTTCCTTTATAAGTAATACTTTTAATTCAGCTGATCTCCATGCCCTGCAGTGGGCGTGTGATTATAAAAAGAAATATGGTGCGGTAATCACTGTTTTGTTGGCGACCGATCCAGATATAAGTGTCGATGAGAATAGCCTACTAAAATATAATTTAGATGAATGTCTAATCATTCAGCAGCCCGGTTTACGTGAAAATCGCAATGAAGCAGCAAGAATATTGGCGAGTGAATTAAAAGGCAAATCTGGATTATTTGATGTAATTATAAGCGGCTCTGTAAGCGAAGATGAGAATTTAGGAGTCACACCTTTTATGATAGCTGAATCGTTGGGAATTCCATCCATAACCAATATCCAGCATATTGAAGTCATAGACGATCGTGTTTGGAGAGTAAAACGAGGCGAAGGAAGAGGTATCGTCCAAACTTATGAAATTCGGTTGCCTGCTTTAATCGGGGTGGTCAGCTCATTAGGTAGAAAGCGCTATATCCCTCGTTACTCCCGTTCGATGGCAAACCAAAAGAAAGCTCGGCAGCAGATACAAAAAGGTCCATCGAATCATTCAAAGGTTAAAGTCATAAAGGTGTCTGAACCAAAACCGAATATTCGTTATTTTGGTATTCCGGATGACCATTTAACTCCAGAACTTCGTCTTCTTCAAATTATGGGGCTTAATCGTGAGAGGACTGAAAATACCGGGGAAAAAGTAGCTTCCGAAATTACTGATCGAAACATTCATTTTATTTCACAGAAGTTACAAAAATGGTTAAAGGAGGAGTAAATGATGCAGACCGTGCAAAGAGACACCTTTTGGGCAATATCCTCTGATTACAAGATTATGCTTTATGTTCTAGCAGCTATCGCAATGGGCATTTTCATTTATGGCTTTTATCGGCGGTATCGTTTATGGAAAAAGGGAGTCAAAGAGAAAATAAGCTGGGATGATGTGAAAACCAATTTTGATTACTTCTTTAAAATGGTTGTTGAGCAAAAAAAGATAAAAAGAGACCGATTGTATGGATTTATGCACCGTTTTACAAGCTACGGGTTTGTGATCTTATTCATCGGTACCGTTCTTGTTGTCATTGATTATGATTTTAAAATTCCATTGCTTCGCGGAAATTTTTATCGTATCTATGAATTGGTTTTAGATGTTTTTGGTGTTCTGTTCCTTATCGGTTTATTGTTAGCTATGGTGGTTAGAGCTAGAAAGAAACGGCCGAGGTTGAGAAATGGTTTGGCTGATCAAGCTTTCCTTCTGCTATTATTTTTGATTGGTATTGGCGGATATATAATGGAAGGAATTCGACTTGCTGAGACGCAAGTGTCCCATTCTGTTTGGTCACCTGTGGGTCATGGGCTGTCGGTTTTATTTCAGGATCATGCGCTCTTCAGTTTGAAATATTATCAGATTTGGTGGCTAAGCCATGCTATCTTAGCATTTATCCTAGTGGCTATCATTCCTTATACTAAATTATTTCATGTAATTACGGCTCCAATCAACATTCTTTTTCAGCCTGTGAAACGTACGGGGAAAGTTAGCACTCCTTATAACTTAATGGAAATGACAGAAGCGCAGCGATATGAATCTATGAAAATACAAGGTGTTAATACCATCACTGATTTTACGAACTGGCAACTGTTCAGTACGGATGCATGTACAGAATGCGGTCGGTGTGACAGCCAATGCCCTGCCCATAACAGCGGCAAACCGCTGGCACCTCGTTCAATTGTAACGAAGATTCGTGATAATATGCATACAGACCTAGAGGTTGCCGCGTTCATTGCGCCAGAAGAGTTGCAATCTTGTACAACCTGTAGTGCTTGTGTCGAAGCGTGTCCGGTTTCCATCAATCATGTTGATTTAATTTTATCCATGCGCCGGGGACTTATTCAGAGTCAAGTAATCGAAGAAGAAGCAGAGAACACTTTAATTAAATTAGAAGAACAGCATAATGTTTTCGGAAAACCCTGGTCCGAACGGGGGGACTGGAGTAGAGGACTCAATGTTCCAGTTTTAGACATTAATGAAAACAACGAAGAGAATCAGAAAGAGGGGGCTTAACGATGGAAGTATTATTTTGGGTAGGTTGTGCCGCGGCTTATGATCCAAAGCTTCAAGGTATCGCTCGAGCATTTAGTGAAATTATGAAAAAAGCCAATGTGGATTATGCAATTTTAGGAACAAAGGAACGTTGTACAGGGGAAATAGCTCGCCGAATGGGGGATGAAAACTTATTTCAGGAATTGGCTCAGCACAATATCAAAACACTCAAAGAGCATGAAGTGAAATCTATTGTCACCACTTGTCCACACTGTTTTAATATGTTCCAAAATGAATATCCTGCCCTTGGCGGTAATTTTGAGGTCACGCATTATACCACATATATTTATAATCTCATCCGAAGCGGACGTTTAAAAATTCCTGAAAAACAAGAACGGGAAATTGTGACATACCATGATCCTTGCTACCTAGGACGTCAAAATGGAATCTTTGAAGCACCGAGGGATATTTTAGAAATGCTAGGCTATGAAATTGTAGAAATGGAACGAAATAAGGAACAATCTTTCTGTTGTGGAGCGGGTGGCGGAGCAATGTTTGAGACTATCAAGCGCGGGGAGAAAATTAATTCCCTTCGGGGAGAAGAAGCTGTCAAAACGGGTGCTTGCACAACGATGACTGCTTGCCCGTTTTGCCTTGTCATGATGGAAGAGGCAATTGATTCCCTGAATCAGACAAAAGGTACAAATATGGCTACAAGGGATATTGCTGAAGTGGTGAATTCATTGGTTTAAAGTGGTAGTGAATGAAGGGGAGACGATAGAACGTGACAACATTTAAATATTTGTTTACACCAAAGAAAATTGGCTCTATTTGGATTAAAAATAGGATTTTAAGTACTGGTCATATGACTTCCTATGTGGAAAACGGAATCCCTACGGACCGCTTAATTGCTTATCATAAAGAAAGAGCCAAAGGGGGAGCGGGATTAATTATCGTAGAAGCGAACGCTGTCCATCCAACTGCCTTTTTTACAGCGGATACAATCTGTGCGTTTAAAGATGAAGTTATTCCGTATTATAAAAAACTGGCAGAGGCGGTTCACCAGTACGATACGAAAATGTTTGTACAGCTCTTTCATCCAGGAAGAGAGGTGTTCCCTTCAGGAACATCGGTAGCGGTAGCACCATCTGCTGTTCCGGCAGATCGCTTTCGTATTATTCCAAAAGAGCTCGAGCGAGAAGAAATCATAGACATTATTAAAGGATATGCAGATACAGCAGTAAGGGTAAAGACTGGTGGACTAGATGGTGTAGAGATCGTCGCTTCTCATGGCTATTTGCCAAGCCAATTTTGGTCGCCTCGTTTGAACTTGAGAAAAGATGAGTATGGTGGGCAATCTATCGAAAATCGGCTGCGTTTCCTAAAAGAAATTGTGGAAACTGTTCGTGAGAAAGTCGGATCAGACTTTGTTGTCGGATTACGTCTCAGTGTTGATGATTTAGAAGATGAAGGGGCAGAGTATGGAGAAATACAAGAAATTTTGCAGTATATCGATAAACATATTGGAGGTCTTGATTATTTCAATTTAACCGGAGGGAGCTCGGCTACATATGCCAGTTCAGCTTTTATTGTGCCTCCTGCACCGGTTCCGCCTGCCCATTTTGCTTCTCATGCAGCTAAAATCCGTGAGCAAGTATCCGTACCAATTTTTGTTGCGGGCCGAATTAATGATCCAGTTATTGCAGAGAATGTACTTGCTAATGGACAAGCCGATATGGTTGGTATGACGCGGGCCATGATTTGCGACCCACACATGCCTAATAAGGCTTTCCGTGGGGAATTAGAACGCATTCGGGTTTGTATTGGCTGTAATCAGGCTTGTATTGGGCATATGCAATTAGATATTCCAATTAGCTGTCTGCAAAATCCTGTTACCGGGCGGGAGCTTCAATACGCTGAAATGCCGAAAGCGGAGAAAATGAAGCATGTCGTGGTGGTAGGTGGAGGGCCTGCTGGAATGAAAGCAGCAGTAATTGCTGCAGAACGTGGTCATCAAGTGACACTGTTGGAGAAGAGCGATGAATTGGGCGGACAAGTCAAAATGGCCCGTAAAATTCCAGGTAGAGAAGAATTTGGGGAACTAGTATCCAATTTGAAGCGTGATTTGGATCACTACCGTGTTCAAGTCCGTTTAAATACGGAAGTAACAAAAGAAATGGTTCTCGATATGAAGCCGGATGAGGTCATCATTGCGACAGGCGCTAATCCGTATATCCCACATGTGAAAGGGATGGATTTTCCACATGTTGTAACTGCCTGGGATATTCTAACACGTCGCAAGGAAGCTGGAAAAAAAGTAGTGGTTGCCGATTGGAAAGGGGATATGACAGGGGTTGGAGTTGCTCTCTATTTAAAGGATTTAGGCTGTGATGTAGAATTAATTACTTCTTGTTATCAAGTGGGACACTCTATTCAGGAGAAAGTTAGAACATTTACTTTAACCCAGATGTTCTTAAAGGAAATTGAGATGACTTCGCAATACAAGCTATCCGGAGTCGATACAACTTCGGTTTCTTTTTCCAATATTTATACGGGACAAGAACTCCAACGTGATAACATTGATACGGTTGTCTTAGCCTATGGTCTTCTTCAAGAGAATGACCTTTATCATCAACTAAAAGAACATATACCTAATCTACACCGGATTGGTGACAGTCTTATTCCGCGAACCGTAGAAGAAGCCATTCTTGAAGGGTTGGAGTTGGCAGCCAGTTTGTAGGGGAATATGGAGAGGGGAAAAAAAAGAAGGCAGGACGTAACGATATTGTCAAAATATCGTTTACTACTGGCTTCTATTTATTTTTAACATTTTAAGTGGTTACTAATCATATTAATAGATCAAAAGTTGAAAGGGTTTAGAGATAATTTAGATGGATATTATTTACCCAATATTAAAATAAGAATATTGTTAGTCCCGTAAATAGGGTTCTGAAAATCCTTGCCCAAGAGCTGTTTCGTAGTCTTAAAAGAAACAATTATTTCATCTCCTTTCAGAGATTTAATTTGAGGGGGAGGAACAAAAAATATTACTTCCTAATCGGTTAATAAGTGATGTCGATCAAGTCACGACTAATTCTACGTGCGTTCAACCTAACTAAATGGAGGACTTCTTCAACGAAGATATTGTGGAAATTTGAAAAGTATAGATTCCCAAATTAGAAAGACGGCCAAAGGAAAATACCTTAGATAGACATTTTCGTTGGGTCGTCTTTGATAATAGGATGAGAAGAAATTCTTTCTATTCTTTTGAAGGTCATTTCCTCAGAAGTTTTATACACATTTGGTTCGCCTATTTTTTGATAGAGGGGGAGTCTGATAGAGAAACAAGTCCCTTTTTGAGGCTCGCTTGTGAAGTTGATACTTCCGTTCATTCCTTTTATAATGCTAAAGGAAACTATCATCCCTAGACCTGTTCCTTTTTCCTTTGTAGTAAAATAAGGCTCACCGAGACGGTTAATTTGTTCTTGTGTCATGCCTTTTCTAGAATCATAAATATCGATTTGTAAATCCTGATGATAAAGATGTAAAAGGATTTGCAATTGTCACCATTCGACATTGCTTCTATTCCATTTGGATATCTATTTAGCAGACAATCAATTAAATTTAAGATTACAATTTATTTAAAAACATATTCATAATATGTATATGTTCATATTATTGCAATAGACTTAATATGCATATTACCAAATGAAAAAGCATCTTATCGTATATAATATTATTTAAATATAATTGAAATGATTGTATAAATAATGTACTTTTAAAGAGTGAAAATTTTAAATTTAAGCGAGTAGCTGTTTGAGGCTTGTAAAAGTTGATGGTGAGCGAGGGGATTTTATGAAACGCAAAGAAATACAGATGAACCGCATGTGGAAATATTTTGTAGATGCAACAGCTCAGATAATTGAAGAAGAAGGCTTGGAAAACGTTACAGCAAGAAAAATTGCGGAAATTGCTGGTTATACAAGTTCTACTATTTATAACTATTTTGAAGAACTTTCCCATTTAATTTTTTTCGCTTCAATGAGATATCTTAATTCGTATATTAAAGAACTTGATTTTTACATGACCACAGGGAAGAACTCGGTCGAAAAATATTTATTAAGTTGGGAATGTTTTTGTAACCACTCTTTTAACAAACCACACATTTATAACGCTATTTTCAATGCAGATTTGGGTAGCAAACCAGAGGAACTACTAGAACGTTATTTCGAAGCTTATCAAAACGATTTAACAGGACTATCTGATGAAATAAAACCTTTAATTTTTGAACATAATATTACGAAAAGAAGTAAAGCAGTATTGCAAAATGCTGTGGAAGAAGGTTATCTAGATAATGAAGTGTGTGAAGAAATTATTAATATGACTATATTAATATGGCGCGGGATGCTAACAACAGTTTTAAATAATCGCCGAGATTTTAAGCCTGAAGAAGCTGTAGCAGATACGATGCGATATGTCAGAAAGATAACGATGAATTCTTTAATAAAACCCTTAGAGTTATAATTGACTATTAAATAAGTTTTGTTTAGAAAATAGGGAAAAGTTTATTAGCTTTATAGAGGGATAACCACCGATGGAAATCAGGTGAGATAAAACTGTTAAGTCAATGGAGGAAGTCTGTTTATAAATGAAGAAATAAAATTGCCAATAATAGTGGGAATTTTATGCAATAATATACATTTATAGCTGTAGAATCTCGTCAAAGTAGGTTAGAGGGACCCTTACACGGCCACCTCCTCAATAAACCTTAATGAATCAGACTAACGCTTTACTGTTATTTAAAGTTAGTTATAATAGATTAAGGTACACTTTAGTTTTAAGATTTTTAATAAAGCAGGTTATTTATCTTCAACTAGTGTTAATAGACGCTTTTTTATCTCTTCAACATTTACATTTTTTTGAAACACCCGTTTCCATTGCAGCTTCAGCAACAGCTGATGCTAATTGGGCAAATACACGGCGTTCAAATGGATTGGGAATTACATAATTGGGATTAAGTACATCGTGTGATTAATCCGGCAATCGCATACACAGATGCCAACTTCATTTCTTCATTGATTTCTTTTGCATGAACATCTAAAGCACTACGTAAAATTCCAGGGGATTCCAAAATATTATTGATTTGAATCGGTAATCAGATCGCCTTGTTCCAACAACTAGTGCTCTGGCTTCTTTTGCATTTTCTGGCATGATTTCTGGTACTGGATTAGCCATGGCAAAAATAATCGGATCAAGGTTCATGGAACGAACCATGTCTTTTGTTACTAAACCAGCCGCTGATACGCCAATAAATACATCCGCTAGTGTCCCGTGTTTTTGTTTTTTATTGGTGATGCGGGCCATTTCTACCTTGAATGGATTCATCCAGACTGGACGTCCATCATATATAATCCCACTTGTATCAAAAATGATGACATCCTTTACCCCCATATGAAGTAAGAGCTTTACAATCGCTACACCTGCGCACCGTTTGATACGACACGTATATCTTCAATGTTTTTGTCAGCAAGTTTAAGAGCATTGATTTATCCGGCAGCAGTTACAATAGCTGTTACATGTTGATCATCATGGAAAATGGGAATATAATTAATGTATTTTTCATCCCTATTTTGAACAAAGTTACTAAAACTATGAGTATAAACTGTTATTCATTTAAAAGAAGGAAACTAGTTGGTTAATGCATCGGGTAAATTTTTAGTATCTCTTTTAACTTTAGGTTATGACTATCGATGCATTTGGAGCGCTAATAGAAATAGTGTGACGCGTAGTCGATCCTGCATTTGAATTGGGGCTAAGCATACGAAGGGCATCAGATAAATTAATTCGACGGTAAGTCTCTGTAACTTGGTCATTTACAGCGAGTCTTTCACGTACCTCAAGCATATGCTCAAGCTCCTCTTCAAGAAGTTCCTTCGACAACCTTAGCGTGTTGAGAACATAATTTTCTACTACTCTATTACTCGTTACACTCACGTCAGCTTTGTCGACACGACCAATCGCAGAATAGGCAATGGTACTAAGAATCCGGCTTTCAGCACTACTGATTGTCTCACGCAGGAACGTGGCCGATAATGGAGGGGAATCTTCGACAATTAAACGAGTTATAGCACGATCATTAATTACCTCTAAGATTTGCTCTGGGTCATCCTCCACCACAACCTCTCGATGCGGGGGCCACACATCCATGTCTGCGTGGTTGCCATGACTTTTTCCAACATGGAATATAAAGCACTCTGGATAAATTCGTACCTTTCCTATTTCATTTCCAAGATTTAATCTATATGAATCATAGAAGTGTGTTATCGTCGCCATCAACAGTCCGCTGGCACCTGTCGCTCCACCGGGGCTACGAACTACAATGCCTATGCGATCCTGATTATGCAACCCGGGGAAAATGTCTTCTAAGGAGGCTAAATAGCCGTCAAGGGTGAATGAGAAATTGTCAGAGCTTATAATTTTCGTAGTATGCATAGTTCCCTCTCCATTCAAAAATATTTAATCAGCAATTATTCAATCGACTAGAAAGCGATTACAAACTAACTTTTTTGTAATGGATAATAAATTCGAAAGAATGCTCTTCCTAAATGATAAAGTCCAATTAAAACCTTCGCTTCCTATCGTCCTGCCTAAATCCGTTTCACCAAAAAAATGAATATGTTTTTAATATGAACATGTTCATATTTAGGAATATATTAACATATGTGATTTTTAAACACAATAATAATTTGAAATATTTTCCGTTCCCACGCACTACGTTTGCACCATTCTATACGATCAGTCAAAGTAAAAAAAACCTTTTAGTCATCGAAACTAGACTAAAAGGTTAATAATATGAAATACTTTCCAACTTAAACTGAACAAACTGAGATAAAACTCAAGATAATTCTAAGGGTTTTTTTAAAGCATTCATTGTTATCTTCCTGACATATCTCATCGTTTCCGCTGCAGCTTCTTCTGGATTATAATCTCTGCGCTTATTTAAGACAGTTGTTAACATTCCGCGCCATATTAAGATAGTCATATTATTTATTTCTTCACTATCATCACTATCTAGATATCCCTCTTCAACAGCTTTTTGCAAAACCGCTTTACTTCTTTTTGAAATGTTATGTTCAAAAATTAAGGGCTTTACTTCATCAGATACTCCTGTTAAATCATTTTGATAAGCTTCGAAATAATTATTTAGTAATTCTTCTGGTTTACTTCCCAAATCTGCATTAAAAATTGCGTTATAAATGTGCGGATTGTTAAATGAGTAGTTACAAAAACATTCCCAACTTAATAAATATTTTTCTACCGAGTTCTTTCCTGTTGTCATGTAAAAAGATAATTCTTTAATATATGGATTAAGAAATCTCATCGAAGCGAAAAAAATTAGATGGGACAGTTCATCAAAATAGTTATATACAGTTGAAGCTGTATACCCTGCAATATCCGCAATCTTTCTTATCGTAACGTTTTCCAAGCCTTCTTCTTCAATTATTTGAGCTGTTGCATCTACAAAATATTTCCACATACGATTCATCTGTATCTCTTTGCGTTTCATAAAATCCCCCTCCATCATCAACCTTTTACAAGAATCAAACAAGTAACCGCTTTATTTTAAACGTAAAATACTTATAAAATCCCTTTAATTATATTTAAAACGGTAAGGGCCCAGTACGTCTAGTTTAAACTGAGCAGAATAGTTTGTATAGGTTTTTAGAAGACCTTCTTCATCATGATATTGATACTGTAGAACCTATTTTTTAATGTATTATGGGTTGTTTTTCCATAGATTTCACTTAGATATTATAGCCACCGTCATTATTTATATATTTTTGTACAACTTATAATTCTTCCTTTTCCATTTTACTCCACATCTCGCAATGAAAAATAGAAAAAAAAATAAATTCCAAATTTTCAGTTTACACTCTCTATTTTTTGTACTATTATTAATTACATGTTCATTTGGTGAACATGTTCATATTGAGAATTTGTTTTTTAAAACTAATTAAAAAAAAGGAGGGGATTATGAAGAATTTGATTTGCTGTTTTTATAAGTTTGTTTATTGATGAAAAGGATTAAGAAGATTCAAATGAGAAATCTATTACCAAAAAATTTTTTTCTTTAGTTTTCACTATTCGCAACGTGCAAATGAGGCAAATCCATATTTATTGCAAAGGCTTTACCTTTATTAAAATCATATATCCAATCTGCGGAAATTCAGCAGCAATGGGTACTTGTAGTGAAAATTAAAGGTAGTAAGGTCTTTTATTTGGGTTAGGTCTTAAATCACATTGACGTCGAACCTAATAATCCAATACATTAATTAGATTGAGCAAAAACCGGAAATCAACGAAATTAATCTATAGATTGTAAACAAACGATGAGGAAAAACATTTTTAATCAATTTATGGATCAGATTATTGGATGCTGATTATTTTTCTTCCCGATTTGGAAGATAAGTTCTTGAATTTAAAGTTTTACTAATTAAGTATATTTTTCCTGATTAGCCTTTGTCATTTGGTAATCTGATAAAATAACTAATGATATCATGGTTCCTAAATTTGAAAGCGATTACCTAAAGAAAAAATCATTATTTATTGGATTTTTAATCGGAATGATAAAATGGAGGGATAAGGTATTTACCTTGAAGGATCAAACAAATGGAAAAATATATTTTAAGATTATTCAACTCTACAAAATTATAATGAAACCGTCTATGTTTCTTGAATTTGAAAAAGGGGATGAAAATATGAACATTTCTAAATCATTATTTGAGAATTCCATCTTAAATACAAAAATCAGAGGAGAGGGGCAATAATATGGCAAAACAAATAGTAAAGCTTGATGATGCTCCACTAAATAAATTTCACTTTAAAATGACAGCCCTAACATTTGGCGGACACTTTACCGATGGATACGTATTAGGATTGATTGGTATCGCTCTCACTTTACTTACACCTCAATTTGACCTTAGTCCGCTTTGGGTCGGTCTTATTGGAACTTCGGCCTTAATTGGGCTCTTTTTAGGAAGTTTAATTCTTGGAAGGATAGCGGATTTAATTGGCAGACAAAAAGTATTTTCCTTAAACTTTATAATTATTATCCTTGCATCCTTTTTACAATTTTTTGCTGACAATGCAGGTGAATTGTTTATTTTGAGGCTACTGCTTGGTTTTGGCCTTGGAGGAGATTATAGCGTAGGACATACAATGCTAGCGGAAATTTTGCCAAGAAAACATCGTGGAGCCATACTCGGGTCATTTAGCGTTATATGGACATTGGGCTTCGTTCTTGCAACTGTCGTGGGATTTTCATTAACTCATATTGGTCCTGAGTCATGGCGTTGGATGCTTTCTTCTGCTACATTGCCAGCAGTGATAATTTTTATCATGCGAATGGGAACTCCCGAATCTCCAAGATGGTTAGTTAATCAAGGCCGTATTGAAGAAGCTAGACAAATTGTAAAGAAATATATTGGACAAAACGTCGAACTTGATGATGAAACACCTGTTAAAACAAAAGCAAGTTATGCTGATTTGTTTAGCAAAAATATGAGAAAACGTACAGCATTTAACTGTATTTTTTACCTTTGTATTATTGTTCCTTATTGGGCAATCTATACCTTTCTTCCATCTATATTAAAAGCCTTGGGGCTACATGGAAACTTTGGTACAGACCTATTATTAAACGGAGTGCTTTTTATAGGTTCAATTCTTGGCATCTTTTTAACAATTAAATTATCTACTAGGGCATTCTTAAACGGATCCTTTATCTTTCTAAGCGTTTCTTTACTCTTACTAAGCCTTTTGCCAACAGGATCTGCCCTTATGATTATTACATTTATCGGTTTCACCTTAATAATGTCAGCAGTCTGTAATCTTACTGCTTCAATTCCTCCGGAGAGTTTTCCAACATCACTTCGTTCTTCAGGAGTGGGATTTGCTACATCAGTTAGCAAGATAGGGTCAGCAATAGGAACCTTTCTTCTTCCTATTAGTATTTCTAAATTCGGGATTCAACCTTCAATGCTTGCACTTACAGCGGTTCTCATCATCGGGACAATTGTATCGTTAGCTTGGGCTCCTGAAACTAAATCACGTTCACTTAGTGATGCAAGTAATACCGATAGTGATGAGGAAAATTCAACCATAATAAAGGCTACTAGAGAGGCATAAGTTTAAAGTAGCAAGGGATAAAAGCCAATAATGTTTTAAAATTTACGACCTAAAATTTCTGTTGGTTCTATCTTGTGTTGGCATTCGCATTCCTATCCACTACATACCTATCGCTCTAACGCAAATCGATACCCCAGAAATGAAAAAAACGCTATTCTTTCTGTAATACGATGGAAAGGATAGTGTTTTTTTATGTGTCATGAGGTTTCAAACGAACCTACTCATTTTAAAGGAATTACAACGAACTTTCTCTCACAAGTCAGTAATGATACTAGTATGGCAATTATGTTATTGATTGAATCCCTTACCCATACAAGTAATTTTACACAGAAGGAGTTCGTTTTATAGTTATTTACTATGCACAGCGAAATTTTATCTTTTGATTAAATCATTGGAACCAGGGATGATAGAAAATATAATTATTCGGAAAATTCAAAACACTAATCTTGCTCGCTAAAAATCTCCATGCTATAGTAAATATGTGGAACAACAAAACTAGATAAATTAAAAAAACTAATCAAGTGGAAAGGTAATCTAAACAATATGAAACTAGTAAACTATAAATTGAATTCAAATGATCCATCTAAATTTGGTGTGAAAACAGATACCGGTATTGTAGACATAGTGAAGGCTTGGGAGGCGGCGAATGAGCCTCAGAATATTCCTCTATCATTAGAACAATGGTTACAAGCAGATGCTGACTCTAAACAACTTTTTCATCACTTTGTGCATTCAAACAAGAATAACAATGATTTCACTATTCAAGAAGACCAGGTTCAATATGGACCATGTGTACCGAAAAGTGCAAAAATTATTTGTGTGGGCCTCAATTATCGAAAGCATGCGGAAGAATCGAATATGGAACCGCCAAAAACCCCTGTACTTTTTAACAAGTATGGTAATTCCCTTGCTGGTCACGAAGAGAAAGTTGAGATTCCTGCAGATGCGAAGCAAGTTGATTTTGAAGCAGAACTTGGCATAGTGATTGGAAAAAAAGCCAAAAATGTATCAAGGGAACGTGCACTAGATTATGTGGCAGGGTATTGCAATGCTAATGATTTATCCGCAAGGGACCTTCAATTCCGTACGAATCAATGGCTATTAGGAAAAGCAATTGATGGGTTTTGTCCGGTTGGGCCGTATCTTGTGACTGCAGAGGAAGTCGGCAATCCAAACCAGTTGAAAATTGAAACGATTGTAAATGGTAAGGTAAGGCAATCTTCCAATACTGCTGACATGATTTTTTATTGCGATGAGATTATTAGTTATATTTCCAACTATATAACCCTAGAGCCAGGTGATTTGATTATCACTGGAACACCTGAAGGAGTCATCCTTGGTCTACCGGAGTATGAACAGGATTGGCTGACAGCAGGAGATGAAATAACCATTAGGATAGAAAAACTTGGTGAGCTGACAAACCAGATGACATTACCATTGGTAAAAAATGAAGTAAAAAAGCATTCAACAATGTAATAGGGGACTTTTAAGAGAATGCTGGGCAAAATTAAAGGGAGAAGTGCATTACTCGCACTTCTCCCTTTTTCCACTATTCTATTAAGCTAGTCTCATTTTAAAATCTTGATAGCCAAATTGCTGCACAACCTGACAATCCCCATCTTTATCTTGAACAGCGATGGCAGGTAATGGCATCCCGTTAAACGTGGTGTTTTTGACCATTGTATAGATCGCCATATCACCGAAAACTAAGCGATCACCGCTCTCTAATGGCTGGTCAAAAGAATAATCGCCGATCACATCTCCTGTAAGACAGGTTTGCCCGCCAAGACGATATGTATATGGCTTTTCTCCGGCTTCTCCTGATCCAAAAAGAGGAGGACGGTAAGGCATTTCCAAGACATCAGGCATATGGCAGGTAGCAGAAGTGTCAAGAATCGCAATCTCTAATCCGTTTTGATGTAAATCAAGTACGGAGGTAATTAAGTACCCAGCATTAAGAGCAATTGCTTCTCCTGGCTCAAGATAAACCTCTAAACCGTATTTATCCTGCATTCTTTTAATGCACGCTTCCAGCCGCGGAATGTCATAATCTTCTCTTGTGATATGATGACCACCGCCAAAGTTGATCCATTCCATTTGCGGAAGAAACTCACCAAACTTTTCTTCGACTGCACTAAGTGTCGTTTCTAAGTCATCAGAGTTTTGCTGACAAAGGGTATGAAAATGCAGCCCTGAAACACCATCCAGCAAATCGGGACGAAAGTGTTCTATCGTGACACCGAACCTTGAACCTGGTGAACAAGGGTCATAGATTTCATGTCCTACTTGAGTAGAACATTGCGGATTGATGCGCAAGCCAACTTTTCTGCCAGCTTGAAGTGCTTTATCTTTAAATTTCTCCAATTGTGAGAAAGAATTGAAAATAATATGATCACAAATTGAGATAATCTCATCGATTTCATCTGCACGGTAGGCAGGGGCAAAGACATGATTCTCTTTGCCCATTTCCTCGTAACCTAGTCGTGCTTCGTACAAACCGCTTGCGGTTGTTCCACTTAGATACTCCCCAATAAGAGGGTAGAATTTTGTCATCGAAAATGCCTTTTGCGCTAAAACAATCTTAGCACCTGTGCGTTTCATGACACCGTTTAGGATTTTGAGATTTTTTTCCACAAGGCCTTCATCAACGACATAACACGGTGTTGGTAATTCTTCAAACCGCATCTTAACGAACAAGCTCCAACTCTTTTGCTTCTTCAGGCAATGCATCAACAAGCACAGGATTAAAATCTTCTACCCATGGAAGGCCCCATTTGTTTAACTCTTCCATGAATGGATCTGGATCAAATTCTTCAATATTGAATACGCCTGGTTTATTCCATTTGCCAGTCATAATCATTGCAGCACCAATCATTGCAGGAACACCGGTTGTATAAGAGATGGCTTGAGAGCCGACTTCTCTATAGCACTCTTGGTGGTCACAAACATTGTATACATAATAGGTTTTATCTTTTCCGTCTTTTTTCCCTTTGAAAATACAGCCGATGTTGGTTTTACCAACTGTACGTGGACCAAGGGAAGCTGGATCTGGTAATACAGCCTTCAAGAATTGAAGTGGAATGATTTGTTGTCCTTCGAATTCAATTGGCTCGATAGAAATCATTCCCACATTTTCAAGGGCTTTTAAGTGTGTAATATAACTTTGGCCAAACGTCATGAAGAAACGGATACGCTTAATCCCTGGGATATTTTGCGCAAGAGATTCAAGCTCTTCATGATATAGCAAATACATATCCTTTTGACCAACTTCAGCGAAGTTATATTCGCGTTTAATTTCCATTGGCTCGGTTTCAACCCATTCACCGTTTTCCCAGTATCTTCCGTTAGCAGAAACCTCACGGATATTGATTTCAGGATTAAAGTTTGTTGCAAATGGATAGCCATGGTCGCCGCCATTGCAGTCAAGAATGTCGATATATTCGATTTCATCAAAATAATGCTTAAGAGCGTAAGCGGAGAATACACCTGTTACACCAGGGTCAAAGCCGCTGCCTAAAAGAGCTGTGATTCCAGCTTTTTCAAAACGCTCACGGTATTCCCACTGCCATTTATATTCAAATTTAGCGGTGTCTTCTGGCTCATAGTTTGCTGTGTCCATATAGTGTGTCTTTGTTGCAAGACAAGCATCCATAATTGTTAAGTCCTGGTATGGTAAAGCTAGGTTCATTACGATATCTGGTTTTACTTCATTAATTAAGGCAATTAATTCATCTACATTGTCAGCATCTACTTGTGCAGTCGTGATTTTTGTTTTACCGCCATCTAATTTCGCTTTTAATTCATCACATTTCGATTTTGTACGACTCGCGATGCAAATCTCTTCAAATACTTCACTGTTTTGTACACATTTATGAATTGCTACTGATGCCACGCCGCCGGCGCCAATAATAAGTGCTTTTCCCATTCTCTTAATCTCCTAACTGGTTAATTTTTTTTAATGCAGAGAGAAATTGAATTCCTCTTAAAATTTCACAACAAAAAAAGCAAGTGAATCATAACGCATAACCGCGCACAACACTTGCTTTAGATATAATCATCAATATTAAAAAAGCATACGTATACCGTAATAGAAATCATACCACTACGATAAAGGTCCTTATAAAATCAGTAAGGAAGCTCTATAATATTCAAAATATATCTTATTAGGATCAGAGTCTATATAGCAAATAATTACTTTTACTACTCTTATTGACCGTTTCACAAGTTGTGTGCATATGCACTGGTTGTAAAGTAACCAACTTATAAAATTTGAGCTTTTAACTCAATCAATAAGGCAACTAAAGTTGCCATTCGGCATTTGACCCGGCTGTCCGTATGGCCTTAACTTCTTGAAGGAAGTGGTCAAAAATTATCTGCTTGGAAAGATCCAGACATATTGAATAACAGCTTTCCAATTTACGCACCTTCAATAATATCAGCAACTATTATAAATGGCAATAAAAAATTCAAAAAAAATGTCGGAAAATATTAGTAGGGAAACCAGTGCATGGTTATTGGGCCATTAAATAGTGGCAGGTGATATAAAAAACTCCCAAAGATCAAAAAAACTGACCCCTTTATGAGGGTCAGTGGTCAATCTAATTATTTATTTCCATAAGGGTCAATCGTTTGAATCGTTCCATCCTCGTTATATTTTAGTTCCGTGTATTTCACAGAACGCTTATGATTCACGCCATCTGATAACGAGCAATCATGATAGAACAGATACCATTTATCATTAAACTGGACAATCGAATGATGTGTGGTCCAGCCAATTACAGGTGTAAGAATTGTCCCTTTGAACACAAATGGACCCTGTGGATTATCACTTACAGCATAAACAATTTTATGCGTGGTACCAGTAGAATAGGATAGATAGTAAAGGCCATTGTATTTATGAACCCATGGTCCTTCAAAATATCTTCGGTCCTCATCACTTGCAAGAATTGGATGACCGTTTTCATCGACAATGGAAATTTCTTTTGGTTCGCTTTTAAAAGTAAGCATATCGTCGCTTAGTTCAGCTACTCTTGGTCCTAAAGCAGGTTCTGCAGCGGCTGGACCTTCAGCATCTGGGATAAAAGTTCCTGTCTGCCATTTTTCTAATTGTCCTCCCCAAAGCCCGCCGAAATAAACATAGGCTTTGTCATCTTCATCCACCAAGACAGCGGGATCAATGCTGAAGCTGCCAGGTATATAATTTTCTTCTGGTGTAAAAGGTCCAGCCGGATTAGGGCTAGTTGCAACGCCAATTCTGAAAATACCCTCTTTATCTCTTGCAGGGAAAAATAAATAATAGGTGTTATTTTTGTAAGCAGCGTCTGGTGCCCAAAGCTGTTTACTTGCCCAAGGGATATCTCTTAAATGAAGAGCTTCTCCGTGGTCTACACATGGTGCACCTGCGTCATCCATGGACAAAATATGGTAATCTTCCATCTTATATTGGTCACCATTATCATTAGATGGCTCATCGTGATCAAGGTCATGAGAAGGATAAATATAAAGCTTACCTTCAAAGACATGTGCGGAAGGATCTGCTGTAAAAATATGCGTAACTAATGGTTCATTGGGCTTTGAGTTTTTCATCATCATATCTCCCCATCAAATAATTTAGAAACATACCATGTTATTATATCCGAAGTTAGATGACTTTGTATATCCAAACAACTAACTTTTTTAATAGCCTATGTTTTTTATTAGTTGTTAACTATTAAGGAAAAATCATTCATATCCATATTTCATTTGTTCCGAGAGTTCATTACAGGATGTTTTGAGAAGATCAATAAATATCTGCAGCTCCGGATCGTTCACACGAGAAATTAAAGTGGAGATACTAATTGCAGCCAGGACCCGGCCCTTCCCGTTGAATATGGGTACAGCAGCACAACGAACACCTTGCTCGTTTTCTTGTTCATCTACTGCATAGCCCTGCTCCGTGACTTTTTCAATTTCTTTTCGAAAAACAGCTTCATTGATGATCGTATTTGCAGTTTGATACTGGTAGTTATAATTTTTTAATAAGTGCTCCAATTCATTAGGGGGTTGATAGGCTAAAAGGACTTTTCCAATCGCAGTAGAGTGGAGGGGGAGTCTTCGGCCAATACGAGAATAACGAATAATTGATTGTTCCCCTTCTACTTTATCTATATACACGCCTTCCCGACCATCCAATATCCCCAGGTGCACTGTTTGCCCCGTTTTGGCAGAAAGATCGAGAAGGTATTTTTTTGCCGTTTTTCTTATATCCATATTGCTGATGACTAAATTCCCTCGTTCAGCTAGTTTCAATCCTAATCTATATTTACCATTATCTGGATTTTGGTCGATATAGGAATACTCATGTAGTGTTTTTAGTAGGGAGTGTACAGTACTTTTATGCAACCCCATCTTTTCACTAATTTCGGTAATTTTTAGCTCCGACTTATGCTCATCAAATAAATCTAGAATCTTCAGAGCCCGTTCAACAGATTGAATAATAGGCATAAATAACTCCTTTTTGTTTTATATTGTAAAATTATATCTTATTATAACAAACATTATGGATTAATAAATGTGGATAAAAAATTTTGAAAAAACAATTTTTAGGTTGTAATGGAATAGGCACAATAAATAAAGATATGCTATAATCAAATCACAGCCAAATAATAAAACTTAGTTTTATATTATAAAACTATAGGTGTACATAAAATCATTACTTGGTAGTAAATAAATTCCTCGGAGGTTACTATGTCATTAAATTCAATATTTGACGAAGGAAATCAATCCCTTTATAGCATAAAGACTCATGGCGCAGGGCCGGAAGGTTCACTTCCACTGACGCCCGAAATGTTAAGAGAACTTCCAAGCGGTGATATTTTTGGTATGACCCAAAATGCCGGAATGGGCTGGGAACCTTCCAAGCTCCTTGGAAAACAGGTGCTGATTATCGGAACATTGGCAGGAATTCGGGATCATGATGGCACTCCCATTGCATTAGGATATCATACTGGAAACTATGAACTAGGATTGCAAATGAGGGCTGCTGCTGAAGAAATTACTAAGCAAGGAGGCGTCCCATTTGCCAGTTTTGTAAGTGATCCATGTGATGGCCGCTCTCAAGGGACAACAGGCATGTTTGACTCCCTTCCATATAGGAATGATGCAGCCCTTGTGATGAGACGCCTAATCCGGTCCATCCCGACAAGACGGGCCGTTATAGGTGTTGCCACCTGTGATAAGGGTCTCCCCGCCGTGATGATTGCCCTGGCATCCATGCATAATCTTCCAACCGTCCTCGTTCCGGGAGGTGCAACACTTCCGCCTACAGATGGGGAAGATGCGGGCAAGGTTCAAACGATTGGTGCAAGGTTTTCAAATGGTGAGCTTTCATTGGAGGATGCCGCAAGACTTGGTTGTGTGGCATGTGGCTCATCCGGTGGTGGTTGTCAGTTCTTAGGAACTGCTGGAACCTCACAAGTGGTTGTGGAAGCACTGGGATTGGCACTGCCGCATTCTGCTTTATCACCGTCTGGCCAGCCTGTTTGGGAAGAAGTCGCGAAACAGTCAGCACGGGCAGCGTTGGAATTGGAAAAGAGAAACATTACTACTAAGGATATTATTACAGATAAAGCAATTGAAAATGCAATGGTGCTTCATGCGGCATTTGGCGGTTCAACCAACTTGCTGCTGCATCTTCCTGCTGTTGCACATGCTGCTGGTTGCAAAATTCCTACTGTAGATGATTGGGAAAGAATTAATAAATTGGTGCCTCGCTTAGTAAATGTATTGCCAAATGGTCCGGATAATCATCCAACCGTTCGTGCTTTCTTAGCTGGAGGAGTACCTGAAGTTATGCTTCATCTAAGGAAATTAGGCCTGTTACATGAAGATGTTCTTACAGTGACAGGGGAAACTCTCGGAGCAAACCTTGATTGGTGGGAAACCTCAGAAAGACGTACGAAATTTAGACAACTATTGGTGGAACATGATGGAATTCAACCAGATGAGGTCATCATGAGTCCAATTCAATCAAAACAACGAGGATTAACCTCAACAGTTACGTTTCCGAAAGGTAACATTGCACCTGAAGGTTCTGTCATAAAATCAACTAGCATTGATCCTTCCGTGGTCGGAGAAGACGGTGTTTATCGTCATACTGGTGAAGCAAAGATTTTTACTTCTGAAAAAGCAGCGATCAGGGCGATTAAAACAGGCGGAATCGAAGCAGGTGACATCATGGTTGTTATGGGTGGAGGACCATTAGGGACTGGAATGGAAGAAACGTATCAATTAACGTCTGCATTAAAACACTTATCTTATGGGAAACATGTTTCCTTACTTACAGATGCACGTTTTTCAGGCGTTTCAACTGGGGCATGTATCGGACATATTGGGCCAGAAGCGTTGGCAGGGGGACCAATTGGTAAATTACGTGATGGAGATGTAATTGAAATTATTATTGACAGAGAACAATTGGTCGGTACTGTTAACTTTATCGGGACAAAGGACAATAGATTGTCGATTGAAGAGGCAACTAGAGTATTAGATGAACGTGGGACACATCCAAGCGTTAAGCCAGATCCTGGCTTACCAGATGATACTCGATTATGGGCTGCACTTCAATCCGCGAGTGGAGGAACTTGGCGAGGTAGTGTTTATGATACTGATCGAATCATTGAAGTATTGAATGCAGGCATGAAAGCATTAGCGGACCAAAAAAAGAAAAAAGTGTGATTAAGTAATTTTTAAGAGAGTAAAAATTTCATTAGATGTATTATAGCTCATTAAACAAATATTTTTATCTTAGCGGGCTCAGGTAAAATTAGAGCCTGCTGGGTATCCAAGGAGAGAGATTCATTGAAAAAAGCACAATTTCTAACGCCGGTTGTTACTGCTTTTACTGCTGAGGGCAAATTGGACCATCAGGCTAACAAAAATATCTATGATTTTTTAATTAATGGGGGAGTAGACGGTTTAGTCATTATGGGCAGTACTGGAGAGTTTTTCGCCATGAATGATGCCGAGAAGAAAGAATTGATCGACCTTGTGGTTAACCATGTGAATCATCGGACCAAAGTGTATATTGGGACTTCGTGCATGACGGTGGAAGATACGATCCAGCTTTCCAATTATGCAATTGATGCCGGTGCGGATGGTGTTATGATTATCAGTCCATATTATTTTTCACTTTCGGATGAAAGTGTTGAGTACTATTACGATCAGGTTGCCGATTGGGTAAATGGTGATATTTATTTGTATAATTTCCCTGCAAGGACAGGCCATGACTTGTCTCCGCAAGTGACTCTCAATCTCTTGAGGAAACATAAGAATATTAAAGGATATAAAGATACTGTCACGGAAATGACGCATACAAGAGAATTGATTCAAACGGTGCGGGACGAATTCCCTGAATTTATTGTCTACTCCGGATTTGATGAAAACTTTGCCCATAATATACTTTGTGGTGGTAATGGCTGTATTGGGGGGCTCTCCAACTTATATCCAGCAGTATTTTCTGAGTGGGTAAAGGCCATCAACTTGCGTGACCTGGAAAAAGTGGCTGATATCCAAAAGATTGTCGATAAAATGATGGGGCTATACGATATTGGGACTCCGTTTATCCCGATTATGAAGCAAGCGATGGTTCTTCAAGGGATTGAATTAGAGGGATATTGTCAAAAACCGCTTATCCAGCCAAATGACAAACAAATAGAGTCCATCAATCTGCTTTTGCAAGAATTAGATGCATTGATTGTTCAAGTTATTCCTAATTGTAATGGGGTTTTAGTGTAAATTCGTAAATAATAGGTTAGAAAATATGTCCTAAGTAGGAATAGACTTCCTTGGTGTAAGGTGTTATAATCTAGCTAAATAAGGTTATATTATAAAATTGTGTTTTATAATATAAAACTTTTTTGTGTTCTATTCATATTGCACTGGCAGAAAGCCCTTTCTTAGCCAGTGCAGGCACACATAAATAGAGTAAAAGGAGTGAAGTGGAAGGTACAAGGGATACAAAGCACAACGGTCCTGCATTATGGCGTGAAAATGCCATGGAAGGAAATCCATAAAGGTTTTTATCCAGTTTGGTAGATTGGATAATAATATTATCATAACTTTGTTTATAGGACCAACAAACTAAGTATTTGTAAATAATAATTAAAAGGGGAATCAGAATGAATACAAGTGTTGCTCAGCAATTAACAGTAGTTCAACCCGAAAAGATCAAAATGAAGGAAAAGATTGGCTATGGTACGGGTGATTTGGCTTGCAACTTCATTTATCAAACGGTAAGCAGCTATCTATTATTTTTCTATACTGATGTTTTTGGAATAACGGCAGCAGCTGCTGGATTAATGTTCTTAGTTGTTCGGTTAGTTGATGCGGTTCTCGATCCATTTATTGGAGCAGTTATAGATAAGACCAAAACAAAATACGGAAGATTTCGTCCCTATCTTTTATACGGTGCCTTTCCATTTGCGGGTGTAGCGATTCTCTGTTTTACAACTCCAGGATTTTCTGATCCTATGAAACTTGTGTATGCATATGTAACTTATATTTTATTATCGATTACGTATTCAGTGATTAACATTCCTTATGCAGCGCTTACTTCAGCCATAACTCAAGATAACAAAGAAGTCGTTAGCTTGACTTCAGTCCGGATGCTGTTCGGAAACACAGGTGGATTGATCGTTTCCTTCGGTGTACCCCTTTTAGCCGGAATCTTCACAAATATGACTGGAGAAACGGGCTCAGGATGGCAAATCACCATGACAATCATGGGGATTTTAGGAGCTTTTTTGTTGATATACAGCTTTTATAACACAAAGGAACGTGTTCCGCTTAATCATTCAAAAGAAGCAGAGATTAACTTTAAAGATATCTGGATTCAATTAAAAACAAATCGTCCACTATTAATCGTTTGCTTTTTCTTTATACTTAATTTTGGTGTAAACTCCATTGTTAACTCTGTTGGAATTTATTATGTCACGTATAACGTTGCCAGACCGGAATTAGTAAAATGGTATGGTTTAATGGGAACGCTTCCTGCACTTATCCTTATGCCATTAATGCCATTAATGTACAAATGGATGGGTAAGAAGAAGCTATTATTTACAGCTTTATCATTAAAGGCAATCGGCTTAATAGCTCTTTTCCTTATTCCGCCAACCATGGTTCCATTTGTATTTGCAGGACGTTTAATTGCAGCACTAGGTACAATAACTGCAGGTGCATTTACATGGGCGTTAATCCCTGAAACTATCGATTTTGGCGAATATAAGACTGGTAAACGTGCAAGCGGTGTCATTTATGCGTTGGTTGGATTCTTCTTCAAGTTTGGTATGGCAATCGGAGGAATTGTTCCAGGATTAATTTTGGCTAAATTCGGTTATGTTGCTAATCAAGCCCAAACTCCAGAAGCATTAAATGGTATTTTGATTACCATGACTGTCATTCCGGCCGTATTTGTTATCATCGAGCTAGTTGCCATCTTCTTATATAAATTGGATGAAAAGGAACATAAACGAATTCTTAATGTATTAAAAACGAGAGGATGATCACAATGAAAATCCAAAATCCTGTATTAAAAGGTTTTAATCCAGACCCTAGCATTTGCAGGGTCGGGGATGATTATTATATCGCGGTATCTACCTTTGAATGGTTCCCTGGGGTACAAATCCATCATTCTAAGGATCTAGTAAACTGGCATCTTGTATCACGTCCATTAAACCGGGTTTCCCTTATTGATATGAAAGGGAACCCCAATTCCGGCGGAGTGTGGGCACCATGCTTAACCTATGCTGATGACAAATTCTGGTTGATTTATTCCGATGTGAAACAACATTCGGGTGCGTGGAAGGACACTCATAATTACTTGACTACTTGTGAAACGATGGATGGCGATTGGAGCGACCCGATCTATTTGAATAGTTCAGGTTTCGATCCTTCCTTATTCCATGACGTGGATGGGAGAAAATACATCATCAATATGCTTTGGGACCAAAGAACGTATAAACACTCTTTTGGGGGAATTGTCTTACAAGAATATTCTCATCAGGAAGGTCGTTTAATTGGAAAGCCGAAAGTGATTTTTGAAGGAACCGACATTAGACTGACTGAAGGACCGCATTTATATCATATCAATGGTTATTACTATCTGCTGACAGCAGAGGGTGGAACGAGATATGCTCATGCAGCAACACTAGCAAGATCAAAAAATATTGAAGGACCTTATGAGTTGCACCCAGATCATCCATTCCTTACTTCCTGGCATGATCCTAGAAATCCTTTGCAAAGATGCGGACATGCCTCTATTGTTCAAACACATACAGATGAATGGTATTTAGCGCATCTCACTGGCAGACCGCTGCCTAAAGATGATAAACCGGTACTTGATTATCGAGGTTTTTGTCCACTGGGGAGAGAGACGGCCATTCAAAAACTTGAATGGCGAGACGGCTGGCCATACGTTGTGGGAGGAAAACAAGGCTCTGTTGAAGTAGAAGCACCAAAGATGGAAGAAGTTAAATGGGAAAGAGATTATGACGAAGTTGATCACTTTGACAGCCCAACATTGAACCATCATTATCAGTCCTTAAGGATTCCATTAACAGATGATATTATGTCCTTAACTGACAGACTGGGGAATTTACGCCTTTATGGAAAAGAGTCATTAACGTCATGCTTTACGCAAGCCCTGGTTGCCCGTCGCTGGCAGTCCTTCCATTTTGAAGCTGGTACAGCGGTTTCCTTCCAGCCAAATACATTCCAACAGGCTGCAGGCTTGGTTTGCTATTATAATACAGAAAATTGGACATCTGTTCAAATTACCTGGAATGAAGAAAAGGGCCGGATCATTGATATCATGAATTGTGATAATTTTGCTTTCTCACAACCGCTTCAAGGGTCAGAAATTCAAGTTCCAGAATCGGTTGAGTATGTTCATTTAAAAGTTAAAGTCAAAAAACATACCTTTCAATTCGCTTATTCTTTTGATAACGAAACTTGGACGGATATACCTGTCACCTTTGAATCTTATAAACTATCGGACGAATATGTCCGGCTTAATGGATTTACGGGAGCATTTGTTGGTATGCATTGTCAAGATACAAGCGGAACAAGTCAACCTGCTGATTTTGACTATTTTTCATATAAAGAAATTTAGTACATTGCATTGAAGGGAAGGGAATAGTTATGGACTTGCTTCAAGTAAAAAATGAAAAAATTACTGATTCTACTGGTAACACCATTCAACTAAGAGGCACATGTATTGGCGGATGGATGAATATGGAGGACTTTATTAATGGCTATACTGGGACGGAGCACGCTCTTCGTCATACTGTTGCAGAAGTGATTGGTAAAGAAAAAGCTGAATTTTTATTTGACCGGATGCTGCATTACTTTTTCGGTGAAGATGATATTCAGTTTATTAAAAGCTGGGGAGCAACTACCATACGCATTCCTTTAAATTATCGTCATTTTGAGGATGATGAGGCACCCTTTACTTACAAGGAATCAGGATTTAAACGCTTAGACAAGATCATTGATTTATGCGAAAAGTATGGGCTTTACGTTATACTTGACCTTCATGCTGTGCAGGGCTTCCAAAATACTCACTGGCATTCCGATAATGATGTACGTCATAGTTTTTTCTGGCATGATAAAACGTATCAAGACAGATTTGTCTCTTTATGGGAAGAGTTTGCTCGACGTTACAAAGGAAGAGGAGTTATTGCTGGGTATAATGTTATGAATGAACCATGTGTGAATACACCTCATGGCGATTTCCCACATACATTCTTTGGCAATTATCAACCGGACTGGGACAGGATGAATCGTATTTATCGACGCGTCGTTGAAGCAATTCGCGCAATCGACCCAGACCACATTATTTTCCTAGAGGGGGATAACTATTCAAAGCTGTTTGCTGGTTTAGAGGCTCCCTTTGCAAAAAATCTTGTATACAGCAGCCATAACTATACGGCAGCCGGTTTCGGGCCAGGGGCTTATCCAGGAGTAGCTGACGCGAAGACAGCCCGTGTAGAAAGTGGAAAGTATTGGGATAAGGCTGTCCAAGAGGAAGTATTTTATGATCATCAAGGTACAAAGTTTGCACAAAAATATCATGTGCCTTTATGGGTAGGGGAATTCGGTTCCGTTTATAATGGACCAGAAAATGAAATTATGGATCGTCTGGGTGCGATGGATGACCAACTTAGTATCTTTGAAGAATTTGGAGCACATTGGACCACTTGGACGTATAAAGATGTCGGTGTAATGGGATTAGTGACACTTGATCCAGAATCGGAATACATGCAGAAGCTTTCTTCCATTTTTAAAATGAAACATGCATTAAATACGGACGATTGGATGATTTGGCTGCCAGGCTTTAAGGCAAGACAATCTGTTGAGGAATTAGCTAACCATTTGGAAGAGGTGGTCAATCCGGAAATGTCTCACGCGTATAATCTTTCCAGCCTTTCTCAAGTCATTCTGACTGTCTATGCCGGCGCACTAATCCAGCCAGAGTACGCAAAGATTTTTAAAGAACTTTCTGAGGAAGAAATTGACCTGATCATGCAATCGTTCTCCTTTAAAAACTGTAAAGTTAACGAAGGCTTGCTCGAGGTATTGAAAAAACACACATATGAAAAAGTTGAGGTAGAAAATAATTAGCAGTAAATGAAGAGTGTCCCCATTTCCCGAGTGAAGGAAAAATAGGGCTAAGCAGTAAATGAAAAGCGTCCCCATTTCCCGAGTGAAGGGAAATGGGAATTAAGCGGTAAATAAAGCGTGTCTCCATTTCCTAAGTGAAGGAAAAAGGGGACTAAGCGGTAAATAAAGAGTGTCCCCATTTCCCAAGTGGAGGGAAAAAGGGGGTAAGCGGTAAATGAAGAGTGTCTCCATTTCCCGAGTGAAGGGAAATGGGGATTAAGCGGTAAATGAAGAGTGTCCAGTCCAGCAAAATTAGGAGATTTCTTCTTCGCATCAACTAAAAATAGAGCATTTGATAACCTTGAAAAAACATCTGAAAATGCGATCAGATTAATGTATATAGTGTATAAATAAATGGGGATGAAAAAAAGGAATTATGGCAGATGAAGCTCATGTAAAAAATACTTTCTTAAACTTAGTTTATCTAATAGACAAACTAAGTTTATGGTGCTATAATCTGATTAGAAAGTGAAAGCATTTGCAAAGTTATTCTGAACCCATAAAACTCTAGGAGGAATAATCTCATGGCTTATTTCGAAACAATTAATAAAATTCAATTTGAAGGTGCAGCATCTAAAAATCCATTAGCATTTAAGTATTATAATCCAGAAGAAAAAATAAATGGCAAGACAATGGAAGAAATTCTTCGTTTCTCTGTAGCATATTGGCACACATTTACTGCAGATGGTACCGATCCATTTGGTGTAGGTACAGCAATCCGTTCGTGGGATCACCTGAAAGGATTAGATTTAGCGAAAGCACGTGTGGAAGCTGCATTTGAACTTTTTGAAAAATTAAATGTTCCTTTCTTTGCTTTCCATGACGTTGATATTGCTCCTGAAGGAAGCACGTTGCAAGAAACAAACGAGAACCAAGATGTAATCGTTGCAATGATAAAAGAATACATGAAAACCAGCAAGACAAAATTATTGTGGAATACGGCAAACATGTTTACTAACCCTAGATATGTTCATGGAGCGGCTACTGCTCCGAATGCAGATGTGTTTGCTTACTCTGCAGCGAAAGTGAAAAAAGCGTTAGAAGTAGCAAAAGAGCTTGGAGCAGAAAACTATGTATTCTGGGGCGGCCGTGAAGGGTACGAAACACTTCTCAATACAGACATGAAGCTGGAACAAGATAACTTAGCACGCTTCTTTCATATGGCAGTAGATTATTCGAAAGAAATTGGTTTAAACGTTCCATTCCTAATTGAGCCAAAACCAAAAGAGCCTACTAAACATCAATATGATTTCGATGTGGCTACTGGTCTAGCATTCTTGCAAAAATATGATTTAACAGACTACTTCAAGTTTAATATCGAAGCGAACCACGCTACTTTAGCTGGTCACACGTTCGAACATGAATTAAGAACAGCTCGTATTAACGGAATGCTTGGTTCTGTCGATGCCAACCAAGGGGATACACTGCTTGGATGGGATACAGATGAATTTCCAACTGACTTATATACAAATACATTAGCTATGTACGAAATTTTGAAGAATGGCGGCTTAGGAAAAGGCGGCTTAAACTTCGATGCAAAAGTAAGAAGAGGTTCATTCGAAGCAGAAGACCTATTCCACGCACACATTGCAGGTATGGACGCATTTGCGATTGGCCTAAAAGTTGCTAACAAGTTAATCGAAGATAAAGTTCTTGATAGCTTTATTGAAGAGCGTTACAGCAGCTATACAAATGGAATTGGCTTAGACATCGTAGAAGGAAAAACAAACTTCCGTGAACTTGAAGCATATGCTCTTCAATTAACAGAAATTAAAAACATCTCAGGCAGAACAGAGCGCCTAAAAGCTTTAATTAATCAATATCTACTAGAAACACTTTCAAGTGTAACTGTTTAATAACTACTTAATATAATCATCAAAAATGTGCTGGCAGTCTATTACTCCAGCACATTTTTATAGGATAGGCTGTGTTAAAGGTTCGCGTTGATTTTAACACTCTGTTGATTGGAGAGGAAGGCGCGAAGACTCCTGCGGGAGTACGGGGCAGGGGAGACCCCGCAGGCGCTGAAAGCGCCGAGGAGGCTCCCCGCAACGCCCGCGGAAAGCAAAGCGCCTGGAACGGAAATCAACAGACAAGTTTAACACAGCTATAAGGAAAGGATGATACGGATGAAATACGTAATTGGAGTTGACCTTGGAACGAGTGCCGTAAAGATATTACTTGTCAATCAACATGGTGAAGTTTGCAAAGAAGTGTCTAAATCATATCCTCTTATTATTGAAAAATCAGGCTATAGCGAACAAGACCCGGAAGAATGGGTAGACAAAACCTCGGCAGGATTAGCAGAGCTTATTGAACAATTCGATGGAGACATAAATGATATCGAGGGCATCTCTTTCTCTGGGCAGATGCATGGCCTTGTTTTATTAGATGAAAACAACCAAGTACTAAGAAATGCCATTCTGTGGAATGACACAAGGACGAGTAAACAATGCCAGGAGATTTACGAAGTTGTTGGCAGTCAGCGTTTATTAGAAGTAACGAAAAACCCTGCGCTTGAGGGCTTTACTTTACCTAAAATCCTCTGGGTAAAAGAAAACGAACCTGAAGTATTTGAACGGGCCAGCGTATTCTTGCTTCCAAAGGATTATTTGCGTTACCGAATGACTGGAAATATCCATATGGAGTACTCTGATGCTGCAGGGACTTTATTGTTAAATGTAGCCAATCGTAATTGGAGCAATGAATTAATTGAAACGTTCGGTTTAACGGCTGATTTCTGCCCTCCACTGGTAGAATCACATGCATTTGTGGGTACGGTTAAAGCTGAATTTGCCCAAGAAACGGGATTGTCTGATGCGGTAAAAGTTTTCGCAGGTGGAGCGGACAATGCCTGCGGTGCAATTGGTTCAGGGATTTTGGCGGAAGGTAAAACCTTATGCAGTATCGGTACTTCGGGCGTTGTTCTTTCCTATGAAGAACGAAATGACCTCGATTTTGAGGGGAAGGTTCATTATTTTAATCACGGTGAAGAAAATGCTTACTATACGATGGGAGTAACGCTCGCAGCCGGCTATAGTTTAAGCTGGTTTAAAGATACGTTTGCTAAGGAAGAGGCATTTGAACAGTTATTAGCAGGTGTGGATGAAGTACCGGCAGGAAGCAACGGTTTATTATTTACTCCTTATCTTGTAGGGGAAAGAACACCGCATGCGGATTCAACCATTCGCGGCAGTTTTATAGGTGTCGATGCTTCCCATGAGCGTAAGCACTTTGCCCGTGCAGTGCTTGAAGGTATTACCTTCTCCTTGCATGAATCGATTGAGATTTTTAGAAGCAGCGGTAAGACGATTGATTCTATTATTTCTATTGGCGGCGGAGCGAAAAATGACACATGGCTGCAAATGCAGGCAGATATTTTTAACGCAAAAATTGAAAAGCTTACAAGCGAGCAAGGTCCTGGAATGGGGGCAGCGATGTTAGCTGCTTACGGCTGCGGCTGGTATCCTTCCCTAAAAGAATGTGCGCAAGAATTTATTCAAACTTCAAAAACCTATACTCCGATTCAGGAAAATGTGGAAGCATATAAAAAGCTATTTACCATTTATCAACATGTTTATCCACAAACAAAGGAATTGAATGAGCAATTAAGAGAGTTTAGAAAGTAACGGAGAGCTGGCCTGGGTCAGCTCTCTTTATAAAGGAGTGATTAAAAAATGAATTATCGTGAATTAGGTAATACAGGAATCATGATTAGTGAGGTTAGTTTTGGCACATGGGCAATCGGTGGTGCTTGGGGGAAAACAAATGACACAGAAGCACTGAAATCTTTGGAATATGCCATTGACCAGGGGGTTAATTTTTTTGATACGGCCGATGTATATGGGGACGGTCATAGTGAAGAGTTACTGGCCAAAGCCACAAAAGGCAGGGAAGACCAGATTTATGTCGCAACAAAGTTCTGCCGTCAGGGTGATATTCATGATCCCAAAAATTATAGCTATGAAAAAGTTAGTGCCTATTGTGAAGATAGCCTTCGCCGTTTGAATAGAGAGGCGATTGATTTGTATCAAATTCACTGCCCGGCAACGGAGATTTTAAAAGATGGCAGTGTTTTTGAAGTACTGGATCGGCTAAAGCAGGAAGGAAAAATCCGTCAATATGGAGTTAGTGTGGAAACCGTTGAAGAAGGGTTAATTTGTTTGGAATATCCAAATGTTAAGAGCCTGCAAATCATCTTTAATATGTTCCGCCAAAAGCCATTAGAGAAATTAATCCCGGAGGCTTATCAAAAAGGGGCAGGGCTTCTTGTTAGATTACCGCTTGCCAGCGGTCTGCTTACTGGTAAGTTTACGGCCCAGCATGTTTTTGAAGCCGATGACCACCGCCATTTTAATGAAAATGGGGAGGCTTTTAATGTAGGAGAAACCTTTGCAGGCCTTGGATTCCGAAAGGGAGTAGAATTAGCTGATCAGTTAAGGTGGATTGGCGAAGGCAGGAAATCGATGGCAAGTGCGGCACTGCGCTGGATTTTAGACCAAAAAGAAATTACTTGTATTATTCCTGGGTTTAAAAATGTGAAACAGGTCGAGGACAATCTCTCAGCACTTGAGACAAAACCTTTTTCAGAAGATGAAATGCAAGAGATTGAACGTTTCTATCAGGAAAAAGTAAAGGGTCATATTAGAGGTCCGTATTAAGGGGTGCTCACATTATGATTAACGAAGTTCATACATCTCGTAAGGCAGTGGCGATTACGTTTGATGATGGGCCCAATCCCATCTACACACCTCAAGTATTAGAGATATTTTCGGAGGCAGCTGGGAAAGCTACCTTCTTTATGATTGGTGATCAAATGAAGAAAAATCCTGAGGTGGTAAAACAAGTGGCTGCCCTAGGACATGAAATCGGAAATCATACGTTTACCCACCCGAAATTATCTCTGTTAAGCACTGCTGAATGTTTAGAGGAAATCGAACAAAATGAAGTATTAATAAAGGAGCTGACCGGACGAAAGCCAGTTGTCTTCCGTCCTCCTTACCTCGATTATAATCAGGACACAGTTTCATTACTCATGCAGAAGGGATATCCGATGATTGGTGCAATAAATTTAGAGGCACAGGACTGGGAACAGCCCGGTGTGATGCATATCCTGGAAAAATCAAGAGAAGGGATCAAAAATGGCAGTATTTTCATTTTTCATGATGGCTATGGGGACCGTTCAGAAACGATAGAAGCAGTTCGAATGCTAGTTACCGAGTTGACATTACAAGGGTATCAACTTGTAACGGTGAGTGAACTATTAAAATGGGCATAAAAAGAGGAAGCACATTAAGAGTTTGTGCTTCCTCTTGCTACTTCAGTTTCTAATCGTATGAGTGTTAAGCTGCGGCCTGCCCTTTTTTCTTTTCGATTTTTTGAAAGGCTAGATAACAGGATGCCATGATGATTCCCGCCGTAATGCTCCCGCCAAAGATAAACCATAGTGCGGGTATAAACCTCATGACAAAGATTGCAGCGATAAATCCAATAATCATTATCATGTTAGGAACCGGATTCACTATCATGATGAAGAAAGCGTTTTTAAACATCTGGCTAAATTTCACTTCATAGTGAACGTAAACGGGGAATATATACAATACCGTCATAATCATCGCGAAAATAATTAAGTATAAAGGAATTTGAATGCTTGTACCGATTTTGATATAGTTCAAATCAATATAAATAATACTGGCTAATATAGTGAGAGCCAATCCTAATCCATTACTTCTAAGAAACTCTTTTTTATAGGTGCTCCAAAAGGTTTGAAACACTGGGATATCACTTTCACCCATAATCCATTTCCGAATAACCGTAAACATCGCAGTGGTTGCAGGGCTAATTCCAAACAACCCGAGTCCAAGGAGAGAGCAGCCAATCCATAATAGATTCACATAGGCGAATTTAGTGATCCACTCGGTCAGGGTATATAGACCACTCATCGATAGCTTATTCATAAAAAGTCCCCTTCTGATGATGCTTAGTTTTATACAATTATAGACCATTGAAGCTATATTGAACATGACCAACTTTTAAAAAAATTGACATATCTTTGATTTTTAAACTAATTTAACAGAATTTTACAATTTTTCTATATAGCAGGTAAAAACTATCCTAGAAGGGCGATTATATGTTCTCAAGATTACAAAAATGGAACACATTACGAAATCAAATACTCGTCGTATTTTTAGTCGTTATGGTAATTGTTTTATTGATTGTCGGACTGTTAACTTTTAATAAAGTGTCCACGTTGCTTAAAAATAATGCCGAAAAACAAATTCAACAGACAGCAGTAGAGGCAAATGGAAGATTAGAATCTTTGTATAAACAAATTAACATGGCTTCGAAGCTAGTCATGACGAATGATACGATTCAACGGACCTTAACTAAGGCATATGGAGGGAACCCTATTTCTTTTGCCGAACGCCAGCAATTAAAAGGAATTGTGAATACCATTCAAGCTAATACAGAGGGGATTTTTTCCTTTGAACTTTATACCAATATGATGAACAGTTTAGTTCCAATAGATGATACGAATCTAGTCACTAGGATTGACGGGAAGTGGATCCAGCAGGCTGATAGCGCGCATGGACGACTGGTTTGGATTGGTGATGATCCGCGTAACTCAGATAACATCCTTGCCTTAAGACGCGTGAATTTAATGGGTCGCGGCTATGCAAATGGCGGATATCTGCTCATTAGTATTTATAGAAATTATCTACAGTTTGTCGACCTAGATGAAACCAAAATTGAGAACCAGTATTCGATATTATTAGATCAAAATTCAATGGTGATCCTATCAAATTACAATAGGCCTCTCGAGCCGATTATAAAGAATGCAGCTCCAACTCTTTCTTTAAACAACCAGGAGTATATGATGACAAAACAAACGTCTAATGAAACCGGGTGGACAATGGTCATCTTAACCCCTGTTAAGGCACTTACAAAAGGAATTAATGTATTACGCTCGGTAATTATTATATCTGGGATTATTGGCTTCATTATCTTTTTAATTAGTTCACTCTTCCTATCGACGTTTATTACAAGGCCGATTATTAAATTAACAAAAACGATGCAGCAGGCAAGCGCAGGCTTATTAACAATGAACCCCAGTGTAAACACGGTCAATGAAATCAGTGAATTAAATAGTACTTATAATCAACTGGTTAAAGAAACCAATCATCTGATTAAAATGGTATATCAAAAGGAAATTACCCGAAACCGCAGTGAATTAAAAGCATTGCAAGCACAAATTAATCCCCATTTTCTGTTTAATACATTGGATGCCCTTAAGTGGACGCTAGAGGATAAAGATGAGGAAGAACTGGCAGAGTTTGTCGTTGCCATGTCCAATTTATTCCGTTATACGATCACCAAGCAAAACGATGGAGATTGGGTTTCTATAAAGGACGAAATCCAACATATTGAAAACTATATGGAGATTATGAAGATGCGTTTCGGCGACCACTTAAAATGGAAGTTAAACATGCCTCTTGAAGCAGGGCATGTGAAAATTCCAAAGCTGTTAATCCAGCCATTAGTCGAAAATGCGGTTCTCCATGGAGCAGGAAATACAATGCAGCCATGTACGATATCGGTAACGATCCAGCCCTCGGCGGATCATGAGTACCTGCAAATACTTGTAGAGGATGACGGTCCAGGAATCCATCCGGAAAAATTAGATTCGATAAAACAGGCCATTCAATCAGGCGGGATCATCTCTAAAAGCGGCAGCGGAATGGCAATTTCCAATGTACACAAGCGTTTAGAATTATACTATCCTGATCGTCTAAGAAGTGGACTTACTATTATGAGTGAAGTGAACATTGGAACAACAGTTTCATTTGTCATACCGGTAAAGGGGGAGGAAAGCCATGTTGAAGACAAAGACAATTTTAATCGTAGATGATGAACCAAGAACACGCCAAGGGCTCAAGAAAACATTGGATACTTGGGCAAATGGGCAATATCAAATAAAGATAGCTTCGAATGGAGAAGAAGCGATTGAACTGATGAAGCAACAACAAAAAGTGCATATCCTCATCACAGACATCCATATGCCAGAAATAACGGGTTTACAATTATTAAAAATCGCCAAAGAACAAAATATATCCCCGGTCATCATTGTGATTTCGGCATATTCTGAGTTTGAGTATGCCCAGGAAGCCCTTCGTTTAGGTGTTATTAACTATTTACTAAAACCCATTAGTAAAAAAGCGTTAATAGAGGCCGTAGAGGAAGCGGTTCAAACGGTGGAGAAAAAGGAACGGGCGGGATTGATTGAGAAAGTGGTGGATACGAAACTCGTTGATGCAAATGCCCAAATTCCTTCTAATCGTGAACCTGTCAGGGAAGCGATAGATTATATCAACAACCATTTAAAAAATGAGCTATCCCAAAAGGAAGTAGCCGATCATGTACATTTAAATCCAAGTTATTTAAGTGTCCTATTTAAAGAGCATGTCAAATTAACCTTCAGTGAATATGTAACCCGGCGAAGAATCCAGCGAGCAAAGGAACTATTGGTATCTACTAATCTTCCCATTAACGATATTGCAGAAGAATCCGGGTATAAAACGGCAAAATATTTTATTAAGATCTTTAAAGAACTAGAGGGAATGACACCAAGTGCATACCGAAAGGATAATAATGAAAGGGCTTTCTAAAAATAGTAGTATTTTTCCTAATCGTTGTGACCTATTTTTCAGAACTGTCTGAATGTAGACTATAAGTGTAAGGAATATTTAGAAAAGGTCATAGGGGGAATCACATTGTTAAAAAAGAAAACGGTTGCAATATTTATGTCTGTAATCATGCTTGTCTCTCTAGTGCTTGCGGGTTGCTCTTCCTCAAGTTCAACCAAGGAAAGCAGTTCAGATGACAAAAAAGTTATTAAATTCATGCATTTATGGCCGGAAGGCAGCTCGAATGCTCAATTCTCCATAGTAAAAGACATCATTAGTGAATATGAAAAAGATCATAATGTAAAAATTGAAACAGAAATTTTAAATCCTGATCAATACAGAGAAAAGCTTAAGGTGTTAGCTTCATCTAATGAGCTTCCTGATATTGGGATGACTTGGTCAGATGGGTTCATTAAGCCTTATGTAGAAGGTAATATGTTAGCACCGCTAGATGATATCGTAAGCGGAGATGCAGATCTTAAAGATGCATTTATCCCAGGTGTTAAAGAATCATATGCAGTGGACGGAAAAACATATGGTCTTCCACTAGAATTAAATATTTCCTACGTGTTCTACAACAAAGAAATTTTCAAAAAATATAATCTCGAAGTTCCAAAGACTTTCTCCGAGTATAAACATGTTGTGAAAACTTTAGCAGAAAATGGTGTGATTCCTGCGACGGTTGGTGCAAAAGACGGCTGGCCAGCATCTTTCTGGTTTATGTATCTAGCTGACCGGATTGGCGGATCTACCATTCTAACAGATGTAATAAAAGGGAAAGCAAAAATGGATGATCCGGCTATCGTAAAAGCAGCTGAAGAGGTACAAAACCTAGTTGATATGGGTGGTTTTGTTAAAGGCGCTAGCGCATTATCAAATGACGATGCTAAAGGATATTTCATGAACGAACAAGCAGCGATGTTCTTAACAGCTACATGGGAGTTACCGAACTACACAACAAGCCCAGATGTTAAGCAAGAATTTAAAGATAAGATTGGCTATTTCAAGTTCCCAACTTATGAAGGCGGAAAAGGGACAAGCATCAACAGCTATGTAGGCGGCCCTGGAGTTGGTCTATTCGTAGCAAAAGATTCTAAAGTTCAAAAGGAAGCAAAAGATTTTGTGGGCTATCTTGTGAAGAGATGGGGAGAAAAATCAGTTACCGATGCTGGTGTGATTCCTGCAACGAAAGTAGACACATCTAAGCTGGACCTTGCACCAATGTACATTGATATCTTGAAAGATTTAAGTGAAGCATCAAACGTAACAACATATTTTGATACTCAAGCAAGCCCGGCTGTAGCAGAATTACACCACGATTTAATGACAGCTCTATTCGGAAAACAAGTGACACCGAAGGATTTTGTTAAACAGCATGCGGATGAACTTGCTAAAGAGAAAAAGTAAAAATTGGCCTAATAAATCCAAATGAAGGGGGCATACAGGTTATGCCCTCTATCATTTTAACTTCTTTTCAAATGGCTGTGTTAAAGATTAATGTTAATATTTGCACTCTGTTGATTGGAGTGGAAGGCACGAAGACTCCTGCGGGAGTACGGGGCAGGGGAGACCCCGCAGGCGCTAAAAGCGCCGAGGAGGCTTCCCGGCACGCCCGCGAACCGCTCGTGCCTGGAACGGAAATCAACAGACAAGTTTAACACAGCCTCTCAAATAAGAAAGGAGTATTCAGATGAGAAGTGTAATGTCAAATAAATGGGTAATCAGCCTGTATGTACTTCCTGCCTTAATTCTTATTCTCTTATTAATCTATATCCCAATTGTCTTAACTGGATATTATGGTTTGATGGACTGGAACGGCATCGGAAAGATGAAGTTTATTGGTTTAGAAAATTACATTGAATTAACAAAGGACACAAAGTTTTGGCAAAGTGCATGGCATTCCCTGTTACTCGGTCTTTTTTCAACTCTAAGCTTGGTGGGTTATTTAATTTTATCCTTGATTTTAGCAAGTAAAATCAAAGGTGCTAACTTTTTAAGAAAAATCTACTTAATCCCGATGTTATTATCTTCAGTAGCAATCGGACAGCTTTGGGCGAAGATTTTTGACCCAACGAACGGTATGCTTAACAGATTGCTAGTGTTGGTTGGCGTTGAAAATCCTCCGCTTTGGCTAGCGGATTCTAAAATAGTATTATTTGCGCTATTCCTTCCAATCGTTTGGCAATTTGCAGGTTTCTACATCATTATTTTCTATGCAGCGTTAAAAAATGTTCCTGAAGAACTGATTGAAGCGGCGAAAATAGATGGGGCAACTCCGATTCAAATTGCTTATAAAATTAAGGTTCCTCTTATTGCAGGTGTCATAAAAGTCATGGTGATCCTAGCCATTGTCGGTTCGTTAAAATACTTTGATTTGATTTTCGTCTTAACCGGAGGCGGTCCTAACGGTGCGAGTGAGGTAATGGCATCTTACATGTATACAGAAGCATTTAGTAAATATAACTTCGGTTACGGAAGCGCGATTGGATTTGGCCTATTGATCATTTGTCTTGTGGTAACATGGTTCATTCAAAAATTACTTAATACAAAAGATGTTGACTATTAAAAAGGGGAGTGAAAAGGATGAGTAAGGTTGCAGTTGAAATACAAAAAACGACCCTATCAGCTTCTTATAAAACAAGTAAATCATTAGGAAACAAAATAGGATACGGAATCTTGTACTTTGCCCTGGCAGTCATTGCGATTATTCAGGTTTATCCGCTGGCATGGCTATTCCTGTTTTCCTTAAAGACCAATCAAGAAGTTTTTGGAATGTCACCGTTTGCGCTGCCACATGCTCCGCAATGGGGCAACTATGCAAAGGCTTGGACAGCGGGTCACATCGATGTATATTTCTTTAACAGTGTGTTGTACACGGTCGCCGCGGTTGTACTTACAGTGATTCTTGCGAGCTTTGTAACGTTCGCAATCACAAGAATGGAATGGAAATTAAGTGGATTGGTTCTAGGATTGTTTATGGCCGGATATATGATTCCACTTCATTCAACTTTAATTCCATTATTTAATTTCTTTAAAACGGCCAATATGATTGATAATCCAATGTCCGTGATCCTATCGTATGTAGCCTTTAACTTGCCGATTACGATTATGATTCTATCAGGATTTTACAGGACAATCCCAAGGGAGATTGAAGAGGCAGCAGTTGTGGACGGCTGTTCGATCCACCGAATCTTCTTCCAAATTACACTTCCAATGACAGTACCTGTTCTCTCTACTACTGTCATTATCAACATGATTTACAACTGGAATGAATTCGTATTTGTTAACACATTCCTAAGCTCTGATAAATGGAAAACCATCACTGTTGGGGTAAACAACTTCGTAGGGCAATATTTGACTGACTGGGGTGCGATTGGTGCAACGCTAATGATCAGTATTATCCCAGTATTGATTGCGTACTTTATTTTAAGTGACCGTATTGTAGAAGGTATTGCAGCGGGATCTGTAAAAGGGTAATATTTGGAAAAAAGGGAATAGGTTCGTTTTGAGGTGCTTTTCTTAAAATACGTGCCGAAATAACAGTTGTATTGGTATATAAAAAGTAAAACTCGCCATATTAATTAATTGGCGAGTTTCTTTATTTGGAATACCAAAACCTTATTTAACTAAAACCTCATCTTAATGCATGAAAACAACTCACTTCTATTTAATTAGGATGTCTTTTCTCTCGAGTAACAAGCAAAAAAGTAAAATAAGCGAAGATTTTCCGGTTAAGTGCAGTATGGAACTCGTTTTCGGGGTAAATAAGCGGAGGTTTTCCGGTTATGCAAAGCAGAATCTCCCATTTACGAACTTTTCAGGCCAATAGGCGGAATCTCTCCGACTATTTAAGCGTTTTTTAATAGTTTTTATTAATTAAGCGGAATCTTTCCGTCTATTTCATAGATCGGGTACAAACCTGATAATGAACCTAAACTGCAACCACTTCATCAATCAGGTATGGCCTTATTACTGTCTCTTACTAGTTCTAAAAATACGCTTAACGCTTTAGTCTGGAATGGGGATCGTAAGACAATTGAAAATTTCCGTTTAATTGGAAGTTGTTTTACGTTTATGACATGTAAAGAGCCCATTGAACATTCCTTACGAATCGCCCAGTAAGAAAGTAGACTAACACCAAGACCTGCTTCTACAGATTCCTTAATTAGTTGTGTACTTCCAAACTCCAATGTTTTTTTCGGAATGACTTCACATAATCTGAACATTTTCTCAGTCACTTCTCTAGTTCCAGAACCATTTTCCCTGACAATCCACGTTTCTTCCTCTAATTCTGATATGTTAATTTCATCATTTTTTTGTGCCAAGCTATGTTTTGGCGATGCCACCAGATACATGGAATCTTCTGCAAAAGGTTCGATTACTAAATTTTTATCTTTGAAATCCCCTTCGACAATTCCTACATCTAATTGGTGCTCCAAAACTAATTTTGCTATCTCTTTTGTATTCCCGATCGTAATAGTTGGAGTGATTAATGGATATTTCTTGTACATTTTTGCAATAACATGCGGCAAAACGTATTCTCCATATGTATAACTGGCACCAATTGAAAGCGGTCCACTCGACTTGTTGGTTAGATCATCTATTAAGTAATGCATTTTTGTGTAGAGACCTAATATCTCTTTTGCATGATGATAGACAATTTCCCCAGCTTTATTTAAGCGTACAAATTTATTACTGCGCTCTAATAATTTTGTCCCCATGGTACGCTCAAAAGATTGAATATATTGGCTTACTGCAGGTTGAGTCATATGTAATTCTTCTGCTGCACGTGAAAAGTTTTCCATCTCAACTACCGTTACGAAGACTTGTAACTGTTGATCCATTTTTATCCCCCCTTTTTCCGTTTATTTTTTATTATATAGTTTTACTTATGATAAGTATCATAAATAATTATTTTTCTTATGCATGGAAAAGGTTTAGTCTGAGATTGTAAATAAATATAGGTGGTGATGGTATGGAAGCGCAATACACTAGAGTAAATAAAGAGCCTATCCAGCCCCTAAAGAAAACCTCGTCTTTTGGCCAATGGATCGGTGGAATTGGCTTTACCTTTATGATTGCCTTACTGGGCTACTTATTGGCAAAAACGCCTGGATTTGATCATGTTGGTCAACTAGCATCCGCGATTGTGATCGCAGTCATGTATCGGCAATTTTTTGGTTACCCTGAACTCCTCCGTTCAGGTATAGGATTTTCTTCAAAAAGATTATTACGGTTTGCGATTATTTTGTATGGACTTAAGCTCAATATAAGTATGGTTTTACAGGATGGTTTAGGATTACTGGTTCGAGATACTGGGGTTATTATCTTTGCTATCTTGGTAACATTAGGGCTAGCTCGATTGTTGAAAGCAGATAAAAATATATCACTTCTACTTGGAATAGGTACAGGGGTGTGTGGCGCGGCAGCCATAGCTGCGATAGCACCAATTATTAAATCAAAAGATGAAGATACCGCAATGGGTGTTGGTATTATAGCTTTAGTTGGGACGATTTTTGCGATTTCTTATACGATATTACGGCCCTTTCTAGCGTTGTCAGACATAGATTATGGCATTTGGTCAGGAATTAGCTTACATGAAATTGCGCACGTAGCCTTAGCTGCAGCACCAGGGGGACAAGATGCACTAGCTATTGGTTTACTTGCAAAATTAGGTCGAGTGTTTTTACTTGTTCCACTGTGCATTCTTTTGATGTACATCATGAAAAGGAAAAGCTCTAGGGATGAATGTTCTGAAACGAAGGTTGAATTTCCATGGTTTTTAATAGGGTTCATTATCATGAGCATTATTGGAAGTTATGTTCTTGGTACAACTATTCCAGTATCAAGTGAATTTATGAATGGTATTTCCAAGCTTACTACCTGGTATTTAACAGCAGCAATGGTCGGACTTGGATTAAATGTAAGTCTTCGGGATCTTCGTACGAAAGCATTAAAACCGTTAATCGCGATGGGGATTACATCGATCTGTCTTTCCATTCTAGCTTACTTTATTGTATAGGGGAATTTAGGGCCGGTTAGCTTTAATATTGATAATGTAAAAAGCTTGAGGACAAAAATTTTTCCCAAGCTTTTTTTATTTCTAGTTAATTAGCTTGATCGGTAAATGGTGCTATCCCTATCAGAGGTAACACAATATTAGTTGAATCAAATAATAGAAATAGCATAAAGAAGCATCGTACTTCTGCTTACATGATTTGACAAAAACGTAATTTACCAATAGTATCACAATTAATTCGAACTTCTTTATAGGAGAGATATAGATGAAAATTTATGTGGATGCGGATGCTTGTCCTGTAAAGGATATTATTATTTCGGAAGGAGGGAAAGCAGGAATTCCTGTTATCCTTGTTACGAGTTTTTCGCACTTTTCTAATGCGGAACAACCTTCAGGAGTGGATATTATTTATGTTGATTCTGGAGCGGATGCTGCCGATTATCGGATTATGAAGTTAGTCGAATCAGGTGATATGATTGTTACGCAAGATTATGGATTAGCATCGCTAGGTTTACCAAAAGGCTGTATCGTCCTTCACCACAAAGGATTTAGGTATACCAATGAAAACATTGATCAATTATTACAAACACGATACTTAAGTGCAATGGCTCGAAAAGGCGGAAAGCGGACAAAGGGACCAAAGCCGTTTACGGCAGAAGATCGGGAGCAATTTAGGAGGCTTTTTAAACAAGCTATTTCTAAAAAAAATAACTAAATCTATCGTTTAAAATTTTAGCCATATTCAATTACCTGATATAATCATTAATAAGGCAAGTACAATCGCTGGAGTAAATATTTCCTTACTATTGCTATTATCTCCAATCTATCGATTTTATCATGTTGTAATTATATATATTTGCTAACTTTATTTTAAAAACTTTGAAATAAAAGCTCTTACCCATTTTAACTTTAATTGGGAAATTCATTTGGAATTGGAAAGAATATTGTGAAAAAATATACATCTAATTTCCAAAATTAATGTTAAAATGTATATATTACTTTTGGAGGTTAAGAACCATGCAAAAAACATTGGATAACACAAAGACTGACCAAAAAGACAAACAAGTTCCAACAACATTTTCACGAACAAATCCGTTTCAAGCAAAAATTCTTAAAAACATTAATATAAATGGTGCAGGCTCTAGTAAAGAAACAAGGCATATTGAGTTATCACTAAAAGGGTCGGGGCTTTCTTATGTGCCAGGTGATGCCCTTGGTATTATTCCTTCAAATGATCCAGAACTTGTTGCTTCCCTGCTTGAAGAGATGCACTGGGATGAAGCAACGCCTGTAACAATCAATAAGCAAGGTGAAACACTTCCACTAATGGAAGCGTTAACTACCTATTTTGAAATTACACTGCTATCTAAAAAGGTCTTACAGCAGGCAGCTGCCTTTACAGAAAACGAAGAGTTACAAAAGCTCATCCAGGTTGAAAATGCAGCCCAATTGAAGGAATATTGCTATGGGCGGGATTTACTTGATATGGTACGTGAATTCGGTCCATGGAAAGCAACTGCTCAAGAATTTGTCTCTATTTTAAGAAAAATGACGGCGCGGCTCTACTCGATTGCGAGCAGCATTGCAGCGAATCCAGAGGAAGTTCATTTAACTATCGGTGCTGTACGCTACACGGCTCATGGACGCGACCGTAAAGGGGTTTGCTCTGTGTTATGTGCGGAACGTGTGAATGAAGGAGATACGCTTCCTGTTTTTATACAAGCAAATAAACATTTTCATCTGCCAGAGTCTCAAGATACTGATATTATTATGGTTGGACCTGGGACAGGTATTGCACCATTCCGTTCTTTTATACAGGAACGTACAGTGAATAGAGGAACAGGCCGCTCGTGGCTATTTTTTGGGGACCAGCATGCAGCTTCTGATTTCCTTTATAAAGATGAGTTGGAACAATATCTGCAAGAGGGAGTACTTTCTAAATTAGATACGGCCTTCTCTCGCGATGGCGCTCAAAAAGTATATGTTCAACATAAAATGCAAGAACACAGTAAAGAAATATTCGAGTGGCTGCAAACAGGTGCTTATTTCTATGTGTGTGGAGATAAGGAATACATGGCGAAGGACGTCCATGAAACACTTACTAACATAATTGAGAAAGAGGGTTCCATGAGCCGCGATGAAGCAGAAGCGTATCTGAAAGATATGCAGAAGCAAGGGCGTTATCAGCGTGATGTGTATTAAATGGTAAGTAAATATATTTACAAACGACCTTTGTCCCGTTCGGTATGAAGGTTGTTTGTCTTGTTTCAGGATTAATGTGAATTTGTTGCTGCTCAATAGAGTTTCCAAAAGCAAAAAATGATTTCTAGTCTTAATGAACCTTTTATTTCTCTATCTTTCTTTAATCGAGGCATTAGTCTGAATGATTCGTCTTTTTCTAACAGTATTGACACTTTTCCGACATAATTATAGAATAGCACTGAACATATGAATCAACTAAACAAGTTTATTATGACACATCCAATTCAATAGCATAACTTCATTCGGTCAAAAAGTACGATTTGAAAATTTAGGGAGTAATTATTTATTGAAAACTAATTGCTTTTTTTTGGAAGGCAGCTGAAATCGCTTTCAAGTAAAGCCGTATTAAAATGATGTTCCCGATAAAAAATACGAGTAGTTGTTATGTGAAGAACCCTTAGTAAGGTAATTTAAGAGGAGGAATTATTTTGGCGAAAATGGTTTTAAAGGACTTCTTAACACCCCAACTGAACGAGTTGAGGGAAAATGGTCTTTACAATGTTATTGATACTGTAGAAGGACCCAATGGCCCTATAGTTACCATCAATGGCAAATCACTAATCAATATGTCATCCAATAACTATCTTGGTCTTGCCAATAATGAAAGAATGAAGCAAAAGGCGCATGAAGCAATCGATAAGTATGGGTTGGGAGCAGGTGCAGTCCGTACAATCAATGGTACATTGAGCATTCATAATGAATTAGAGAAAACAATTGCCAAGTTCAAACATACCGAAGCGGCAATTGCCTTCCAGTCGGGGTTCAATTGCAACATGGGTGCTATTTCAGCTCTTATGACTAAGAAAGATGCTATTCTCTCGGATGAATTAAACCATGCATCGATCATTGATGGATGCAGATTATCTGGAGCGAAAATTATCCGCGTCAAACACCAGGACATGGACGATTTACGCCGAGTTGCGAAAGAAACGATTGAAAGCGGCTTATACGAAAAAGTCATGTACATCACGGACGGAGTTTTTTCAATGGACGGTGATGTAGCAAAGCTTCCGGAAATCGTTGAAATTGCTGAAGAGTTTGGGTTAATCACATATGTAGATGATGCTCATGGCTCAGGTGTAATGGGGAACGGTGCTGGTACAGTCAAGCATTTTGGCCTCTCAGACCGAATTGATCTGCAGATTGGGACCCTTTCAAAAGCGATTGGCGTCGTTGGCGGATATGTAGCAGGGTCAGAGCAATTGATTGACTGGCTGAAAGTCCGGGCACGTCCGTTCCTGTTTTCAACTTCATTGACTCCTGGGGATGCTGCCGGTTGTATTGAAGCAATCAATATTATGACTGAATCGACAGAAAAAGTTGAAAAGCTTTGGGAAAACGGAAGATATCTAAAAGAAGGCTTAAAGAAACTTGGTTTCGATATTGGACATTCCGAAACTCCAATTACTCCATGCATTATCGGAAAAGAAGATCTTACCCAATTATTTTCTCGCAGGCTGATGGAAGAAGGCGTGTATGCAAAATCGATTACCTTCCCAACGGTTCCTAGAGGTACAGGCAGGGTTAGAAATATGCCTACGGCTGCACATACCAAGGAAATGCTCGATGAGGTTCTGGCAGTTTATGAAAAAATTGGCAAAGAGTTGTCTATTATCTAATCATTTAAAATTTTACAAAGAATAACAGAATACTAGAATCAATTGCAAAATTTATAGTAGAAACCTTAGGAGGTAAAGTCTTATGAAAAAAATTCTTATAACTGGCAGTCTTGGACAAATCGGTTCTGAATTGACACACCGTCTCAGAGAAGTGTACGGAACAGAAAACGTTATCGCAACAGACATCCGCCGTATTGAAGGCAATCCAGTCATCGAAAGAGGTACATTTGAAATCCTTGATGTGATGGATTTTAAAGCAATGCTTGACCTTTGCAAAACATATAAAGTCGACACTCTCATCCATCTTGCTGCGCTGCTGTCGGCGGTAGGTGAAACAAAACCAAAATTCGCATGGGATCTAAATATGGGCGGTCTTATGAACGCACTTGAAGTTTCACGTGAATTAAACCTAAAACTCTTTATACCGAGCTCCATCGCAGCTTTCGGACCGGAAACACCCGCAGATATGACACCTCAGGATACAGTTCAAAGGCCTACCACAATGTACGGTGTTACTAAGGTAGCCGGAGAATTGCTCTGTGACTACTATTTCTCCAAATTCGGTGTAGACGTACGCGGAGTAAGGTTCCCTGGTCTGATTTCTTACAAGACTCTTCCAGGTGGGGGAACAACCGATTATGCAGTTGACATTTACTACGAAGCTCTGAAAAACAAGAAATATACATCCTTCATTGGCAAAGGAACGTTTATGGATATGATGTATATGCCAGATGCAATCGAAGCAATCATTCAATTGATGGAGGCTGATCCTTCACGATTGAAGCACCGCAATGCATTTAACATCACTGCGATGAGCTTTGAGCCAGAACAAATTGCTGCATCAATTAAGAAGTTCATTCCTGAATTTGAAATGTCATACAATGTTGATCCTGTACGCCAAGGCATTGCAAACTCATGGCCAAATAGTATTGATGCCTCTGCCGCACGTGAAGAATGGGATTTTAATCCACAATACGACTTGGATCGTATGACAAAAGACATGTTGGAAAATTTATCAGAGAAATTAGGCATTCCTTTTAGAGAACTTGCATTAGCCTTTTAATTTCTGCAAACTGTACAAACTTCCGTCTACCAGTCTATTATAATCCATCTCTAGAAAAAAGACAATTGTATTTTTCGGGTGGACTACTTTCTGGTGATTATGTTATCTTAAGTTATCTTGCAATAATAAATATGAACATGGGGTTATATGAATCTTGCTTGAATTTTGACAATAAGCGTACAGGGGAGGAAACGAAATGGCAAACAAGGAATTGAGTAGGGGCTTAAGTTCGCGCCATATTCAAATGATTGCTTTGGGTGGAACGATTGGGGTAGGTCTATTTATGGGATCATCCAGCACAATAGGCTGGACGGGTCCATCCGTTATGTTAGCATATGGAATTACAGGAATTTTTCTTTATTTGATAATGCGCGCCATGGGCGAAATGCTCTACTTGGAACCAAGTACAGGTTCATTTGCAACATTTGGATATAAGTATATCCATCCAATAGCAGGATATATGACTGCCTGGAGTAACTGGTTCCAGTGGGTAGTTGTTGGTATGGCGGAAGTTATCGCAATCGGCACATATATGCAGTATTGGTTCCCAGATCTTCCAGCGTGGATCCCAGGCCTAATCGCAATGGTTATCCTTGGGGCAGCGAACTTTATTTCTGTTAAATCATTTGGTGAATTCGAATTTTGGTTTGCGTTGATTAAAGTAGTTACGATTGTATTGATGATTGTTGCAGGTTTTGGCCTGATTTTCTTCGGTCTTGGTAACGGAGGAGAATCAATCGGCTTATCGAACCTCTGGAAAAATGGCGGTTTCTTTACTGGCGGTCTTAAAGGATTCCTCTTTGCCCTATCACTCGTTGTTGGTGCATATCAAGGTGTAGAACTTATTGGTATTACAGCTGGTGAAGCGAAAGATCCTCAGAAAACAATAAGGAACGCGATTCAAAGTACAATTTGGCGTATCCTCGTATTTTATATTGGCGCAATCTTTGTTATTGTCACAGTTTATCCTTGGGATCAATTAACTTCTTTAGGAAGCCCGTTCGTAGCAACTTTTGCAAAAATCGGTATTACAGCGGCAGCCGGAATCATTAACTTTGTTGTTATCACTGCTGCGATGTCTGGATGTAACAGCGGTATCTACAGCGCAGGGCGCATGCTTTATACTCTTGGTGTTAATGGTCAAGCTCCAAAAGCGTTTGCAAAGGTTTCGAGTAACGGAGTGCCTTTATTCGGTACCATTGGCGTTCTGATCGGCCTTGGCGTTGGTGTAGTGTTAAGTTATATTGCACCAGAAAAATTGTTTGTGTACGTCTATGCTTCAAGTGTTCTTCCAGGTATGGTTCCTTGGTTTGTCATCTTGATCAGCCAAATCAAGTTCAGAAAGGTTCATGCTGATAAAATGGCCAGCCATCCATTCAAAATGCCTTTTGCACCTGTCACTAACTATGTGACAATTGCCTATCTGACAGCGGTGCTTGTTGGTATGTGGTTCAACGAAGACACTCGTATTTCACTAATTGCGGGTATCGTCTTCCTGGCTATTGTAGCAATCAGCTTTTATGCTTTCGGAATCAACAAGCGTGTACCTGCGGAACTTCAAACAGAAGATCGGACAGATAAGAAAGCAGTGTAAATTTTAATACAGAATAGGGACAGTTTTTATAACTTGTCCCTATTTTTCCTTAAAGATTGGATGCAAAAGGAACATTAATATAAAGAATCATAAGTATAGGAACGGGTGAAAACAATGAAATATCGATCAGCATTTGAAATCATTGGTCCGATTATGATTGGACCTTCCAGTTCACATACTGCTGGTGCAGTCCGAATTGGCCGCGTGGCCAGAACCCTGTTCGAGTGCCAGCCGAAAAGGGCTGTCCTCTCGCTGTACGGCTCATTTGCAAAGACGTATAAAGGACATGGTACTGACTTAGCTCTTGTTGCGGGATTACTGGATTTTGATACATTTGACGAGCGGATCCCCGAGGCTATGGAAATAGCAGAACAACTGGGCATGGAGGTCATCTTTCAAGAGGAAGAAGCCGTTACAGAACACCCAAATACAGTAAAGATTAATCTTTTTGCGGAAGATAAAGAGCTGGAGATCATTGGCATCTCCATCGGCGGAGGAGCCATTGAAATAACAGAAATCAACTCCTTCAAACTAAAATTATCGGGTGACCCTGCAATCCTCGTCATTCATAATGACCGTTTTGGCGTCATCAGCTCGGTAACAAGCATTTTTTCGCAAAATAAAATAAACATCGGTCATATGGAAGTGGCCAGGAAAGATAAAGGCGACATGGCCATCATGGTCATTGAATCGGATGAAAAGATAAATAACCAGTTGGTAAGCGATCTGCAAAAGCTGGACAACGTTGTAAGTGTCATCCGTATTGTTGAATGATAATATTTTCGGGCATTAAACATAAATGATTAGTAGATTCAGGGGGAAATGCTATGTTTCGTAATGTAGCTGAACTTGTTTCGCTGGCGGAACAACATCAGGTAAAAATAGCCGAAATTATGATTCGGCAGGAAATAGAAGTTTCTGGCCTTTCCCGTGAAGAAGTGCTTGCCAAAATGGATCAAAACCTGACCGTAATGGAACGGGCGATCGAACGGGGCATAAAAGGAGTAAAATCACGCACAGGACTCACAGGCGGCGATGCATTATTGCTGCAAAACTATATTCAAAGCGGGAAATCTCTTACCGGCACATTGCTGTTGGATGCGGTGAGCAAGGCGGTTGCCACGAATGAAGTCAATGCAGCAATGGGCATCATTTGTGCTACACCGACTGCAGGATCGGCGGGAGTCGTTCCAGGTACATTATTTGCAGTAAAGGATAAACTCAATCCAACTAGGCAGGAAATGATTGAATTTTTATTTACGGCAGGGGCGTTTGGATTTGTCGTTGCAAACAATGCATCCATTTCAGGGGCTGCAGGCGGTTGTCAGGCAGAAGTAGGTTCGGCTTCAGGGATGGCAGCAGCTGCAATTGTTGAAATGGCTGGCGGTACGCCTAAGCAATCAGCCGAAGCGATGGCTATTACCTTAAAAAATATGCTGGGCCTTGTTTGCGATCCGGTTGCTGGTCTCGTTGAAGTGCCTTGCGTGAAACGGAATGCAATGGGTGCATCCAATGCTTTGACAGCTGCTGATATGGCCCTTGCTGGGATAACCAGCAGGATTCCATGTGACGAAGTGATTGGAGCCATGTATGCGATTGGACAGTCAATGCCTTCTGCGTTAAGGGAAACAGCCGAAGGCGGGTTGGCGGCTACCCCGACCGGACGGAGGCTAGAAGCAGAAATCTTTGGCCATCCGAAAGAAAAACTGATTGATTATTTAATATAACTCCTTTAAAAAGCTGCCGGTCATTCCAGGCAGCTTTATTTATAGGAATCTATGAAAGGATAGGGGGAAATCTGGGATCATGTGAATCCGCTCGTATCGGAGGGGGCGTGTTAAGCATCCAATCAGATAAATAAACGGAAAAATTCCGCTTAATTTGTAATTATCATTAAAAATAGCTTAAATAGACGGAGAAACTCCGCCTATCTACTCGAAAAACTTGAAAATGGTGGTTGTTGCACTGAGTAGTCGGAAAAACTTCCCTTATTTACCCCGAAACAAGCTCCGTTCCACATTTAACCGGAAAAAATCCGCTTATTTTTGCTGGTTACTTAAAGGAAGTTGCTGCTTTATTTTAATCAAGGAATATGAATAATGGCAGGATTCCTTGACTATCCCTTTTCCTTACTTTAATATTCTCGTTTAATTACAAAAAACGAGCCCCGAATTGTTCCAGCTAGTTTAGATTTCTGTCTAGCAAACTTAAACTTCCCTTCTAACTCCTTGGGTACCTCCATCCCCTCCGAAAGCTTAAAACCAACGGCACGTTTCGGCTTTGGGCCATCTAACGTATACAAGACGTTGACCTCAAGACCATCCTCATAAAAGACGTAAGCCCAATTGATATTTTCCACTTGAAAACGCGAAGTTTCTAAAGGTTTGGCCGCAAACTCAATATCACGTTCTTCTTTCAAAATCCGGTTCACATAATCAATGGTCTCCTGGCTTTCGTCAGCTGGTTCAACCGTAAACTCATGCTTGTATTTATTCATAAAATAACGGGCTTCATTCGCGCGTAAACCAGCAAGCGCTTCTGCAATAGGTGAGGACTCTAAGCCAACTGTAGACACATTTTTAAAATCAACTATATAGGTCATTTCCCTCGCTCCTTTTTCACTTATCTCTAACAATTATTAACACTTCACAGAACTTAATACACATCAAGTAACAAGGTTTCTTCCTGCATCGGTTCCTTCTGAAAAAATACGGGATTTTATTAATTAATATGCTTGGAAAATATAGCAGATAGTGGCAGGATACTTTTGTTAAGAAAAGGAAATATAGACCAATTTTAAATGAAATCTATTATAATAGGAAGATAATTCAAAGTATAAATACCATATAGAGAACAAAAAGGGGGGAACGCATGAATGATCCCAGCAAAGATAGATTCTACTTCAATCACTTCAATAAGCAAAAAAAGCGTGGAATCCATCTTCGATTGGTTGGATCAGCATAAACAGGCGTTCTATACGCTTGGTTGGTCCTATCTTAGTAACCAGAAGGAAATGGAAGAGCTTTTTTACCGGTCCATTTTAAAAGTCCACAAGGAATTGCCGCGCTTTAAAAGTGAAACATCATTCGAAACATGGGTTACATCCATTTTCATACATATTTGTCGTGAGCTTTCTATTGATAGAGGTTTACAAGCTTCTGGGGAAGGTGAACCACGTCAGAGTATATTTAAAGCACTTGATCAATTGAAAGACATCGAGAAAGAAGCGATGGTCCTTACCTATGTAAAAGGGCTCTCACATGTGGAGGCGGCACAGCTTCTCCAAATATCAGTGGAAAAGCTGAAAGAGCTTTTGTTTTCCGGAATTCAGTCACTTAGGATAGAAATGGGGTACGGTTCATCCTTTAATGGCTGTAAGGAATATTATAAGGATTACATCGATTATTTAGAAAGAACTCTAGATCGCCCGAAAAAGATTGAATTAGAGATACATATTTATCATTGTCAAGAATGTCAGGTGGATTTGGCTGGCTTTCAAGATGTCATGTTAACCATGATAGATCTAACCGATGGGATGAAAGATTTGCATATACCATCCGGTTTCATGGAGAACGTCAAAACAAGGCTGGTAGAAAAGGAAAAGGACAGACAACAAAAGAACAAGAAACGTTTAAGAATGGGCATTGTATTTGCAAGTTTTATAGCATTATTAATAGGTATAGAAGTTTTTACAGGGAGTTTTACTAGCCTCTACTATACTTGGACAGAAAAAGATCAGGAATTGCGTCCCTTTCTGCAACAGGACCTTGGTGAAAGGCTGAACCTGGAAGCGGAAAGCGATGGGGTGAAAATTAAGATCAGAAGTGTGATTGCTGATGATGTTCAGACGCTTGTCTTTTATGAAATTGAAGATACAAATGAAGAAAATCAATATATGATGAATTATGATGATGGGGTTATTGTGGAGAATGAACTTGAACTCATGAATACGGAAGGTCATCCTAGGTACAATCCCCCTGACCTTAAATCAGATGGCAATAAAAAAGAGAAGAATGTGTATCAAGGAAAAATTAGTCTACTGCCACTCAATAAGGAGAATGGAACGATCAAACTAAAAATCACAAGGCTCTTGAAATTGATTCGTGATTCCTCTGACCAGAAAGTTATTAGCACTCCCCTGTACCCTGGATATGAAACTGGGGAGTGGAATTTCGAGATTCCTGTGACAAAACAGCCTTCCGTTGAATATGCCTTGAATCAAGAAACAGAAGTCGAGGGGATCCCGGTTCGATTTGATAAACTAACCATTGCGCCAACAGCAACAATTCTGCAATATGGTATTAATAATGAAAAGCCAGAGAAGATGATTGATGTTCTTAATATTGATAATCTGGAAGTGAACAATAAAATTGTAAAAACTGATCTGTATGGCAGCTCTTTTATGAATTCACAGCAAGACATGAATTGGACGACTTTTCAAACAAACTTTGAACCCCTTTTCGGAGAAAAGCCAAAAGAGGTTCACGTTCAACTCGCATCTATTAATTTAACGTTTCAAGACCCAAAAACCATCGAACTGGATGCTGCTAAGCAATATCCTCAAACTTTTGAATATGCAGGCAGTACAATCTCTATCGACAAACTGGAAGTTGGACAGCCCTCCATTATTGTCATAAGCGATCATGAAGTGAAGAATCGAGCGTATGAGGCGCTTAACTTCAATATTGTGGGAGAAGATGAAAACGAGCCGATTACTACGGAGATGAATACGGATGGGGTGCTCGTTGATAAAAATGGGACGGAATACGATACGAATGAATTCCCAGTCCCTTTTGATGAAATCGAGCAGCCTCGTTATTTCGTAACCGTTCAAAGCATGAAGTTGGACGGTAACGGCACTGGTGAGAAAGTGGTTCCTAAAAAGCTGGAGATTTTTGGATATAGTGCAACGAAATATTTGGAAGATGTTGTGAAGATTTCGTTGAAATAAACTCGGCATAAAGAATTAATGCAATACTATGAAGAACAGAGCTGTCATTTTGGCAGCTTTTTATTTTTATATTAATGGGGAAGTTTAGTCTGTAACCAGCAAAAGTAGAATAAGCGGAGAATTTCCGGTTAAATGCAGAATGGAGCTCGTTTCGGGGTAAATAAGCGGAGAATTTCCGCTTATGCAAAGAAAAATCCCCCATTTTCACGTTTTTTGAGTAAATAGGCGGAATCTCTCCGTCTATTTAAGCCTTTTTTAATAATAATTATTAATTAAGCGGAATTTCTCCGTCTATTTATCAGCTCGGGGGGTTAACCTAATTCCCCACCCGATAAGTGCGTACCCTCTGTCCCTAGATGCGGGAATCAGCAGCTTTTTATCGACCAGCTTTTAAAGATCAATCAATAATATGAACCTATTTTTTCAATTAATTTATTATTAATAATTCATTAATATATAAAATGCATTCATTTAATGTGCTAAATTGTATTTAAATAAAATTGAAGGTTATTTTAACTTTAAGGGGATTGTTTTATAAAAAAAATGGAGTCATTTTGGAATGATGAAACTGAATGTAAGTTTCTTATATTTATATAGGAGGACAGATCAATGAATGCAAGGGAAATCAAGGTCCAAAAACAAGGATGGGTTCCTAAAAAGGAACGAATATGGTTAATCATTGCGTTAATTATCGCTGCTTTGATAGTGTTTTGGGAACTTAAGGGGCTATTACAGCTTCCATTAACCACTTTGCACAGCAGGCAGTTCGAACATACATTTAAAGATTTTGGCTCCATTGCTAGAATTGCCTTATTTTTTGTACTTGCGTATTATGTGCTTCTACGTGTGATGAGGCTTCGTATGCTGAAAGGACAAGTAGAGGTAAAAAAATGGTTGGCCATATTGCTGCGCTTTACCCGAAAATGGCATACTCCAGCAGCGATTATCGCCATCGCTTTTATTATCGTGCATACGGTAGCTGTCTTTATGCACGGCTTCAAATTTGATTTTAATAATATAAGTGGATTGCTTTCCTTGCTAGTCCTTCTGCCAGTCCCTATATCCGGATTATTTCGATATCAGAGGATGGACAGGAAGTGGCATTTGCGTTCTGGAGTTAGTTTCGCAATTCTATTTATAATTCATTCCTTTTTATAACCAACATGTTATTCAAAAACGGGTGCGATGCTAAAATAAGCATCGCATTTACTTTCGGGAATGACCTTAATTGGACATTTGCGATAGAATCATTTAGTTAGATAAATAAAAAAAGCCCTTATCGATACATAAGGACTTTTGAAACTAGAGTTGTCTTGCTCCAAGATAGCGAGATTTCCAGTAAGAAATATTCATATTGGAAATTTCAACTCCATGGGACCCAGAATGAACGAACTGACCATTTCCTACGTAGATTCCCATATGTGAAGGACCTTTTTTATACGTTTCGTAATAGACAAAATCGCCGACGGATAAAGTAGACACAGGTTTCATCTTGTTCCAATATCCAGCAACAGTCTGACGAGATACGGATTTTTGTTTGTTGATCACATAGTAAATAAATCCACTGCAATCAAATCCGCTTGGAGTAGTTCCTCCCCATTTGTAAGGGCTGCCAACCACAGTTTTAGCGTTTTGAATCAACTTGTTTTTATTAATGGTAGACACTGCAGGTTTATTTGCTGCGGGAGCCGGAGCAACAGGTGATGTTGCAGTACCACTACTAATTTTTAATTTTTGACCTATTTTAATTAGATTCGATTTCAATCGATTCCCTGCTTTTAGTTGTGTTACAGTTGTCCTATACTTCTTTGCGATTGATGACAAGCTATCACCGGATTTTACCGTATATACCAATGAAGATGGACTGGTGTTTGTTTTAGTCACGACCTTGCCTTTTTCAGGTATGTATATACTTTGACCTATTTTGATTCTATCGCTTGATAATTTATTAGCTTTCTTAATCTCTGAAACTGATATTTTATATTGCTTTGAATACTTTGATAAAGTATCCCCACTTTTAACTTTGATTGTTGCAGCCATGGCTGACGTACTATATAGGGAAGTCCCGAATACGGTAGCTGTAACGAATGCTATAATTTTCTTTTTCATGTGTATCCCCTTAGTAATCGTTTCATTTATTAATTTTAGTTTACATATCAATTGAATAATTTGCTATAATTTGTCGAAATCGTAAAAATAATGTAATAAGTTTGTAATAAATTGTAGTTAATCAGATATTGATAGTTCGTTATAAGAAACCTCAAAATCAGCCATAAGCCGCCTTAAAGGTATAGGAATAGAAGTAATCTTAATTACCGGGGATAAACAGCGGACAGTAAAAGCAATAGCAGGACAAGAAAAGGCTCTGACCAAGGTTAAGAATTTCTTTTTCTTTTGAAACTTCTTCTCATTCCAACATAATTTGGCTATCTTGTAATTCAGGATTAAGTCCTACTAAAATAGAAGAGGAGGTTTGTATCCACCTCTTCAATAACTAGTTTAATACCATTAATTAAACTAAGAAAAATGGTCACACCTTTGGTCACAACTTGCTCACGGAGATGATATTATTAGATATTTATAGACAAGACTAAATGACATATGACTAGTTAAAAAAAGGAGGGGGTATCCCAGGTCCAGCAAAAGGTCAATCAAAGATTTTTATAATATTTTTTCTTAGTTGGAAGTTGTCAGATATTTTACAAATCTAGGATGTAAGGAACTTCAGACAAAAGTTATAAAACAATGGTGCTTCCTACTAATTGGATCAACTTGAATAGTCCTTTTTCAAATAGTCATCTCTGATAAATAATGTGTTTTTAAGGTCGAATCTTCCTGTCCATATTGATTCTATTAATACTTTGAAACAGGTGTGATCAAATGGCACAAATGAAAGCAAAAGTAAAAATTAGAAGTGCTATAGGAAGGTATTAATATAGGGGTTTTCTTTTAAAGAAGTGATATTAATTCATATTAATCTTTATTTTCAGTAAATTTGGTATTGACAACTCGAGTTTATCGATATATTATCGAATTTAATTAAATATTAAGCAAAGATTGGAAATAGTAAAAGGAATTATAAACTTGTTAGAGAGCCGATGGTTGGTGAGAATCGGTAGTTATTGCCTTTGAACTCATCCAAGAGCTACTCCCTGAATTTAATCAGTAGGGGATGTCGGTTTTCTACCGTTATGTAGATAGGTGGTGATTGCCACTGAAAATGAGTGGGTTAATATTATTATGATTAATCAATTAGAGTGGTACCGCGAGCAATGCCTCGTCTCTATATTTTTATAGAGACGGGGCTTTTTTATTTTAAATAAATTAACAATTACAATTGAAAAGGTGGGAGTCGGGATGAAAAATATCGATAAATATTCTAGGGGTTACTTTATGCCCCCAGTGCAATGCTTGAAATGGACAGAGAAGGAGTATATTACAGAAGCTCCTACCTGGTGTAGTGTTGATCTACGTGATGGGAATCAAGCTTTGGTCGTCCCAATGAGTCTAGAGGAAAAGTTAGAATATTTTCAGTTGCTTTTACAAGTAGGTTTCAAGGAAATTGAAGTAGGCTTTCCAGCTGCCTCGGAAACTGAATTTGCTTTTTTACGTACATTAATTGAAGAAAATTTGATTCCGGATGATGTGAAAATTCAAGTTTTAACACAGTCAAGAGAACATATTATCAAAAAAACATTTGAAGCGTTACAGGGTGCGAATAAAGCAGTGGTGCACTTGTACAATTCCACATCTATAGCACAGCGTGAGCAAGTATTTAGAAAATCTAAGGAAGAAATTATTAATATTGCTGTAACTGGAGCAAAAATACTAAAGAAATATGCTGCTGAAACCGAAGGGAATTTTCAATTTCAGTATTCTCCTGAAAGCTTCACGGGTACAGAAGTGGAGTTTGCACTTGAAATTTGCAACAAGGTACTTGATATTTGGCAGCCGACAGCTGGTAACAATGTAATTATCAATCTACCAGCTACGGTATCAATGTCCATGCCTCACGTTTACGCAAGTCAAATTGAGTATATGAGTGACAATCTGAGCTACCGAGATAATGTAATCCTATCACTTCATCCGCACAATGACAGAGGAACTGGGGTAGCAGATGCTGAGCTAGGAATGCTTGCCGGAGCGCAAAGAGTCGAAGGAACATTGTTCGGAAATGGAGAAAGAACAGGGAACGTGGACATCGTAACGCTGGCATTAAACATGTATTCCCATGGGGTAGATCCCAAGCTGAATTTTGAAGATATCCCTACTATTATTTCCAAATATGAAAAATTAACAAGAATGAAGGTTCACGAAAGACACCCATATGGCGGTGAACTTGTCTTTACTGCATTTTCAGGTTCCCATCAAGATGCCATTGCCAAAGGTATGAAATGGCGAGAGGAAGAAGAACGTCAGTATTGGACTGTACCTTATCTATTAATTGATCCGATGGATATAGGAAGAGAATATGAAGGAGACATCATCCGAATTAACAGTCAATCCGGTAAGGGAGGAATCGGTTATATCCTTAAGCGAAAGTATGGAATTGACCTACCTACCGAAATGCGTGAGAGCTTTGGATATTGTGTGAAAAATGTTTCAGATCATAAGCACAAGGAACTTATGCCCAATGAAATCTATGATATTTTCATCAATGAATATGTAAATATTAACACCCCTATCGAATTCATCAGTTATAAATACACTCAAAATGGTTATTACGAAACGATTGTATCGATCCGGATGAATAATGAAGAACATAAATTTACTGGTGTGGGAAATGGAAGACTTGATGCTGTCAGCAACGCTCTTCAAACCCAACTGGGTATCGATTATAAAGATTTGGTCTATAAGCAGCATGCGCTGGAGATAGGTTCAGGATCAAACGCTGTATCTTATGTAGGAATTACCGCAAAGAATGGTGCTGTATATTGGGGATGCGGAATTGATACGGATATTATGACCTCCTCAGTAAAAGCTCTGTTTAGTGCAGTTAACAACATGGTATCCAGCTTACAACTTTCTGTTGAAAAAGAATTTATCCATTCAAAAAATAAGTAGAAAAATATTAAAGGGCTCCATTACCTATTACAAACAAATAACATGTAAGGTGAAATGTCTATCAAATTATATTATTTGATAGGCTTTTTTTGTTGGTATATAGCGGAGACGCTGTACGGAGCAAAAAAAAAAGAAGCCGGCTAAACCAACTTCTACCTTATTATTTTTAAACTGTCACATTGCTTATTTAACTGCTGATGCTGTTTTTTCCTTCTTTGTCTTGAATTAATTTTAGAAGATCTAGGAAATTATCATCACGTGTATAAATTGCTTTTGCCCCATTATCATCGTATTCATAGAAACCTTTATTTGAACGAATACCATATTCACTTTTTTCGACCATTTCTTTTAAGAATTTAGGAACTTCTCTTGTATTCGATAAATCCTGCTCGATGTTGTATACCATAGCTTGTGTTGTTTGCAGACCTGCTAAATCCTGACTTTCCATTGGTCCGCAGAAAGCCCATTTAAAGCCCATGCTTCCTCTGACAGCGATATCAATATCTTCTGCCGTACATACTCCCAATTCAATTAAGTTGAAGCATTCCCGTAGAAAGGCTACTTGTATGCGGTTAACGATAAAGCCGGTAATCTCTTTTTTCAGTACTACTGGAGTTTTACCGATTTCTTTCATTAGGTCATAAGTTACTTTTATGACATTTTCATCTGTCTTCTCAAATTTAGCAATTTCTACAATTGGTACAAGTTGTGGAGGGTTAAAGTAGTGTGTAATGATAAATCTTCCCGGATGTTTTGCTCTTTGTGTTAATTCCTTTAATGGGAAAGTAGATGTATTAGATGCAATAATCGTTTTTTCAGAGACAATGCTTTCAATAATCTCGTAAGTATCTAATTTTGTCTCAAGCACTTCTGGAATAGATTCTAGAATAAAATCAGTATCCTGGATCGCTTCAAGTAAATCTGTTGTATATTTAATATTATCCAAAGTCTGCTCCATTTTTTCTTGTGACAGCATGCCTTTATCAACCATAATTTTCAAGCTGTTCGTAATCATTTTTTTTGCTGTTTCCAATGATGTCTCGCGTCTAGCTTGAATACGTACAATATATCCTGCTTGTGCAAGTAATTGAGCAACGCCATGACCCATTATACCTGCTCCAAGTACTGTGATGATCTTCATTTAAAAACCTCATTTCGTATTATATTTTCTTCATTTTTCATAATTAGAATAGAAAGTCTATTAAAAATAGGAAGCATCTTGCTATTTATTTTTATAATAGTAACTTCATTGTGAAAGGAATTTATCAGATAGCTTTCTCTTGGTGTTATGTAAATATATAAAGATTAAACAGAAATATTTTTAATTTGCTTCTTCTTGTTTCCAGTCCCTTCAATCGTGTGAATAACAACTGCAGCAATTAGGATAGCTACAATGGTTACACCAGCTAATATGACAGAAGTATCCATTAAGAAGAATAATTCCAACAATTGATGCTACTGATGAAAGAATCGTATATGTCGTAAATGCACATTCCTGCTTCCAAACTTATCGATTAATGTCATTGAAATTCGATAGGCTCCACCTGCATAAGCGATCAAACGACCAATCATCGCTCCGAAACCTAAGATTAGCGCTATGTATCCTAAAGTACCGTCTAATCCAGCTTCTACTAAAGTGACTATTTCACCTAGCGGCATCCCTAATGCCAGCGCCACAACAAACGAAACAATAATCAATGGAATGAAAGCGTTTAATTTGAAGCCCGTGATTAAAATAATTAGTAGAATATCTCCAAGTGCAACCATTAATAATGGCATATTCATTGCCCCCCTTTTTTATATAACCCTAAGTCTTCCAATAACTTAAAGAATTCCCTTGTCTTAAGCATTCAGAAAATAAATATTTTAAATATATGAGAATTTTCCGAATGTTTATATTGTAATAAATAGCTATTGAAATATCTAATAGAATTTAATTTATAAAAAGGCGGATTTTTAAAAATATTTTTTATAGTTGTATGTCAATAACGGGATCTATAAGGAGAAAATATTACTGTATTAATTAATAATTCTTATTTAGAAAATCAGAGCCATATTAGGAGGAGAAAACAAGATGGTACAAACAGCAACAAAATGTCTCTTGCGAATTTGCCCTTCTCTTTTTAGGTAGACTTTTTTTAAGTACTCTATTAGGGTACATTTTATAGGGAGAACGGCTTTTTTTTTTGGGAAAAAATAAATTTGGAATGATTTAAATAGAAAGATGTCTTTTTATTTATTCGTAGTTTTATTTTTATTTCCAACTCCGCTTACCCTTTTTTAATTAAACGTTTTTTAGAACTCACTCAGGACAACGAAGTCTATTCATTATTCCTATTAAAACATTTCCTTGCATTAGAATTAACAATGTATTTATTGTGTTTATATATTAAAAAAATCTTGAATTTTGGCTCTAGAAGAAAGATTATTTCGATTAGAATTACATGGGGTAAAGATTTAAAATTAAGTTAATCAAGATAATATTCAGATATATTTAAATATTAACATTTTTAGATATTGATATTATCTGAAATATACAATAAACGCTGATTACCTTAGCACATTGGCTTTAACTTTTGGATGCGATTACATTTGGCTGAGGTGCCCGGGTTCGATGCTAGTCTTCGTGCATTTGATAGTCACGACAAGAAGGAATGAACAGGGAAATTCTCCAAGCGACGGATGAAGAACAAATGCGTTCCTTTTGGCTTGAATGGGATAAACGGAGGACAGCAGCGGAAAGCAAAAATGAAGAAGCTGGGAAGGTGAAAGTATGAACATAACACGTCAGGAAATTGAGGATCTTTTAGTCCATGAGGCGAAACCTCATGATGAGTTTAAGCTAAAGGAGTGGGCTACATTATTCGCAAGCAATGGAACGTATGTGATTCCGACCATCGGAAATTATGATGCGGACTTTTAAAAATTTCTTCGTTCATGAAAATCGAGCCCGTCCAAAACAGGAGCGTTACGATTATTGAAAAAGAGGTCCGGGTAGAATATCCGCATTCAACTACTCTTCACAATATCACGAATGTAAGAATCGTTAGTAATGAAGGGGATGCCGTAAGGTAAGCTGCATATACTCAACCTATCCCACAAAACGTGAAGTGCTCGACAATTACGTCGGAGTCAACGAATACATCTTGGTAAAAGAAAAAGAAGAATTAAAGATTCAATCCAAGAAAGTCATCCTAAAACTAGACAGCCTCCTACCGCACGGACAAGTAAGCATTATCTTATAATTTAGGTTGGGTAAGACGCACACTTTTTTAAATCTTTTAAGTGAAGTGGAAAGTTCCATTAACAAATTAGCATTAACATAAAACATGTAAGCATTAACGCTATATTTAGAAAATATTAAAATCAAAACCAAGGAGGAATTATGAATGGCGCAAGTCGAAACTAAAACAGTAGTTGAACCTATCGTAAAACCATTTGATTGTTTACATTATATCGACGGTAAATTTGTTGAATCTGTAGATGGAAAAACGTTTAATAACGTGAATCCTGTAACTGAGGAAGTTTATGGTACAGTTGCAGAAGGAAACGCGGCAGATATTGATTTAGCTGTTAAAGCTGCTAAACGTGCTTTTGAAGAGGGCCCATGGGGAAAAATGACTGTAAATGAACGTTCAAGAATTATCCGCAAAGTTGGTGACATTCTTGAAGCAAGACAGGAAGAAATTGCACAATTAGAATCATTAGATACTGGTAAGCACCTTAAATTCTCACGTCACGTTGATGCTCCTCGTGCAGCAGCAAACTTCCATTTTTTTGCTGATTACATGATTTCTATAGGAACAGAGGCATACCAAGATGAAACTCACTATGCGCTTAACTACGGATATCGCCGCCCGATTGGAGTAGTTGGATTAATCCAGCCATGGAATCTTCCATTATTCTTATTAACATGGAAATTAGCTCCAGCTTTGGCTGCAGGATGTACAGTAGTGATTAAGCCATCTGAAATAACCCCGATGACTGCAACAAGATTAATGGAAATTCTTAAAGAAGCTGGTGTTCCGGATGGAGTTGTAAACTTGGTTCACGGTTTTGGACCTGGTGCTGGAAGTGCAATCAACAAACACCCTGACATTGCTGGTATCGGTTTTATCGGGCAAGTATCTACAGGTGCTAAAATCATGGAAGAAGCTGCGCCTACACTAAAAAAGCTTTCTTTCGAATTAGGCGGTAAAAACCCTAACATTATCTTTGCAGATGTCGATATTGATGAAGTAGTGGCAACAACCATTAGATCAAGTTTTACAAATCAAGGGGAAGTTTGTGTCTGCGGTTCAAGAATCTATGTTGAACGTCCAATTTTTGATGAATTCGTAGAAAGATTTGCATCTAAAACAAGAGAATTAAAAGTTGGCGATCCATTTGATATGAGCAATGATCAAGGCGCATTAGTCGCCAAAGTACACTATGATAAAGTAATGAGCTACCTGAAAATTGCAGAAGAAGAAGGCGGTACTTTCGTTACAGGAGGTAAGCGCCCTGATGGTTTGGATAAAGGATATTTCATAGAACCAACCATCATTACTGGTCTAGATGACAGATCTCGTTGTGTTCGTGAAGAAATCTTTGGACCGGTTGTTACAGTTATTCCATTTGACACAGAAGAAGAAGTGATTTCGGCAGCAAACGACACTCGGATGGGCTTAAGTAACACAATCTGGACTAACGATATCCGTCGTGCACACCGTGTAGCCCAAAAAATTGTATCAGGTTTATCTTACATCAACTGCTGGTTTGTACGTGATCTTAGAACTCCATTCGGAGGTACGAAAGACAGTGGACTAGGTCGTGTTGGCGGTAGTCACAGTTGGGAATTCTACACTGAAATATCTAATATTTGTGTTAAACTTTAATTTTATTTTTTAACATGGATATATTGCACGGTTTAAATAAGATATACCGTGCAACTTTTTTGAATGTTTCTCAGCTTATACTAAACAGTGTCAAAATACATTTATAATAGAAAGGATATATTCAATTGACTAGTAAAATTGAAAAGTTTGCTGCTAAATTATTAGAAGCTGAAAAAAACGCGTTGGAATTAATCCGCTAACTGTGGTAGATCCAGAAATTACTGTAGATAAGGCATATTATATTCAATTGGAAAATATTAAAAAGAAGCTAGCTGAAGGACAGAAAATTGTTGGCAAAAAAATTGGATTAACCTCTGTTGCCGTACAAAAAATGTTGGGTGTTGATGAGCCTGACTATGGACATCTATTAGACAGCATGGTCGTTGAAAATGGAGGTACTATTTTTTGTGAAAACATGCTTCAGCCGAAAGTAGAAGGTGAAATTGCATTTATTTTAAAGAAAGATTTAAAAGGTCCGAGTGTAACTGTTCTTGATGTGCTACAAGCAACAGATTATGTTGTTCCTGCTTTAGAAATTGTAGATAGTCGGATACAAGATTGGAAAATTAAGCTACCAGACACGGTCGCTGATAATGCTTCATCCGGATTATTTGTATTGGGTGGCAAGCCTACAAAAATTCAAGATATTAATTTGGAATTAATAGGCATGGTACTTTTGCAAAATGGTGAAGTTGCCAATACAGGTGTTGGAGCCGCTGCACTTGGAAATCCGGCAACTTGTGTTGCATGGCTGGCGAATCGTTTAGCAGATTATGATATTACTCTTAAAGCAGGTGAAGTAATCCTTTCGGGTGCACTTTCCGGCATGGTTGTCGTTAATCCGGGCGACAATTTTACAGCAAGATTTGCTCATCTTGGTCAAGTAAGCGTTAACTTTAAATAATTGGCATAAATAGATACTGAATCTGGATCAAAGGAGGAAAAGGTATGGTAAGTGAAATTATTAAACAAATTGCTGATTACTTAGTTGCTGCGGAAGTAGAAAAACGTGAAGTTGTAAAGGTAACTAAGACGTTTAAACCTGATTTAACAGTTGAGGAAGCTTATCAGGCACAGGAACTGCTTGTTCAAAAAAAATTAGACGAGGGCCGAAGAATCATTGGCCCTAAGATGGGATTAACAAGCAAGGCGAAGTGGGAACAAATGGGCGTTACTGAGCCAATTTACGGATATGTGTTTGATTATATGTTGATCGATAACGGTGGTGTTCTTCCATTTTCTGATCTGATCCATCCAAAAGTGGAAGCAGAAATTGCGTTTTTGATTGGCGAAGATATTGAAGGACCTGGAATTACCGGCTCACAAGTGTTAGCTAAAACAGAGTATGTTTTACCTGCACTTGAAATTATTGATAGCCGCTATGAAAATTTTAACTTTACCCACACAGATGTAATTGCTGATAATGCATCTACTTCAAGGGTCGTATTTGGTAACACACTTCGAAAACCAAATGACTTTGAACTTGAATTAGTAGGGGCGACTTTATCCATTAATGGCCAAACTAAAGAATTGGGCGCTGGGGCTGCCGTTTTAGGACATCCTGCCAATGCCATTGCAGTATTGGCAAACATGCTCGCCAGAAAAGGAGATAAAATTAAAAAAGGCGAAATCATATTATCGGGAGCCTTAACAAGTGCAATATTGTTAAAAGTTGGCGACGTTGTTTCAGGTAAATTTGATGGCTTGGGCGAAGTAACTTTCTCTGTTGGTAAATAAATCAGCAATTTTAAAACATATTACAATAGGAAAATATAATTTATGAAAGGGGAATTACCATGCCACTTATTCAAGTAAATATTATGGAAGGTAGACCACCTGAAAAAATAAAAGCATTAATTGAAAATATTACTGATACTGTTGTTGAAACATTAGTTGTACCAAAAACTGGCGTTCGAGTATTGGTAAATGAAATGCCAAAAACTCATTGGGGAGTTGCCGGTGTACCGGTTTCTGATAGAAAATAAACGAATAAGCATGAGTCTAGTAACTGTATTCTAGAAAAATGACAAACTATTAGTTGTTTTTATAAAGGATTTTTCACAACCTTAGAAATAAAAAATTAAAACTCCCTATATTTTTTGAAAGGGAGTTCAGACTGTCGACAAATTCGAAAATATTCGGGTTTGTCGATTTACCTGAGGTACTAACATCCCCTAAGGGAGGTTCTACACCTCTTCTTGTTATTCACTCATATCTTTATGATTAGCCATAGTAGAAATAGATTTAAAGGCATACCCATTCATCTTGTTGAATTGGTATTTTTTATATCTGTCTGATTTAATCATTTAATTAACGAATTTTTTATATATGATAATCCATTGTTTTCAGGTCTATCTTCTAGGTACAAACTCTTATAAAAACATTGCAGACATCGGTAAAGGGAAGCTTTTCATTTTAATGGAGGAAAATAAGAAATGACAGTATCTGAACTCATTGAAAAACTAGAGAAATTGGATATTCAAGATGCACAGATAGTGCTTAAAGATTTATCAGATGAATATTTAGACATAGGAGAAATTGAAAATATTTTAGGATTCTATTATGTAATTCATCCAGTTTCAACAAATAGGAGCCAGGAGGAAAAGTAACGGGTTCTCTTTTCGGAGGGGAGGAAACTTTTTTAGCAGTAAATACACTGTAATAAACAATATTTTAGTCATTAGAAAAAGGTAACTTAATGAAGTTACCCCCTTAAGTTGGACTAATAATCCTACTTAAGGGGGTTTTTAATATGGTAAATTTTTCAAGTGATTTTAAACAAATATAAAGATTCTTTTAGTTTATTCCTTTTATAATTTCGAGCTCCCCTTACCTTTTTTTATTATGTCATGACTATTTAAATGTCTTTAAAATTTACTCAGGACAAACGAAATCTATTATTATTCCTTTTAAATCATCTCTTTGCACAGGGGTTAACAGAGTATTCATAATGTTTATATATAAATAAAATCTTGAATTTAGTCAATAAAGGTAAGAATATTTCGATTAGATTTTCACAAAAAAAAGATTTAAAATTAAACCAATTAAGATAATATTCTGAAATTTTAAATGTCAATATGTTCAGATATTATCTGGAAAAATGCATTAAACGCTGTTTACCTAAGCACACTGAGTTATATTTTGGATGCGATTACATTTAGTTGAGGTATCCGGAACGATGTTAGTTTTTGTGTATTTGATTGTCACGACAAAAAGGAAACAGACTATTTTCTTTACAAACCAAAAAAGAGATTACAAGGAAAAGAGGTGATATTAGCATGTCGAGTCGTAGAGTCAATCACAAGCCTATCTTTTGGAAGGGAGAGTAGCCATGTAACAGGTTCTTCACAAGGAATTGGGAAAGCGGTTGCAATTGGTTTATCACAAGTAGGTGCGACTGTATTGGTTACAGGGACCAATCCGGAAGAAGTGGCGGATGCCATCGTATTCCTTGCTTCCGATAAGGCGACTTTTATTACGGGCCAAGTGATTAGTGTAAATGAAGGAAGCACGATGTAATAAAAATGATTTTAAGGTTTTCTAAAACCTCTTTCAGAACTGACATAGATGATGAGCAGGTTTACAAAAAAACTTATTTAGGGGGAGAGCCAATGAGCAATTATCTTAAGGATGATCAACAGAGGTGTTTATTCAAAGTAAATCGTGAAGTTTTTATTGATCCGGAAATTTTAGAAATCGAACGCAATGAAATTTTTGATAAATGCTGGTTATATATCGGGCATGAATCAGAAGTACCGAATAAAGGCGATTTTCATAGAAGAAAAGTTGGTGGACGAAACCTTTTATTTACCCGCGGTAATGATGGGGTGATAAGGGCATTATATAACTCCTGTCCACACCGGGGAGCGCTCGTATGCCGTGAAGGAAAAGGAAACTCAAAAGTATTCCGCTGCTTCTATCATGCGTGGAGCTTTAATACGCAAGGGGAATTAGTCGGATTACCTGATAAATTTGGTTTCTTGGAAGACCATAACTGCGATGGCTCCAAAAATATGCTGGCTGTCAAACGACTTGAAAGTTACCGCGGTTTCGTATTCGTTAACTTTGATGACAACGCCATATCATTAGAGGAATACCTGGCAGGTGCCAAAGAGTATCTCGACTTGGTGGCAGATCAAACAGAAGTTGGAATGGAAGTTTTGCAGGATCCCCAAGAATATAGCGTACGAGCGAACTGGAAATTACTTTGTGAAAATAGTTTTGATTTATACCACGGGGTACCAACCCATAAAACTTATTTTGATATTGTTGCGACCCGCGGCGGAATAATGGAAAAAGACAGTCTTGCAGGGGAAGCACGCGCTCTGGGGAATGGACATGCCGTAATGGAATATTATGCCCCGTGGCCAAGACCAATCGGAAAATGGATTGAAGGTTACGGTGAAGAGGCGAAAGAAATTATCGACAAAAACAATGCTCGCTTAGTAGAAAAATTTGGCGAAGAAAGAGCCCACCGCATTTCGAAAAAGAACCGCAATATTTTAATTTTCCCTAACCTAGTCATCAATGATATCATGGCGATTGCAATCAGAACCTTTTATCCTATTGAACCGGGTTATATGCAAGTAACCGCCTATGCTTTATCTCCTATAAATGAAACAGACGGTTTCAGGGTGGTCCGGAATGACAGCTACTTAGAGTTTTTAGGGCCAGGCGGTTTTGCGACTCCGGATGATAATGAAGCACTTGAACTATGCCAGGAAGGCTTTTTAAATACTAAAAAAGTCGGATGGAATGATATTTCCAAAGGAATGAACAGGGAAATTCCCCAAGCGACGGATGAAGAACAAATGCGTGCATTTTGGCGTGAATGGGATAAACGGATGACAGCAGCGGAAAGCAAAAAAGAAGAAGCTGGGAAGGTGGAAGTATGAACATAACACGTCAGGAAATTGAAGATTTTTTATTCCATGAGGGGGAGCTTCTTGATGAGTTTAAGTTAAAGGAGTGGGCTGCATTATTCTCAAGCAATGGAACGTATGTGATTCCGCCCATCGGAAATCCTGATGCGGATTTTAAAAAATCGCTTTTCTTTGTTCATGATGATCGTGCCCGTTTAGAACAGCGGGCGTTACGATTACTGAAAAGAGAAGCCCATGTAGAATACCCACACTCCACTACTCTTCACAATGTGACGAATGTAAGAATCGTTAATAATGAAGGGGATGCCGTAAAAGTCAGATGCAATTTCTCTACCTACCGTACGAAACGTGAAGTACTGGACAATTATGTCGGGGTCAACGAATACATTTTGGTAAAAGAAAATGGAAAATTAAAGATTCAATCCAAGAAAGTCATTCTCAAATTGGACAGTCTCCGCCCGCACGGAAAAGTAAGTATCATTTTATAATATGAAGTCAGATTTTGATTGGGGTTCATACGAATTAACACATTAACGCGGTTAAGCTATGAGGGTCAGATCCTCAAATATAGGAGGTTTTTGAATGATTCGTTATAAAAAGTTGGGATATGTTGTGTTAAGCGTGACTGATCTTAATAAATCGGTAGATTTTTATGAAAATATTGTTGGTATGGAATTTGTTGAACGGGTTCTTGATGCTGCATACCTTCGATGCAGCGGTGACCATCACAATTTAATCCTTGAACAAGGAGAAGAACCTGGGTTAAAAAGAGTAGCATTTGAGCTTGAAAAGGCAGACCAATTTCAAGCAGTGTTTGACCATTTAACGAAACAAGGTGTAAATCCTGTCGAATTAAGCGCAGAGGAGTGCCAAAATTTGGCCCAAGGTAGAACATTGCGTTTTAAAGATCCATATTTAGGCGTAACGTATGAATTTTATGTGCAAATTATGCAAATGGGTACACCATTTGTTCCTAAGAAGGCCAGAATTACGAGACTTCTTCATGTCGTTTATGAAACTAATAAATTTGACGAATTATTTGATTTCTTTACGAATGTTTTGAACTTCAATATTTCAGATATCCAAGGAAGGGAAACGGGATGGGCCTGGTTAAGGGCAGCTGGAACTCCATTTCATCATAATTTTGCCCTGACAAAAGGAAAAGAAAATAAATTGAATCACCTTGCTTATCAAGCTCAACGTGTAGATGATGTGGGGATTCAAGTTAATAGATTAAAGGATAACAATGTTCCGATTCTTTTTGGGCCAGGAAAACATCACCCATCGGGTAGCATTTTCCTATATTTTGCGGATCCTGACGGCTTGACGATTGAGTATAGTCAAGGAATGGAAGAATTTCCGGAGGAAAATCCAAGAGAGCCTCGCCGTCTAGAACCAACCATGCATACCCTTGATGAATGGGGAGGAAAACCTAAACCAGGATGGGGAAAAGTTGGTAAATTGATAAAGGAAGACCTGGAAAAAGTTAATCAATAATCAATCAACAATTAACCTTTAAGGAGGCAGCATCGTGTCAAAAGGTGAGAATTTCCGGGTTGACTTTCACACCCATATTATTCCTGAGAATTTTCCTGATTTTGCGGAAAAATATGCGGATGATCGTTTTCCGATTTTAAAGCATACGTGCAGCTGTGGAGCTGAAATTTACAAGGATGGAAAGTCATTCCGAAAAGTCGACGAGAATGCCTGGAATCCTGAAAAGCGCCTCGCTGAAATGGATGCAGAAGGTGTCAATGTCCAAGTTTTATCTCCGATTCCGGTTACGTTTACATATTGGGCAGATGTAGAAAAGTGTTTAGAGCTGTCGAAAGCACAAAATGATTTTATAGCTTCGGTAGTAGCCCAATATCCTGATCGTTTTGTCGGCCTTGGAACGGTACCATTGCAGAATTCGGATTTGGCGATTGCAGAAATGGAAAGAGCAGTTAACGAGCTGGGGCTGATCGGGATTGAAATTGGCAGCAACGCAAATGGAAAAACCCTCGATGATCCAGAGATTCAAAGATTTCTGGAGGCAGCGGCAAAATTGGATGTACCCATTTTAGTTCATCCATGGGCCACGGTCGGAGTAGAGAGAATGCCAAACCATAACTTTATGTATTCGATCGGAATGCCGTCCGAAACAGCTCTTGCGGCAGGAAGCCTAATCTTCAGCGGTATTCTTGATAAATTTCCAAAATTAAAAATCTGCTTTGCCCATGGCGGAGGGTCCCTGCCGTATTTATTACCGCGAATCGACCAAGCCTGGGAAGTATGGCCACATATTCGCACAACGGAACGGCCACCAAGCTATTATGCGAAGAAACTCTATTACGATACGCTCGTTTACGATCCGTGCAATCTCCAATTTATGCTTGGAAAATTTGGTGCTGATCATATTATCATGGGTACAGATTATCCATTTATGTTGCGGGAAGCACCACCGGGGAAAATAGTTGAAATGTTGGAAAATGTTTCGGATGTGGAAAAGAAACAAATGCTTGGAGAAAATGCGATTAAGTTTCTAGGATTAAATAAAGAGAGTTTTATTAAAGAATCGGAATAGGCCAAATAAAAGAACATTCCATTTTAATAGGAATGTTCTTTTATCTTGACCTATAGGTTCTATAGATCAGGAAATATCTGTTATTTGTTCTGTTCTTATTTGAAACAATATGTATGAAGGTATTCGAAGATAAAAATGTAGATAAATTAAATGATGAGGAGATGAGTAATAATAAATATTAATATTAAATAAAAAATATCATTTTTGCACTTTTAATGGCTTTTAGTATGTCCTTTTTTATTTCATTACTATTAGTCTTAATAAATAAGGGTTATGATGGAAAATTTTTACATGCATGGTTAAAAACTTGGTCACATGCTTTTATTTGTGCTTTTTTTGGAGATTACTTTTTTCCTAAAGTAATACAAAAAATAATGAAAAAGATTAATTTTGTAGAAAAACCATTAATAATTGAGAATGATATTTTAGTGATTGAAAAATTGGGGGCTGATCCCATCATCATGGGTACTGACTAGACATTTTTGCTGCGAGAAGCACTACCAGGAAATGTAGTCGAAATGCTAGAAAATGTTTTGGATGAGGAAAAGATAAAAAATGCTTGGAGAAAATGCTATCGAGTTTCTGGGGTTAAATAAAGCAAGTTTTATTAAAGAAACGGTATAGATTTATAACAAAGGACATTTCTGTTTATATGGAATGTCCTTTGTTATTGCTGATGACAGCGTATACATATTTAAATAGTTTTTAAATTTTTTAAAGTAGTTTCAAAAGTATGAAGAAACAGAAGAAGCCTTTCTAATTTTGGAGAATCCTTTTTATATATTCCAGCAACATTATAAGTGAGATCTTTAAATTCAGCAAAAGGGACGGTACATAAATCTTTATTGTGTGTATTTGTGTCATTAGCTAGAATTAGTTCTGGTACGACACTAAAACCCCAGTTATTTTTAATCATCGATAATACCATTTCGAATCCGCCAACTTCAATTCGTTTTAGATTTCTTACTCCGATTAATCTTTCATCAATTTTTCGCCATAAGGCTGTTTCCCTAAGATAGCAAATCATCGTATGGTCAATAAGATCGTCTTTGGAAATTTCAGCTTTTCCAACTAATGGATGGTCTTTTCCAACAATAAAAACAAGCTTTTCATGAAAAATATATTCAGATTCCAGATTTGTAAATGGGATTACATCTCTTACCAGCCCTATATCGATTGACCCATCTTCAATCATTTTAGAAACTTCTACAGAGTCCGCTGCATCCACTAGTTCAAACGAAAACTCACTTGTATTGCGCAGCAGTGATAAAACCTCTAAGACAATCGAAACAGAGATAGCAGGTGATAATCCAATGGTAATCATTGGAGTTTTAATACCTTCAATCACCTGTCTTGCTTCTTTTACATAGTTTAATATTTTACGTGCATATGGATACAGGGCAGTTCCTTCCTTAGTCAATAGGATCCTTTTTCCGTCGCGGTAAAATAATTTACAGTCCAGTTCATTTTCTAATTTTTGGATTCTTGCCGTTACCGCGGGCTGTGTTAAATTCAAGAGGTCTGCTGTACGCGAATAATTATTTAACTCAAGAACAGTAATGAAGGTTAAGAGTTGTTCATCATCCATTACATCACTTCCTTTTTTGAAAAAATGAGCTCCTTTTATATTATGATATCAATATAAGCATTCCGGAGGCTTGTATTAATGCGCTTTCATTAATTATAGATTTTAAAAATGTTAAATTCTAATCAAAAAAATCTTATTTTTACGGCTAAAATTCAAAAAAATTTTTATAATACCGGGCCTTCAATAAAATGTGTATAATCATTCATTAATAAAAATAATGTTTTTGAGATTAGGTCATATACATAGTTTCTAAGATGCGGACAACTTCTTCAGGTGGAATTTTCATATCATTAATGCTCCATTTTCGTACGAAATCAATCGTTCCTCCTGTTGTATAAGTGAAATAGTATTCTAATTGAGTCTTATTAGCAGGTGGAAACCGTCTTTTTTGTTCTTCGATAGTTCTTACATACGCAGACTTCAAAATGGTATTTAGCACTTGAGATCCATTTTTTTCGGTATTGGGCCGGAGTCATCTACTAGCTGCATAAAAAGGTCTTTTTTTAAACTGTCCACTTTATGGGTCACAGTTCAGGGGAGACGTCAGAGCCTTTTTTATTGAAATTTTGGGATATTCTTTTGGGAAGAATTTCAAACTATATGGCTGATTAGTACTTATATTAGTTTATCTAAATATCTTATTTTGTATTATCTCTAAAAGAAGTGTCAGCAATCCTGTCTACATAAAATTCACCGTTCAAATAGCTGATTACAGAAACACTGCAATTATCATGGTGAATATAACTGCTCATTTTTGCTAATTGCATTAAATAGTTGCCGATTGTAACCCCGTGTGAAAATACTAGAACATTGCCACCGTCATGTTTATGTTTATGAACAATCTCATTGATAGCAGTGTTTGTCCGTGAAAAAAGCTGTAAGTAGGATTCTCCTTCAGGTGCTGACAGATTTAAATCGCTAATGCTAAATAATGTTTCTAGGATATTCCCATATTGAGCTAGAATTTCCGTTTGTAATAGGGATTCCAAAGCACCAAAGTTCATTTCCTTTAGACGTGGATCCGTTATGATGGGGATGTTTCGATGGCCAATGGCATACCTAGCCGTATCTACCACTCTCTGGCTTTCACTTGCGTATACTGCTTTAAATTCGATATCAGATAAACCAATTCCTACAGATTTCGCCTGTTCAATTCCTTTATCCGTAAGAGGTGAATCACAAAATCCTTGTAATCGTTTCTCTACATTAAAAAGGGTCTCTCCATGCCGAACAAAATAAAGCTTCACTTCTTTTTCAGAGGACACGCGTAACCACCTGCTTTGTATTGGATTTAATAGATTGATAAATTGAATTTTACCACACCATTCGAGTAGTTTGTAATTAAATTCACCAAGCATTTCCAATCCAACCAGGAGCTTCTGTGAAATAAGCTCGAAAAATTATTATTTTGTTAACACAATAATTAATTAAACTAACCCTTTTTGATACCAAAAAACAAATTTTTTCACTATGTATAAAATAATCATATTACTTAGAATGCCAATATATATATTCCATTTCCTAAATTCGAAAAGAGAACTATACTTTTCAATTAAAAATGTATATGTTGATATTGCTAGAGCAAAGATTAAAAAATGCAAGATTATTCTAATTCTCCCTTTATTTAAAGGATATAACATAATAAATAATACACCGAATGTAGGATAAGTTAGATAATGTAAAGAAAAACTCATCCGTGTGGCATAGTCAAATTCTCTATAAGGAAATTCCACTAATCCAAATAATAATTGAAAATATTGGAATATCCAAGCGATTGCCTGGACAAATACAAATGTTAAATGAGCCGTTCGTTTCCGATTGACTGGTATATATTTAAACAGTAACAGTATTGATATTATCCAAGAGAATAATAATATAAGAATTTCTTTGTTCATAAACTTTTTACCTTGATCAATCGTTTTCTAAACCAGAAATAATATTTATGATTAATAAATAAAGAAATCATCACAGTTAATAATGTCCAATACCACTTCCAATCGTGATATTCTACCAGAGTAGTATACTTTTCAAGAATTACTTCTAAAAATGTAAAGAAACCCGCAAAATACAGGTAATATAACAGAGCCTTCAATCTTTTGATTTTATAGGGGTAATATAAGCTGAAAAAAATAGCAACTATTGGAAATATGAAGAATTCAAATGAGAAACTTGTCTTATTGTACTTATTCGCCTGCGGGAGTAATTGTGTAGGATAATCAATCCAGCCCATTTCAACAGCAAATAATCCTGCTGGCCAAGTAATTACTTGGAGAAATAGAAATAATATCCACGCATCTCTCCATTTCTCACTTGGTACCAATTTTTTTAGCGAAATAATACTTAACAATAAGGAACCTGCCACTATCCATCTTTCCATATTCACCGGAAAAACACCCTTTCTACTTCTTACCATTCCCTCCTTTTACTAACATATTCAAATAAAAAAACAGCTCTCCAGTCCATAAGCCGCTAAAACGGGGTTTGAATACTAACCATCTCTAAGTTTATTTAGGATCCTTATAAAAACCTTTTTTAAGTAATTCAATCTCCAACGAGAAGGTCTTTATAACATCTTTAATTTGCATCTCTTTCCCGAATGCATGGGCGAGATTTTGAAACGAAACAGCCATCAGCATTTTAAAGATGTGGTAGAGATCTTCCTCATTCGATATGTTTATATTCTCCGGGTTAATTAAGTGGATAATTTCAAAAAATTTGCTTTTTCTTCTTTCCCCATACATATTCTGAGTAAATGTTTTTTCGAATTTATAATTCATATTTAAAAAGGCATTTTTAAAATATTGTCGATTTTCTGGTTCTTCAAAAATAATAAGAATGCCTTTAAACCAATCCATAATAGACTCAAATAAATCTCCATTGTTCATTTTGATGATTGCGATAAATCGCTCATAATTCCGTTGCGAATGCTCATGTAATAAATAGTAGAATAGATCTTCTAGGTCTTCAAAATATTGATAGAAACTTCCCCTGGGTATTCCAGCATCCTTGATCACATTCGAAATGGAAGCCTCATGTAAAGGGGCCCTCGAAAACTCCTTCTTAGCAGCAGTCATTAATGATCTTTGTTTTTCGTTTGATAAATTAAAAAAGGTTTGTTTTGGCATTGTCGATCTCCTTTTTTGAAATGATAACGTGTCATAATAGAATTAAAAGTATGATAATATTCCTATATTTATTTGTCAATATTCCAAATGACAATGTGTCATTTTGTTTATTGACGCTCAAAAATAGATTATTTATAATTCATTCTATACGTTATTAAGTAAGGAAAGCAAAGGAAGGGAGAGCACGAAACCGTACGCTTTAAGCTATTCATCCATTAAGGGAGGAAAAAAGGAATGAGCACTAAAAAATTGCTGTTATTGAACGTTATTATTCTACTTATATTAGTGGGTGGTGGTGTTGGAGGATATGCTTATTATAATGGAGCCGTAAATTATTTATCGACGGATAATGCCCAAATAGCAGGACAACAAGTAACGATTGCGGCTCCGGCCAATGGCAAATTGACTAATTGGGAAGTCAATCTTGGTGATCGTTTTTCAAAGGATTCTAAAGTTGGAGCCATTGCAACAACGGATGAAAAAGGTAAACCTATTGATATGAAAGTGACAATGCCAACAGACGGGACGATCGTTCAGAATAGTGGAGTTCAAAATTCATTTGTGGCTGCAGGAACACCATTAGCGAAAGAATATGATTTTAATAATCTTTGGGTTACAGCAAATATTGAGGAAACCAAAATTGATGAAGTGACAATCGGGCAGGATGTCGATATCTATGTGGATGCCTTTCCAAATAACACTTTAAAAGGGAAAGTGCAGCAAATTGGTTTAGCGACGGCTGGAACATTCTCTTTGTTACCAAGTTCGAATAATACAGGGAACTACACCAAAGTGACTCAAGTGATTCCAGTGAAAATTTCCATTGATGATAATAAAGGTGTAGCCATCGTTCCCGGTATGAACGTAACAGTACGGATTCATAAGTAGGTGATAACATGCTAATTTATATCACTGTTTATGTTGTCTTAGGCCTATTGCTGTTACTCTTAATAAATTTAAGATTATTCAATAAAAAGAGATTAAATAAAGCACATACAAAAAAGATGAATGAAGAGGTAATCGAGAAGACCGCTTTCCCTGAGACTAACGAAGAGGAGATTAAGGAAAATAAACCTTTGATTGAAATCAAGGACATAACGGCTGAGGATATTTCCTTACAGGAAGTGTTGAAAGATTCCGCTCATCTGGAAAAAGAATTGGAAGATGCAGAGGAGGATGTTCAGCCGAAAGAAAGCATGAAAAAGAAGAAAGAACCATCTGCTTCCGATTCTGAGAAAGATTCAGGAAACGGAAAAATTCTTGCGGCTTTAATGCTAGGTGCGTTTGTTGCTATTCTGAATCAAACCTTGCTAAATGTAGCGATTCCTCATATTATGAATGATTTGGGGATTTCAGCCAATACCGTACAATGGCTCTCCACAGGATATATGTTAGTAAACGGAATTGCGATTCCTATAACGGCCTATTTAATAGAGAAGTTTGGAACAAGAAAACTGTTCATTAGCGCCATTTTTCTATTTACATTGGGTTCAGTAGTTTGTTCAGTGTCAGCAAACTTTAGTATGCTCATGATTGGAAGGGTCATTCAGGCTTGCGGTGCAGGTATTATTATGCCCCTGTTAATGACTGTATTTTTTGCCTTATTCCCTCCGGAAAAGCGCGGCAAGGCTATGGGGATTATGGGGATTGTCATGATATTTGCTCCTGCGATTGGTCCAACATTATCCGGGTGGCTCATTGGCCATTTTTCATGGCGGTTATTGTTTGATATTGTTATCCCAATCGGTGTACTTGATTTGATTCTTAGCTTCATGTGGATGAAGGACGTTACTAAAGTCACAAATCCTAAATTTGATTTCTCAGGATTTTTATTTTCAACTCTAGGTTTTGGGTTCTTGTTATACGGATTCAGTGAAGCGGGTAATGATGGCTGGTCCAGCAAAACGGTGGTTATCTCCTTAATCATTGGAATAATTTCTTTAATCTGTTTTGTTTGGCGCGAACTGACTGCAGAAAAGCCAATGCTTGATTTACGGGTCTTTAAATATGATATTTTCGCCTTAACAACTGTTATCAGTATGATTGTTAACATGGCTATGTTTGGCGCCATGATCTTACTTCCGATTTATTTGCAAAACATTCGAGGATATACAGCTTTACAATCAGGTCTGTTGATGCTTCCGGGTGCCATCGTGATGGGCATAATGTCCCCTATCTCAGGAGCCCTTTTTGATAGAATCGGGGCAAGATGGCTAGCCGTTACTGGATTGGCGATTACTGTACTTACCACATGGGGATTTACCAGTCTGAGTATGACAACCAGTTATGGCCATATTCTGTTTTTATACGTGATGCGGATGTTTGGAATGTCCTTTATCATGATGACCGTCATGACAGAAGGACTGAATCAGTTACCACGTCACCTTGGTGCTCATGGGACGGCTGCCTCGAACACCGCAAGGCAAGTCGCTGGAAGTATAGGGACCGCCTTCCTAGTTACAGTCATGACGACAAGACAAGGATTTCATTATAGTGAGTATGGGGATGCCATCTCAAGTTCCAATTCTTTTATAACCAGCGGTTTATCGCAGCTAGCTCAAGGTTTGTCAGCTTTCACGAACCTGCCGGCTGCAACCGGAAAAGAGCTCTCCACCTATTTGATTTACGGTCAAACCATGCAGCAAGCTACGATTGAAGGGATTAATGATGCCTTTATTGTTGCAACCGGTATCGCATTTGTCGCATTAGTTCTATCGTTCTTCATCAAACGGTCCCGAGTAAATCAACAGTAAAAAGTAGTAAGTTAAATGGAATATTTAGTTGTCCGGCTTTAATAATGTTGGGCTATCGTCTTTGAAAGAAGGGGTAGGAATGATTAATTTAGGGCTCTTGATTATTCGATTGGCTGTTGGAATGACGTTCGTGGGGCATGGATGCCAAAAATTATTTGGTTGGTTTGGCGGTCCAGGTGTAGTCAAATTTGGTGAATATTTAGGGTCGATCGGAATCAAGACAGGCGGCAAGACATGGGCAATTTTAGCAGGAATATTTGAATTGGCTGGCGGACTGCTGTTTTCAGCGGGACTGTTCACCTGGCTGGGTGCAATACTTATCACAATCGTTATGATTGACGCCATCTTCACCATTCATGGCAGGAATGGCTTTTGGCTGACTGAAGGCGGTTATGAATATAACTTTATTTTGATCGCTGTAGTCCTCGGGGTGGCGCTCATTGGACCAGGTGAGTATGTTTTAATTTATAAGGCATAGTTCAAACGGATAGTTCTGCTAGTTTTATTTGCGCAAATAATGGCCTTCATCCCATGATGAAGGCCATTTCCTTGCTTTTACTCGAATTTTTCATAGAAATCGAACTTCTATTAGTGTGTTAAGAATGCAGCTAATGCTTTGCTCTTTTGTTTTCGCTCCTTTCGCATTATTGCTCGGTCCGGTGCAGATTCATGCAATTTTTTTTCTTCTTCAGTTTCAGGAATGACCTGTGGAACATGTGCTGGACGTTTATGCTGATCAAGTGCAACAAACGTTAATAGAGCAGTAGCTGCAATTCTACGCTCACCACTTTTTAAATCTTCAGCAATAATCTTTACAAAAACCTCCATGGATGATGTACCTGTCCATGTCACATAGGATTCAAAACAAACCGAATCTGATGTATGAATGGGACATAAAAAGTCTACTGAATCGGTAGAGGCTGTTACACATTCTGTGCGACTATGACGAGCTGCGGAAATGGACGCTACCTGGTCCACGTCACTCATTAATCGTCCGCCAAATAATGTATTGTGATTGTTTACGTCATTTGGGAATACACGACTTGTTCGTATAACTCTAGACTCTTTACAAAATTTTGCTTCCATTAAATTCTCCCCCTACTTATCCAACCATAAAGAACTATATTGCAAACGTTCCGAGAATTTTTTGCTCCCATAATTTTAAAACTATTCCTTTTAAAAACTTCAGATGCTTTACGGATAAGGATAATACAATTATCTGAATAATTGAAATTAAAGAAAATTATACTTACTTATAAGAAAAATCGATATGGGGAAAAAAGGGATATTTTTTTACACCTTTAGTCAGTGCTTTTTTCGGATGGGCACTTTTAGGAGAGAATCTTCATTTGAATTTACTAAATATAATCATCTTTTTCCAATAACCTGTGCAAACCTGAATTTTCATGTAGAATAATTTTTGTATAGAATACGTAAGGAGTATATTAAAGTGGAATGGTAGAAAAGCTTATGGAATACTAGAAAGATCATCGCAGGAGTAACTACGATCCGAAATGGTGAATGGGAAGGAGGCTACGATTATGAACAACAAAAACAAAACGGTTGTCCGTTCGATGGATGTATTAAATTTATTTATAGAGCATACCGAATTATCCTTTCAGGAAATTATTAATCTATCGGGGATTCCGAAAACTTCAGTCTATCGAATGCTCAGGTCGTTAGAGGAAATGGAGTTCTTGGAAAAAGGAAGTGATTCGAAATACCGACTTGGACTCTTGTTTCTCAAATTTGGTCATTTGGTTTTGGGCAGGATTGATTTACGTAAGATTGCTTATCCGTTTATGAATGAATTGCATAATGATGTAAAGGAAGCAATTAACTTGATTGTTAGAGATGGTAATGAAGCAATCTATATTGAGAAGATTGACACCAAACAAAAGGTTCGTCTGTATACTGCGATAGGAAGGAAAAGCCCGCTTTATGCTGGTGCCTGTCCACGTGCGATCTTGTCCTTTTTACCTGATTCGGAAGTGCAGTCATACCTCGAATCCATTGAGCCAAAATCATTTGCAATTGGTACAATTACTGACAAGGATAAAATTTATGAAGCGATAAAACAGGCGAGAATAGATGGATTTACAATTAGCCATTCTGAATTGGAAAACCATACATCTGCCATTGCCGCTCCGATTTTTAATCACAAAGGGGAAGTTGTTGCGGGTATAAGTATCGCAGGTATCGAAGCAAATTATCAGGGTGAGAACATTGAGAGATATGCGAAAAAAATAAAAAGCGTTGCAAAGGATATTTCAACGCGTTTAGGCTATACGGAATAAAAAAAACGGGGCGGTCTCTGCATCAATGGTTCGCACTTATCGGTTGGGGGATCAGCTTAAGCACCCGAGCTGATAAATAGACGGAAAAATTCCGCTTAAATCGTAATTATTATTAAAAAAGGCGTAAATAGACGGAGAGATTCCGCCTATTTACTCGAAAAACATGAAATGGGGAGATTTTTCTTTGCATAAGCGGAAAATCTTCCCTTATTTACCCCGAAACGAGCTACATTCTACATTTAACCGGAAAATCTCCGCTTAATTTACTTTTGTTGGTTGGACGTGCATAGAAACAGTATTACCGGCAACTTCTAAAGGGGGATGTGGCAGTGCCGTATCAGCAATCAGTTGTCGATTTTCATCCGCTTATGTCCTCTCATTTATGAAATGCTTTAAAATGAATGCCCATCGATATTTTACGAAGCAACTGCTCTTGCTTGATTAATTCTACTTCTGCTTGTTCAAGTGACACTTCCTTGAATTGAATGTGTGCGTTTGGCTGCATCTGTGCTAAACAAGGTAGATCAGTGGAAATGACTTGACCAATTTTTGGATATCCTCCGGTTGTTTGTCGATCCACCATTAAAATAATGGGTTGTCCGTTTGAAGGGACTTGAATGGTACCGTAAGTGACCCCTTCTGATAACAACTCAAATTTCTCTGATAAGCTGAGTGATTCGCCTTCTAACCGATAGCCCATCCGATCCGCTTGAGTTGTTAATCTATAGTGCTTTGAAAAAAACGCTTGTTGACTGTCCGATTCGAAACGCTCGAACTCAGCCCCTTGTAAAACCCTAATCGTTTGTGTTTTATTGAACGTCAAAAATTCTTTATAGTTGACAGACCATTTAAAATGAGTCGTCATTCCTTCTAGTTGATGAATGAATGCCCGGCTGAGCGGATTGAAGTCTCCACATTCAAACACATCCCCTTTTTGTAATGCTCTGCCTTGAAGTCCTCCAATAGCTGCACGAAGATAAGTGCTTTTACTACCCATAACTTCAGGAACCACTATTCCGCCCGCAAATGCCACGTAGGCCCTGCACCCACTCATGGCGGATTTAAATTGTAAAATAGATCCTTTCCGAATCAGGACCGGCCGCCACATGGGTGCTTTTTCTCCATCAATCGTGGGCTGCAGGTCTCCTCCCGTAATGGCAACTAATTCATCAGTTTCAAATTGGAGAGTGGTCCCAAAAAGTGTTATTTCAAGTGCTCCTTCGCCTTCGTCATTTCCGACAAGTAAATTTGCAACTCTAAGAGAAATGGGATCCATTGCTCCACTGACGATGACCCCGAATTTTTGTGAGCCGAATCTCCCTAAATCTTGAATCGTAGTCAATAATCCTGGATGAAGCACTTTAATGCTCATTGTTTCATCTCCTTATAGGCAGCATACTCTTCAAGCGTTATCGGTACATAGCGGATTCTATCCCCAGACTGTAATAAGGTTGGCGGTGAAAGTTCTGGAAGAAACAAATCAAGCGGAGTACGGCCGATAATTTGCCATCCACCCGGTGTTTCCAGCGGGTAGATGCCTGTTTGTTTACCAGCAATTCCAACAGATCCCGGAGTGATGGCAAGTCGGGGTGAATCCTTTCGTGGTGTGGCAATTCTTTCGTCCATTCCGCCCATAAACGGAAACCCTGGTGCAAAGCCAATCATATAGACCAAGTAATCATTTGACGAATGAATTTGAATTACTTCTTCAACAGAAATGCCGTGATAATTTGCTACATATTCCAAATCTGGACCAAACTCTCCTCCGTACAGGACGGGGATTGTTATCAGCCGTTGTTCGGATATTTCGCTTGTTCCTAATTTATCGAGCAACGCTAAAATGAAAGCGCTGACTTTTTTATAAGGACTTGATAGTTCTTTGTCTGAGCTGGAATAATAGACGGCAACAGGATTGTAATAAATAGTCAAGCTATTATAAGACGGCACAGATTCAATCAATCCTGTAAACGGCTCTTTTTCTAATAAGCTGGAAAGATTTTTCACTCTCTCATGGGTGGCGGGGCTGATTCCATCGCCTAATTGAATGACTAGTGCAGAATCCCCTAAAGGCCTTATGTTCGCATTATTTTTCTGATGGGCCATTCTAAACAGCTCCTCTAGGTTTCGAATTTCGGTAACTAAGTTCTGTCAAACGGATATTACAAACATTATAGTTTACATTCAAATTAAAATACAAGTCTTGAAATATAGAATATTATGATATTTATAATTTTCATATAATTTTGCAAACAATATATTCAATTGAAAATAATTATGCTAGAATGGGTTTAAGTTTCAAAACCTAAGTTCCGAAACGTGGAACAAATGAGAGCGCTTATTGCATTAGTAGACGAGTGATCAATGGAGGGGAGAAATATGTTTCAAGTCGATTTGAATTGTGATTTAGGGGAGAGTTTTGGCCGTTACAAGCTTGGGGAACAGGAAGAAATTTTGAAATACGTCACATCTGCAAATATTGCTTGTGGCTTTCATGGTGGAGATCCCAGTGTGATGAGAGAAACGGTGAAGATGGCTATTTCTCATGGTGTCAAAATTGGAGCTCATCCTGGTTTGCCAGATTTAAACGGCTTCGGGCGAAGAGAGATGGCGATTACACCTCAAGAAGGATATGACATGGTTGTGTACCAAATTGGGGCATTGCAAGGGTTTTTAATGACTTTTAATGAAAAGATGCAGCATGTAAAACCCCATGGTGCTTTGTACAATATGGCGGCAAAGGATCGAAAACTTGCTGAAGCCATTGCACAAGCGGTCTATGACGTATCCCCGTCATTGATATTATTCGGCCTTGCGGGCAGTGAATTAACAAAGGCCGGCGAAAAGATCGGTTTACGAACAGCACATGAGGTGTTTGCAGATCGCACGTATCAAGCGGACGGGTCTCTGACTTCCCGCTCACAAGAGGATGCATTGATTACAGATCAAGAACAATCGGTTACGCAAATTGTGAAAATGGTGACCGAAGGAAAAGTAGTTTCCCAGCAGAAAACAGAAGTTTCGCTTCGTGCAGATACCATTTGTATTCATGGAGATGGTGCACACGCCTTAGCCTTTGCAAAATATATAAACGAAACGTTAGAAAAGAAGAATATTACTGTAACTGCAATCTCTAACTTGGAGGTTTAATATGGAAAATCCTAAATTTGATGTTATACAGGAAAATGCCAAAGCGACAGGGAAAAAGAAGGTAAGTAGAAGCGTCTTACTCGGTGCCGCCTTTTTAATGGCGACATCATCCATTGGACCTGGATTTTTGACACAAACGACTGTATTTACACAGCAATTGGCTGCAAGCTTTGCATTTGTTATTTTAATTTCATTATTATTAGATATCTTTTCACAAATGAACATTTGGAGAATTATTGCCGTTTCCGGGCTGCGTGGACAAGAAATTGCCAATAAAGTGTTCCCTGGACTCGGAGTGGTTTTGGCCATCCTTATCGTCATTGGGGGTTTGGCATTTAATATCGGAAACGTTGCCGGTGCTGGATTGGGTCTGAATGCCATGCTTGGCTGGGATCCAGTTACAGGTGCTGTAATTAGTGCACTGTTAGCGATTTTTATTTTTGTTGTGAAAGAAGCAGGTAAAGCGATGGACAAGGTCGCGCAAGCTGCAGGGTTTGTTATGATCCTCCTCATGCTGTACGTAGCATTCACAACATCACCGCCGGTTGGAGAGGCGATTGTGAATACGGTTATGCCGGAAAAGATTAGCATGTTCGCGATCGTTACGCTTGTTGGTGGAACGGTTGGGGGATATATTACGTTTGCAGGTGGACACCGTTTATTAGATGCGGGTATCAAAGGTGTTGAAGCATTGCCAGCCGTTACGAAAAGCTCTGTTACAGGGATTCTTGTTACCGGTGTTATGCGGGTGGCATTATTCTTGGCTGTTCTTGGGGTTGTAACAAAAGGACTCGCGATTGATCCAGCGAATCCGCCAGCTTCAGTGTTCCAACTGGCTGCAGGTGACGTGGGATATCGGATGTTTGGTGTAATCATGTGGGCTGCGGCGGTAACATCTGTTGTTGGAGCGGCGTATACGTCGGTTTCATTTATCCGTACATTTCATCCTGCTATTGAGAAAAACCAAAATTGGGTCATTATTGCATTTATCGTTATTTCAACTGCCACGTTTGCCGTTGTTGGAAAACCAGTAACAATCTTGCTTATTGTTGGAGCATTAAACGCACTTATTTTGCCAATAGGATTAGGTACATTATTAGTTGCTGCATATAAGAAAAGTATTGTTGGTGAGTATAAGCATCCGCTTTGGTTGACGATTACGGGCGGCTTTGTGGTAGTGATTATGGGCTATTTAAGTATAGTGACATTGATCGAGCAATTGCCATTGGTTTTTAAGTAATTCTATAAGTAGCCAATTTGGGAGGTAGCTTTATGGGGAAATATGAAACGTTGGAGCCGCAAGAAATAAGAGAGTTGATTCGGAAACAAGAGATTACTGGACCGACGGCAGGAATGTCAAAAGGGAATACCCAAGCCAACTTGGTTATCTTAAAAAAGGAGCATGCCTTTGACTTTTTGCTTTTTTGCCAGCGGAATCCGAAGCCATGTCCTTTATTGGACGTGACGGAGCCTGGCTCCTATGTTCCTGCAATGATTGCCAAAAGTGCAGATATCCGTAAAGACATTCCGAAATATCGTATTTATCGAGACGGTGTTTTTACAGAAGAAGTCGCAGATATTACTGAGTACTGGGAAGACGATATGGTTGGCTTCTTGTTAGGCTGCAGCTTTACATTTGAAACACCCCTCCTTGAGGGCGGTATTCCAATCAGACATATCGAAGAGAACTGTAACGTTCCGATGTACAAAACGAATATTAAGTGCCAAAAAGCAGGCATGTTTGAGGGTCCGACAGTCGTTAGTATGCGGCCGATGACACCAGAAGATGCAATCCGTGCCGTTCAAATTACGTCACGTTTTCCAGCAGTACACGGTGCACCAATCCATATCGGGGATCCTAGCCAAATTGGCATCATGGATATTTCAAAACCTGATTTTGGAGATGCTGTCCCATTTAAACAAGGGGAGATTCCGGTATTTTGGGCTTGTGGTGTAACTCCTCAAGCGGTTGCGATGGAAAGTAAGCCCTCGATCATGATTACTCATGCACCAGGATGTATGTTTATCAGTGATATAAAAGATGAAGAATTGAGTGTTTTATAAGACGTATTTGTAATCATAATTTTATAGTAAAATAGAAATGAAATTCTAATAGTAGGATGTATAAATTATCTTACTAAAGTGAGGCGATGCATTAGTGCATCGTCTCTTCGAACTTTGCAGTTACACTTGCGACATGCTTTTAGTCGTTGAAAAGGGGATGTAGATGGTGTTTACAAAATCAACTGCTGCGCTTCTCGTCCTCATTTTGATCTGGGGAGCAAGCTGGCCAATCAATAAATTAGCAGTACCCTATTCACCGCCATTGCTTTATGCGGGACTGCGTGCACTTTTAGGAGGAATCCTGCTGACAGTTATCATTTGGAAGACACGGAAGGAGATAAATTGGCGGAAGAACTGGCAGAAGTACTTTATAGCGGCTTTCTTTAACACCATCCTTTTTTTCGGGCTTCAGACAGCAGGATTGCTCTATTTACCGGGTGGATTGTTTTCCGTTCTTGTCTATTTTCAGCCGATTTTACTGGGCCTTTTCGCTTGGCTGTTACTTGGTGAATATTTATCGCCAGTCCAAATACTTGGTCTGCTTCTAGGATTTGTAGGGATAGCGGTGGTTAGTGTGGATGGTCTGACAGTCCATATCTCGCCAATCGGAGTCATACTCGGGTTACTAACTGCAATAAGTTGGGCGTTCGGAGTAATCTACGTTAAGAAAGTAAGCAGAGACGTAGATTCGTTTTGGATGGTGGCGCTTCAATGTATCATCGGCGGCATTTTCCTCCTAAGTATCGGATCAGTGTTCGAAAGTTGGTCTGCCATCGAATGGAATGGATTTTACATATCTGGCCTCGGCTTTGGTGCGACTATTGGCATACCATTGGCATACATTCTTTACTACAGTCTTGTTAATGCCGGTAAGGCAAGCAAAGTGGGTTCCTATACGTTTCTCGTCCCGATTGTGGCTGTTATTCTCGGAGTGCTTTTCTTAGGAGAAAAGGTGACATATCCACTGATTATCGGGATGCTGCTAGTAGGAATAAGCATTCATTTTGTGAATTTCCGGTATAAGCCTAAATACAAAAGGAATATGTAAGAATTACAGTTTTGTATTTTGTGCCGGACCCCCAATGCGTTAAAGCATTGGGGATCAGGCAACTTTTTCATGTCTTCAAGTTTAGTAAGTTACTTTGTATTGCCGTCATCGACAAAACGCTTACCATTTCTAAATTTATAAGAAAATTCTATCTCGTATACTGAAATCAGTAAATGGGGAAGGATAGAGATTGGGGGTGGTATTATTTTGTGATTACTAAAACTTGGAGGCAGAATATGGGGAAGAAATCAAATAAAAAAAGCTTGTAAAAAGTCTTTCAGTTCGGAATTTTTACTTAGCAGCTGGTATGCCTGAAGAACTAGTCAAGCAATTACAACCAGTGAATAAATCAGCAAACGGGTTTCTAAACAGTCTGCGTCCCCTTGAAACCAATACCCTTTATGGGATTGGTGAGTTCCTTTTTGAAGCATTACACATGCCCGGTCATTCTGACGGCCACATTTGCTTTTATAACAGAGAAGAACAGATTCTCCTGGCAGGCGATCACTTGACTAGAGAAACAATCCCCTATATTTCATATCATGGCTACGGAAATGAAAATCCATTAAGCAGTTACCTCGACTCATTGAAAAGTATGCAAAAAATGAAAATTTCATTGGTGCTTCCAGGACATGGTCCAATTTTTACGGATGCACAAGCGCGGATTACCGAGATTCTACATATTATGAAGATCGGATAAGCTTCGTATACGAGCATGTAACTGGAGAGATGAATGCATACCAACTATCACAAATTCTATTTCCAAAAGATTCAAGTGTCCTTGACCGATGGATTGCACTTGGGGAAACCAATGCCTACCTACGTTATCTAGCTGCAAAGGGTGAAATTAGCGTATACAAAGAAGGGAAACAATATAAATTTGTAAGAATATAAAGTCTTTATAGTTTAGGTCTTAAAATAATAAATTCAGTAGGGGTACTTTATTTATCTGCGTTAATTCAACAAGTTATCTAAAATGGCTCAGTTCACTATAGTTTTCATGAAGGAACTATTAAATGCTATGAAAGATGGGGGGATTACATTTAATCAGAAGGAATCTCATGTTCAGCATCCGGTGAGAGAGTTTTTGCTGTTTTATCAAGTGGGGGTGAAGAGGGACATGAAGAGGAAGATAAATTTAATATACTTGAAAGAATAAGATAGTAGAGTATTTTTCTCTACTATCTTTACTAATCAACAGCACCTGTTCGTTTTATTTCAACCTTAATAGTTGATTTTAACTTTAATGTTGAATACTTTTCCCTCAAATCTTTATCACTTAAATTGGAATATTTTCTGATGCTTTTTATTTTTCTCCCAATGCCAATTGGATCAGTATTTAATTTTCTTAACTCCTCAAGAAAATCCCCCAAATCTTTGCTTAGTTCTTCCCCAAGCAGTTGCTCCAATTTTTTTATAGATTTCTTATTGTTAAGAGTAATTGCAGGATGTACTTCTATAGTTGAAACCTTAATCGTTGCGTTTAGATAAAAGTCATCTTCGTTAGATAATTCAACTTTTCCGCGGTGCTTTATTGGGCGAATTGTAATATTAAATTTATCTCCTTTTGGCTTTTTGACTAGTGGTATTCCCTTTTTTTCTAAAACCTCTAGAGGAATGTTTATTGTTATATCTCCCAAAGAAGCCCTGCGATTGGTAAATAATTTTATGAACAAGGTTTTTGTTAAAGAAATAGAACCGACCATTTTATCATCCTTAAATAATGCCACCTTTTCAATATAGGGTGCTGCACCATTCTTATTCGATATAATAGGTAAGGTAGGATCGATGCCAATTTCATATAGAGTGGAGAAAAAATCATGCAGGTTGGAGTTTATTAACATTTCATTCCTTTCTTGCTTATCCAATAATTGATAAATATATGACCCCATCTCAGGGTATTCTTCATAGTTATTACTTTTAATGACTTCTTCAGTATTGTTTGTAATGGCCAAAAATATTAATGATCCAATGCTGCTGTCTCGTTGCATGGTATCTAAAAAAGATGAAATTCCTATCATTTTACTTATATCTTTATCAAATAGTATTGTCCTCAATTGTCCAGATGTAATGTCGTGGCTTGTTTGTTGTTCTAACCTTTGTCTTATTTGTTTGCTTGTAGTACCGACGGCAGAAATGGTTACACTTGTTTTTTCTTCTTTACGGTCGAATTGCAACAAGCTAATAGAGCCTTTATATGTATCTTTATCAAGTAAATCATAACCAATAATAGTTGAAATCCCTTGCCTTTCTAATATTTTTCCAGGGGGCACGCATGCAGTACAGAGAAGACAACAAAATAGAATAAGCCATTTTTTCATCTTTTCAACTCCATTAAGAATGTGAAAAAATTTTAGATTTAATGATTGAAATGAAATATAACAAGATCGGATAGATAAACCATAGATAAAAGCCGACATGACCAACTTGATCAAAAAAAAGGTTATTGTCGACTCTTTTGGTGACAAAAAAACTCGTGATAAAAATGATTATTGAGATTACCCATATACCATGTTTTTGTTTTAAATGAAATATTTGTTTTACTCCTTTTGAAGAAATGAACAGGTATAAACATAAATTAGGAAAAATAACCAATATCCATAATGGAACTGCAATAAATTCAAACCGTTCAAGAAATGAAAAATGGACCGTGCTTATCATACTGACCACAGGCCAAATATGTATTTCTAATTCCTTTGGACTAAAAAATAATATCGAAATAACAGTTGTTATTAATACAATAAGTGTAGTAAACCAGATTGCTAATTGACTGAAAAAAAGCAGCTTTTTTTTCTCCTTTATAAATGGAAAAATAAAAAATAAAGTTTCAAAACCTAAAATTGTAAAACTGGTTTTAAATACTCCTTTCATTATTTGTGCGGGGGTTGCCGACATGACGGGTAAAATTCTAGTGAAGTTTATCGATTCAAGTGGTTGATAAAAAACAAATACAAGCCATATAGTCATTAAAAAGGATAAGAAACATACCCCTGCAATTACTCTGAATCCGCCAGATACGGCATAAATGGTTACTAATAATAGCGCTAAAACACCTACCCATTCATCAACTCCTTCATATCCCCATGTCAGGGACAATTCAACATAAGAGATGATGATAGAGTAAAGTGCTGCAATAAAGTAAATTACAATAAAGGTATTGATGATACTGCCTATAAAGCGACCAAATAAATTCTCGTGTATTTCATAAAGATTACAGTTTTCATATTTAGCAAGGATGCTAATTATCATCCAAATGATAACACTAATGAATAGTCCAGAGAGTAGAACGCTGATCCAGGCATCTTGCTTAGCTTCAAGAAAAACAATTCTAGGTGCGCCAAGTATGCCCATCCCGATTTGTGAAGTGTGAATGATAAAGAAAGCAATATAGGCGTTTACAAAACTAATATTTGATTTCATTATCCACCTCAAAATTCATCTAAATCGTTTTCTGTTTTTTTAAATTTCCATCCTATCCGGAATACGTTTAATGGACGATTGACAACAGGACGTTTCCTATAAAAATGGTGTGGAAGCCGTATGAGGAAGTATTTTAAATCCTTTTTCCTAAACGGGTATAGAGGTGCAAGATAAGGTCTATTTAAGGATGTCAACTTTAACAAGTGGACAACCAGTACACAGACACCGATCATAATCCCATTAAAACCCCAAACACCAGCTAGAATAATGAAAGGAAATCTGGCAATTCTTATAGCAGTCCCCATTTCATAAATTGGAGCTGAAAAAGCCCCTAATGCACTAAATGCCACGATAATAATTAAAATATTGCTAGTTAAGCCAGCCTCAACAGTTGCTTGACCAATAACAATCCCTCCAACAATCCCCATTGTTTGACCTACTTTTGATGGAAGACGTGCCCCTGCCTCTCTAAGTAATTCAATTAATAATTCCATTAATATTGCTTCTAGTAAAGGGGGAAAAGGAACTTGTGAACGTGATTGCCCAATGACAATTAACAATTTAGATGGTATAAGTTCAAAGTGATAGGTAAGGATTGCAACATAGAATGCTGTAAAGAGCAGTGATCCAGCCATAGCAAAAAACCGTATAAATCTTATGAAAGTACTCAAAGACCAGCGTAAATAAATATCTTCTGTTGATTCAAAAAACGAAAAAAAATTAGCAGGCCCAATAATAGCCACTGGGCTTCGATCTAAAAGGATACCAACCCTTCCATTTAAAATAGAATAGAGAAATCGATCGGGCAGCTCTGTCATAATAAACTGTGGAAAAAAAGAATAATGATTATCTTCAAGACACTGTGACAAAACCGAACTGTCAATTATATCATCAGTTGTAATATTTTCAAGCCTCTGCTTAAGTGTTTCTAGTATGTCTTCATCCGTTAAATCTTTAATATATATAATTCTTAATTTCTTCTTAACACGTTCTCCTATTTCTAATTCATCCGTACACAAATTAGAATTATTTAGATTTTGTCTAATAATTTGTATATTAGAAGACAATGATTCTGTAAACGAAATTTTAGGGCCGTATACCAAAGATTCAGTTTCTGCTTTCTCGATGGATCTTTCAATTGGATTAGCACAATTTACTAAAAGAGCTTTCCTTTCTTTTAATAAGTAAATATAAACGAATCCATTTAAAAGTGAAGAAATAATTTCTTGTTCCTTAAAGTCCATCTTTACTTCGTCAATAGGGATATTTTTCATTAAATAAGAATAGGTTATATCTTTTTCTGGAAGCTGTTGAATGAATTTAATTACATATTCATTAACTGTCTCAGCCTTAATTAAATTTTTTATAAAAACAACTTCGATACAATCTTTGCCAACCTCGAGTGTTCTACAATTTAAATCTGGTGATTGGTTGAGGATGTATTTAATTTTTTCATAATTTGGGCAGTTATTTTTATTTGGTGTGTTTGTCATTTGAAAAACCCTTTATAATTTTTTCTTATTATTTGAAAAAAAAACCATCTTATCCATGGTTTTATAAAGAAGTAAGTCCAGAAAGTAGTTTATTTTTTTGAACTGAATTGTAAAAGATAAAAGGTGAAATAAACTGTATGGAAACAGAATAAGTAGCTGAGTAATCAAAAAGGGTAAAAAATCCTCATTTAGATACAACACGGTGAACCGTATCACAAATAGTGGTAAAACAGAGAGTAGAAGTGTTATTAAATAGTGATGTATTAAAAACACTTAAATAAAGAGAAGGAGACCGAACTAGACGGTCTCCTTTTATTAATGGTTTAATCCTTACCGAATGCGAAAATTCCAAATACGAATACAGTAAACAACGTTAGCATTTTATATTGATCTGTTATGCTAAAGAGAGCAAGTACAATAGATAGCATGAAAAGAATACCAATAAGAGAAGGTAATAACTTTTATATCGCTGCCTTCAATCTAGGTAATGCACTGCCTATATTAAAGCATAACTTTCTTTTATCCTAATAGAAACTTATATGCTTTACTATAAATACAAAGGTGAACCGTACCACAAATTTGTATGAAAAGGAGCTTTCTTATGGAAAAAGTATGGGCAAACATAAATGCAGTATTAATTGCAGATGATCCAAAGACATTCGTAACTAGAAGAATATCAGAAACAAATCTTGAGTTTGGCGGAATTCGTGGTGATCGCCACTTTGGTATTACCAGCAAGGCTGATTCGAGGCAGCCGATGTATCCAAGAGGAACAGAGATTCTAAACCGCCGCCAAATAACGATTGTGTCAGTAGAAGAATTAGACAGGATCGCAGAAGAATTAGGTGTTGAAGCTGTTCTGCCAGAGTGGTTAGGGGCTAATCTCTTGATAACGGGATATCCAGAATTGACAAAACTCCCCATGGGTTCACGTATCCTTTTCAAAAGTGGAGCTGGATTAATATGTATGGGTGAAAACCAGCCTTGTACCTTACCTGGTGATGAAATCCAAAAGCACTTTGATGATCATGAGAAGTTATCCATCCGTTTTGTACGTGCAGGTTATAAGCGACGGGGGATTGTTTGTGCAGTAGAAAGTCCTGGAATCATTCACGAAAATGATGAAGTACAGATTTTGGTTAATAATTTTAAAAATCCGATGCAATAAATGGGAATAGTAAAAAATAGAGCTTGTAGGGAGAGTTGATTACCTACAAGCTTTTTATCTTTAAGTGAGTACTTATACACCTAAATATAGAAGCACGAGTGGAATAGTCACAATGCTTAAAATCGTAGTGACCAAGGTTGTAAATGAAACGAGGTCGGGTTCTGTGCCAAATTGGACAGCAAACATGGTTGTATTTGCTGCAGCCGGCATTGCTGCTAGTAATATTAGGACATTTTTTAGTAGAGTATCAATCGGCATAAACGATACGATCAAGACCGCTAATGCTGGAGAAATAAACATTCGTATAAGTGTAATGGCGGATACAAATTGATAGGCGACTCGTTTTTTTGTAATTACAGCCAATTGCATCCCGAGGACCAGCATAACAGTCGGAATGGACGCATTCGCGATCATATTAAATGCTTCCATAAAAGTCTCTGGTAGTTTTATGGAAAACAGTTGTAGACTAACACCCACTATTGCTCCATGAAGAACCGGCATCCGAATCACACGTTTAAAGGAATCGCCTATAGAAGCTCCCTCTTCACCGCCAAGCGATGCAAAAAAGAGACCAACAGTATTCATAAGAAAGGATTGAAAAACCATCATAACAACTGCGTGATCAAAGCCAGCCGAACCGAAAGCAAAGAGAACAACAGGGGCTCCATAGTTACCAGCGTTCATAAAGGCTCCTCCGAGCATCATCGCGGACATTTGCTGCTTGGAAGCATGAGAGAAATAACTGCTCACTGCCACGACTAAAACTAGCAGAAAACAAAGAAGAACACAAAATAAAAAGATATAAAAGTATTCCATTGTTAATTCATTCGTGTAAAAAGTTCGGAATGCCAAAAAAGGAGACATGAGATATAGGGCGGCCATTGAAATCGATTTGATATCAAAGCCAATTAATTTTTGACCAAGATACCCGGTGAAAAAAATGAAAAAAGGAGGCAATATGATCATCAATAATGCCACAGGCTTCCACCCCCATCTGGTATGTATTTTTAACTAAAATTGCTGAGCTGCTATTATGGTTATTATAGTTGAAGAAAATAGAAACGTGAATTAAAAAAACTGATAGAAATTTTTTCAAAAAGCCAATTTGGATTAAAAATAGATAGAGAAAATTCAGTAGAGGTAGATTGTTAAAAAATTTATACTAATAAAAGTATGGTTTGGGGTTTTTTTGAAAAGGTGTGGGGGTTTTGGAAGAGGCATTATTGCATGGGGATGATCATCTAATCGACATATGGCTTGGAATGTTTCCGAGCCTTTTTTATATTCTTGCTTAAAGGAACTGTACATTCGAAAGGTCTTGATAATACTGATACTTTGAATAATGAAATTCAATTGTTAACTGCATTAAAAATCTAGTTGACATTTAATGTGAGATTCATTATTATGATGGTTGTAAATATTACAAATTCATCATTTGGGAGAATTAAAAATGAAAATTAAAGAAATGACATCTGTTGCAGTGTTTGCTGCCGTCATGGGCGCTCTAGGCGTAGTTCCGCCTATTATGCTTTCTTTTACTCCTGTTCCTATTACATTACAAACTCTAGGTGTGCTTCTTACAGGAGGAGTATTGGGAGCAAGATTAGGGGCGATGAGCCAAACCATCTTTTTATTACTTGTTGCTGCTGGAATGCCTCTTCTATCTGGAGGACGAGGTGGACTAAGTGTATTTGTCGGACCAAGTGTTGGTTATTTAATTTCATGGCCAATTACGGCTTTTTGTATTGGGTATTTATTATCACGTTTTCAAAATTTAAAATTACAACATGTTTTAATGATTAATTTGACAGTTGGAATTCTATTAATCTATTTAATTGGAATTCCTGCGCAAGCATTTATAATGGACATTCCTGTTTTAGAAGCTGTTAAATTAAGTTTAATTTATATACCAGGGGATGTGTTAAAAGCTATTTTAGCTTCTATTTTAGTTTACAGACTAAGAAAGCACCCGTTTTTTTCACGCTCATTAGCAACAAGTTATTCTAATAACTTAACTAAAAATATCTAAATTTTAAGAGACACCTTGATGTGTCTCTTTTTTAAAGGAGATATATCATGGGAAATATTACAGATTCATATAAGACTTTCGCAAAATTATCCCCCAACCGAATAGCGATCCATACAAATCATCAGCGAATTAGTTATCAATATTGGTATAAATTGATTAATCAAACAGCGAACTGGCTTCACTCTCTTCATTCAGAAAATAAAACAATAGGAATCCTTTTGCCAAACGGTATCCCTTTCCTACAACTCTTTGCAGGAGCATCTAAGGCTGGCTGGATTGCTGTTCCATATGATTTGAAATGGAATATATCCGAATTAGAAAAAAGGGTCATCCTTTCCCGCCCTTCTATCGTTGTCACAACTAGAGAAATTTACTCTCAAATCAAGCAAATCATTCCTAATGTAACGATTTTGGATGATTGTTTACAGGAAATCCCTCAATTTGATCCAGCAACTGTAAGAAAAACAGAAGAAAGTCTGCCTTTTTACATTGGATTTACTTCTGGTACAACAGGTAACCCAAAAGCTTTTGTTCGCTCTCAAGATTCATGGGTGGCTAGCTTTGCTTGCAATCGTTTTGATTTCGGATTAGATGAATCCGATCAAGTTCTTATTCCTGGTGCCCTAATTCATTCTCATTTTCTGTATGGAGCTATTAGCACCTTGTATTTAGGTGGAACGGTATTTCTTTTAGAAAAGTTTTCTCCTATTGAAGCACTTACATGGATACAGTCCTTACCCATTACAACCATTTATGTAGTTCCGACTATGGTAGAAGCATTCCTGAAAAAAGGAATCCAAATCGATAAGACTATAAAAATTCTTTCTTCTGGTGCAAAATGGTCTGAAAGATCAAAACTTGAAATCCGTCATATGTTTCCTAGTATGACCATGTACGAGTTTTATGGAGCTAGTGAATTGAGCTTCATTACGGTACTTTCTGATAGAGAAGGTATTCAGAAAGCAACATCTGTCGGAAAGCCTTGTTATGGAGTTGAGGTAGAAATACGGCGTCCAGACCAGAAATTAGCAAAGCTAAATGAGACCGGAAAAATATATGTAAGAAGCAAATTTGTGATAAATGGGTACTTTGATTATGAGGGAAGTACCATTCATTCCATTCATGATGAAGAGGGGTGGGCCACGGTCCATGATATGGGCTATTTTGACGAGGATGGCTTTTTATATATTATCGGCCGTGAACAAAATATGATTTTATATGGGGGAATTAATATTTTTCCTGAAGAAATTGAAAAAGTAATTGCCTTGCATCAAGATGTCGAGGAAGTTGCTGTAATAGGCCTATCAGATTCATACTGGGGTCAAATTGTGGCTGCAGTAGTAAAAGGAAAGGCTAGCCCATCAGATTTAAAAAAAGTTTGTAAGATGCATTTATCTTCCTTTAAAATTCCTCGTAAATGGTTTTTTCTATCTGAAATGCCTTATACAACGAGTGGTAAGATAGCTCGTGCTGAGCTTATAAAACAAATGGAAAGTAAGGTGAGCAGTGATTAAAAGGGCAGTAATTGTCAAAGCGAAACGAACACCAATTGGAAAAATGGGTGGAATGTTAAGAGACATTCAGCCACATAAGCTTGCGGCTCCTCTCCTCCAACATTTAGCGAAAGGATTGGAAGATAGGATAGATGACATCATTTTGGGAAATGTAGTTGGACCAGGTGGAAACGTTGCTCGAGTTGCTGCGTTAGAAGGAGGACTTCCTCTTTCATTAACGGGAATTACCATTGACCGTCAATGTAGTGCAGGGTTGGAAGCAATTCGGATGGCATGTTACTTTGTCCAAGGCGGTGCTGGCCGTTGTTACATTGCTGGTGGTGTAGAAAGCACGAGTACCTCTCCGTTTCCATCTAGAGCGAGATTTTCTCCTGAAAAAATTGGCGACCCAGATATGGGCGTTGCAGCAGAATATGTGGCAGAAAAATACGCCATTTCAAAGGAAATGCAGGATGAATATGCTTTATTAAGTTATAAACGTAGCTGGGAAGCTTATGATAAAGGATATTTTAATCAAGAGATCATTCAAATTGGTGATTTTCACCAAGATGAAGAACTTTTTAGGAAAAGAAAGATGGAAGTACTTTTAAATAGGGCGAAGCCTATATTTAAAAAGATCGGTACCGTTACCGCAGCCAACAGTTGTGGGATACATGACGGGGCATCGGCTGTACTTGTCATGGAAGAAAACATGGCATTAAATAATGGATTCCAACCCATATTACGATTTTTGGATAGTGAAGTCACAGGTGTACATCCTAATTACCCAGGGGCTGCCCCTATTCCAGCGATTCAAGATTTATTAAAAAGAAACGAATTAACCATTGCGGACATAAACCTAATTGAAATAAACGAAGCTTTCTCTTCCAAGATTGTCGCCTGTATAAAAGAACTTTCCATTGCTTATGACAAGTTGAACGTTTGCGGTGGAGCTTTAACGCTAGGACATCCTTATGGAGCTTCAGGAAGTATCATAATCACGAGGCTTTTCTATGAAGTTCAAAGACGAAAGGGTATGAAATATGTATTGGCTGCCATTGGAAGTGGTGGAGGAATTGGAGTAGCGGTCCTATTCGAGGTGGTAACATGAAAACGAAGGTACATGAGATTTTTTTTAATAAAGATGATGTGCAACAATATAGGATTTGAAGGAATATCTGATTTGACCTTGGGTGGTTTGTCATGTCTGGAAGATTGTTACATGAAATGTACAAAAAAAGGATAGATAGAGCATTTATTCTGCTCCACTATCCTTTTATTATTGACTAAAAATTGAATGTATCTTCTTTATAAGCATTAAACTCCCATTTTCCCTTGAATGACAATCTGTTCCGACGCCTGCTTTTGCTTCTTATTTACAAGATAGATACTGGCCACGATCAGGACAATTCCTAGGAATAAAAGTTTCGTAAAGGGTTCATTTAATAATACAGTTCCGATGATAACTGCGAGCATTGGAACCAAGAATGTAAATGTTGCGACAACACTGGCATCTCCTGTTTTCACAAGTATAACGTAGAGAATCCATGATAACGCAATCCCTAGAATCGTACCAAAGGAAAGCCCCCATATAAATGTATCATTCCAAACAATACTGGACCAATTCTCAGACGAAAGTCCGGCTATCATCAGAACACATCCCCCAATTAAACACTGGAATGCCACCATCCAAAGCGAATCAACCGAGTGAGAATTTTTTTTGGTGTACACTGTACCTAATGCCCAGGAAAGCGCGGATAATATGCCGAGTATAATACCTAAAATGGAAACATGGCCGGAAAATCCTTCTGCGCTTACAGAAATGACTCCAAGGAACCCTAGAATAAGTCCCAATACCTTAGGGAGGGTCATCGATTCGCCTAACCATAGCCATGCAAGCAGACCAACTAAAATAGGTTGAAAATAGACAATGACTGAGAATAAGCCTGATGGTACTAATTTAAGCCCCACGGTTTGCAGCCCATAGAACAAAGCGATATTTAAAGTGCCGGTGACGACATATATTTTCCAATTCTTTCGCCAATGGATCCGGTCACGTGTTTTCCAAATGACAGCACCTAGGAGTACGCCGCCAAACAAACACCTCATCCCGGCAAAAAGCAAAGGAGGTGTATAGACTAATGCAACTTTATAAATTGGCCAAGAAACACTCCAAATTATAATTAAGCCTGCCATCATTAAAAACCATTTTAATTTCATTAGATCTCTTCTCCCTCAGTTTAATAGAACGAACTGCTGGCTCATAGACCTTAGATTATTGAGCCTAACATCTATTTTTCTATAAAAAACGAACTTTAATAGAATACGCCTCAATGTAAAAAATTTCAATTAAGAAATCTTGGATAAAAATCTGAAAAGCTGTTTTACGCCCATAGAAAAAAAGCTTGATTCTTTTTTTTGATTCAAGCGTTTATAAATTTTTATATTAATCTACTGGGCGGTTTTTGAAATCATAGTTTACTGATGTTGGAGCCACATGTGCTCGATCGAGAGCTGGTGTATCCGGGCGAACAATTTGATAGGCTAATGCTCCAATGATTGAGATGAATGAGCTTCTTCAAAAGCGTTTTTCTCTGTTCAAAAGTTAGTCAAACCTTTTCAAACAAACTGTGAACTTATCACTATACCCATGTTGTTTAATGGAAAAAGGGATTATAGTGTAGTCATAAAGAACAAACAAAACGTGAAAGGCGGAATCATTTATGTTTAATAAATTTCTAAGAGACTTCTGTATATATGTTTATTAAACTAACGAATTAATTTGCACACTTAGAGTATCACCATTGTTTTATTCGTCAATCACTTTTTTTAAGCGCTGCCATAAGTCTGTTTGACTCCTAAAAAGCAGGAAAAAAATAGCTGCAATCCAGTTTTGGAGTATCGGAATATCTGGGATCCTGCCATAGCCCGGGTTAGATTGTTCCAAGCAGCTATTGCGAAGTGTATAAAAGAAACCATTACTGAATCATCCTATTGCCGGATAATGAAATTAATGAACAAAGATTATACTTCAATTATGCTACCCAATACCTAGATGAACTCAATTGTGATTTCATCGCCATGGACAAGGAAAAACGCTCGAAAAACATTACGATAATGGCTAAACGTAATGCCGAAGAAGGCAGGGAGTATCAAGAAGTTAAGACCGCAGACTTGAGGCAGCAAAAAAATACAATTGCTCCATGACAAATATAAAATCACTTGTGGAGTATCCGGAAGATATTGAATGGTAGTTGTATTGTATTAATTCCTTTTGAACACTAATTAAATCAAGAACGGTTTCGTTTCTAATAGCACACTTAGAGTTTACGCTTTTCCTGTAGAAGTAAAGGAAAAGCGTTTTTAAGAATAAAGGATAGATGCTAATAATCATCTAGCATATACTTTTAACATGAATTTTTAAACAAATCGTTTAGGCAATTCAATTGGAAGAGTTTATAAAATGCCCGGAATTCAAAAGTTCCGGGCATTTTTTACTTTAACGTTTTTGATGAGTGTTGGACCACTAACATTAATGTATCTTCAAATTATCTAATATTTATATTACTAGCTCCTGCCCAATGCCATTAGAAGAGGGGGGCTTAATTCATCAAAGGACTTACATTCATTGTTTACAACCAAATCCCAGATAAATTGGTAATAATGTTTTAGTGATGGCTGATTGACCATAGTTCCATCTGCTCTCTTTGAATTAAATTTATATTTGCTCTTAAAAGAGACTTAAGTATTTCATAATTCATTTTCTTAGAGATATTTAAAGTAATCCTCTGATTTAGAATATCCTGTCGCAATTTCCACCTTTTCTGTACCCTCCATTGATGTATGAATAATTTCATTGTCATCTTACTATATAAAAGTCTAATATTTTACTGGTACATATGGGTAAATATGTATTTCATCTTATCAAGCAAAAAATGTCTACTTAAGTTTAGCAGTCACAATGGTATAATATTTATAGGAAAAAAATAACAGAACTCTTATTAAAAAGGCTTAGAGGAGTAATAAAAGATGTAGATAACCGAGAAATTTTGTGTGATTTTTCTTTGGGAGATGAAATAGTGATACCTTTAAATAATTGGAAATATAGGGACCATACAAGGAATTTCGTTTATCTGGAAAACTGGATGGAATTTAGTATAGGATTAGCCAACTATGTCAAACAAGCAAATCAACCTATAAAATTATATATATCCGTACCATCTAATCTACTGTTCTCTTATTTTTTTGTATTGGGAGCAATTGATTATGATTTCAGGAACGTATCTAAAGAAACATTATTAGGGAAGTATCTTAGTTTAAAAAAAGGTCATCGGATCCTCTACAAAAGTGGAAATGAATGGGTCGCTCATTCCGTTATAGAAGTAAGCAAAATTCCAAATGCAGAAATTAAAGCCATAGTGGTAAAAGATCGATTAAACGGTACTACCTATATACCAGAAACAAGATGGTTTAATTATGTAAGAATCTATGACAATGAAGTAACGGAAGTTAGAAACACGAGAAGAGTAAACCATGTAGAAAATATTACTGATAATATTAAATTAAAAAATTTATATTTAGACTATAATCTTAATTTGTTAATGATGCAAAATATCCCAAAAACCTATTTATACGCTAATAAAAAAGAATGGACAGATAATATATCTGTAATTGACCTAAAAATCAATGAAGAACACATTCAATTAGAAGAACTATTGTTTGATGGATCAGAAGGCACATTTAAAAATTTTTCATTTATCCAGCAAAATCACTCACCACTTCTTCCAAACGAATCAACGATAATATTTGTCGGTAGTAGCAGGTCACTAAGGAAGATGGATCAATTTAAGCAACAAAAGTGTATTTTTATTATAGATCAACATGAGTCAAATGAAAAAATTGAGGAAATACAACTGAAAATTGAACAGGAGTTTTTGATGGAGAAAGGTCAATCTTTGAATAAAGATATATTGGAATTCATAGATAACAATCAAATTGAAGTTCCAAAAGGAGTCGAGATCTTTGCATGGTTATCGAAGAACAAATTTGGATCTAGCAAATAAATTATATTCCTCGCCAGTAAAGATAGAATTTGTAAGGATTGAAGAGGATCATATAGGGCAATTAATGTACGCATTGAAAGAGCTGAAGGATGAAGTTATGGAGTATTATGAACATGATCAACTTCTGTTAGAAGAAACCGAGGCATTGATCAAAGTATGTCGCAAAGTAGTTGGCACTGTTCACAGCTATAGCACTTACTTTAAAGAGAATAATGACTTAATCGTGAAGTATTTTACTCTAACAAAGAAACGAATTTATACCGACTTATTCAAAAAAAATATACAACCTATTGTCGATTTGATAATGGTATTACGGAAACAGCAAAATAATGCCTATATTGACGCATTATTTAAGTTAATTAAAGAGAAGCACCTTTCTCCGAAAAAAACCTATATATTAACTAAGAAAAAATTGTCAAGTGAATATATTGAAGTTAATGGCACCATGTATAGAGCATTGACAGATAAAGAATTTGTTGATTTAGGAGTTTTTGCAGATGTAGTTATATTTATAGGGACTCCCAGTTACTTTGACAGTAAGTTTTCTACAATTTTTTATGCAAATAAAACTATATTTGTAGGATATTCTTGTTTCGAAAATCGACTGGCTAAAAGGAGACGTATTTTGGATGTAATTAACCATAACCATCTAATAAATACGATCTATAAAAATGTTACCTTTGATAAAGGCTTTTCGGGCTTAGATTTTAAAGAAACCTTTGCGAAAGGAATAATAGAAAAATCAGAAAAGGCATTAATTAACCAGTTTGAAAACATTCAAAATATCCCTCTAGAAGAAAAAGTTGAGGTGAAATTAGCAACTATTTCTCACAATAACTACATTTTCTTACCTATTAGGCAAAAAGTAAATGTGATCGACAGAGATTCTCTAAAGATCTCTCAAGAGAAAGTTAGAGATTTATGCATAGGGGATTTATTAATATTCCGAGAGCAAAATGCGTCAAATTTAGTCCGAGAAGAAGCAGACAATATTATGGGCATTAACGCAGATAAATATCGAGAGAGCCTTGAAAAATGGAAGATAAGGCTACGTCACCATGTGAAAACGAAAGGGATTGAGAAGGTTTCAAAGATTTTAATGCAACGTTATGGAATTACGGTTGCTAGAGAAAATAATCTAAAAAACTGGATGAGTAATCACTCCATTAAGCCCTCTTGTTTAAATAAGTTATTACTGGCTTTTAAGTTTGATAGGGATGAGATAACAGAAATATTAAATGCAGCTAGTGAAATTCTTAGTGCACATATTTCAGCCGGTCATCATATTTCCCGCTGCTTAATGGATGAGTTGGATAAGGATCTGGAAAATGTGATCAATGAGAACGGGTTTTATAAAATTGAATCTAAAGAGTTTGAAGGAGCATTTTTTAATATTGTAGAAATAAAAAGAATTAATAATGAAACATATTTTACTCCAGAAAATGAAACGTTGAAGATTATTAAAGGTTGAGGTGTAGAACGTGGATAAAAAGTTAGAAAGATCTTTATATAATCGTGAACAGATTATTGATGCCATTGAACAAGAAATTGTAGGTCCTAGTGACATTCAAAATGCTACAAAACCTTTAAATGTTATTAGCAATACAACATTTAGTAATTTTGATGACTTAAATACTAATTATTATTGGAGTAAGGCAACTTTAAAGGAGGAAGTCATCCAAAGAGATACCCCTTCTCGAAGGTATGCTGCAGGAATGCTATATCCTATGAATCTTGAAAACAACGAGCCTGAAGAAGACGAGTTAGTAATTGACGTGATTAACGATGAGCAACAAGCAGAGTTTTATGATCAATTAGATAACTTAAATGCAGTAGAAATAGACGAGGAGTCAGGTTTAGACGATGCTGTACCTAAAATTCAACAGAAAGATTCAATGCCTTCAAGTATGGGAATGACATTTTGCTTATCTAGGGATACAAAAGCATTTACAGTTAAGTTTAAAGGTGGTATATACGAAAAACATAAAATCTATGCAGACATTATTCACAAAGATGAAGACAATGGTAAGAAAAAATATTACAAATTTGACGAATACTGGTGGTTGCGTACATCTGTTTTCGCCGAAACAGAGATTAAATTATCGGAATTTGAGCATAGCAAAGGTATAGGTGTAAAGCAATTTCCCTTCCGTATTTATGACAACACAAAGAATAGAATCGAAAGAATTAGTTTGAACTTGCACATTCAATATCGTGCAAAAGGCGAATATACGTTATTAACAGTGACTGTTTTAAATGTGACAGAGCCTCCCGCAAGACATAATATAAACGAATTTACAGTGTTTCAATCTCGTTTAACTATTTCAGCTCCTACTGGAAGCTTTTTAAATTACCCTAAGGTTTTTCAGCGCAATTTAGATTTAACAGAAGATGAGTGGAATAACGAGCTATTATTCAGAAACAAATCTAATTACGCAATTGGTCATGGTTGTTCAGTTACTTGGAATCAATATACAAAAAGCATATCAGAAATTAATTCTACATTTATCCCAAGGTATGAAACGGAGAGCATGACTCCAGATGTCACGTTGAATATTGAGGGCAAAGAAGTAAAATTGAGAATTGAAATGCAAGCCTTAATGAATGTGAAAAACTATAATGAGTTATTTCAAATTTTGCAGCCTTTAGTGACAGGCTATAAAGATTGGATTGCTGATCGCGAGGAAGAAACCCAAAGGCTCCAGAAAGAACTAAAAAAAGCTGCTGAAACTAATTTGAAATTTTGTAAGGAAAGCTTAGCCAGGATAGAAAAAGGACTAGAATTATTGAAACAGCCTAAGGTACTCCAAGCATTTAAAATGGCTAACCAAGCGATTTTGTTGCAACAAATTAATGGTAAAACACCGCGTAAAGCTTACTTTGAAAAACTAGATACGGGATTAGAGCTTGTATTTGAAAAAACATTTGCTGAATCAACAAAAAAAATGAGCGATTTAGGTTCATGTGATAATAGCTGGCGCGCTTTTCAGATCGCTTTCTTCTTATTGTCAATCCAATCTTTAGTAGAAAAGGATTCCTTAGACCGTGAAACAGTTGATTTAATCTGGTTCCCTACTGGTGGCGGAAAAACAGAGGCATATTTAGGCGTTGCAGCATTTCAAATGTTTTACAGACGCTTGTTAGATCCTACTGATGCCGGTGTAGATATTATAATGCGCTATACTTTACGTTTGTTAACAGCCGACCAGTTCCAGCGTGCTTCTAGACTAATTTGCGCAATGGAATATGTGCGTCGAGAAAATGAAAAGGACCTCGGTCGTGTACCTTATTCGATTGGAATTTGGGTTGGATCAAAAACTTCACCTAATACCAATAAGGAAGCGTTAAGGCAAGTAAATGCAATGAGAAAGTCAAAAGGCCCTGAGAATCTCGTAATAACAAGGTGCCCTTGGTGTGGATGTCAAATTGGAAAAGTTGAAGTGAAGGGAAAAGGTGCTAAGCCCAACGAGAGCCAGGTAATTGGTTTTAAAAATAAAAATAACTGCTTAATAGTGGCGTGCCCAGATGAACAATGTAGTTTTCATGACGATATTCCCGTCTATTTCGTAGATGAAACAATTTATGAAAAACAACCGACTTTTTTAATTGGGACTATCGATAAATTTGTTCAATTAACATGGCAACCTGGAGCTAGAAAGTTATTTGGCATAAATGAAATGGGAGAGCGAATTGTATCGCCGCCACAAATTATTGTTCAGGACGAACTACATTTAATTTCAGGTCCGTTGGGAACACTTTCAGGTCTATATGAAGTATTAATCGAGGAATTATGCATTGACGATCGTGGGGAGGTACCAATTAAGCCTAAAATAATTTCAGCAACAGCAACTATTAAAGAGTTTGAGGAACAAGCTAAATGCCTATTTGGACGAACAAGCGCAAGATTATTCCCGAGCCCAGGAATCGACATTGATGATTCGTTCTTCTCGAAAATTGCTGTTGATGAAAGTGGTAAGCCAATGCCAGGTAGAAAATATATAGGCGTTTTTACATCAAGAGTACGGATTTTGATGGCACAAGTAATGACGTATTCAGCTATTTTGCAGAAAGTAGACAGCTTCCTTGAAGATGGGCGGGACCCATTTTGGACACTGCTTTCATTCTATAATAGCTTAAGAGATTTAGGTGCCGGATTAAATTTATTTAATAGCGATATTCCAACGTATATAGATGCATTTGTTAAGAGAGAAGGATTCAGTAACAGGAGATTTTTAGGAGCACCATTAGAATTAACGTCCCGTAAACAAAGTAATGAAATCTCTAAAACTATAGATGACCTGAATGTTCCTTATACTACGAAAGATAGTAAAGGGCGCACAAAGGCTCTTACGTCATGTTTAGCTTCAAATATTATTGAAGTAGGCGTCGATATTGACCGTTTATCAATAATGGGCATCGTCAGCCAGCCTAAGATGACAGCCCAATATATTCAGGTAAGCGGTCGGGTAGGGCGAAGACCTAACGAGAGACCAGGTTTAATTGTAACAGTATTTTCTAATCAAAACTCGCGAGATAAATCACATTTTGAGCACTTTAATGAATATCATCAAAGACTCTATGCACAGGTAGAAACAACAAGTTTAACGCCTTTTTCTACAGCCTCCTTGGAACGCGGGTTAACCAGCGTTCTAATCGGATTCTTACGCCAACGGATGGATATGCAAATAGCAAACTATCCTACAAGTAAAGAGTTAAAACGGGCTATAAAAGATGACCGTTTCAATGCTTTCCGCCATCGATTTAAAAAGCGGGTAGAATTAATCGATCTTGATCAATTGGATATATGGAAAGATATCTTTAAAGCCTTCATGGATGGAATTTTACAAGGACGTTATGAAACTTGGCGAGTTTCTGATACAGAGCGTGGTTTGATGTATCAAGCTGGTAATTTAAGTGACGGCGAAAAATATGCAGGCAGTATTCCAGTAATTAATAGTTTGAGAAGTGTAGATGTTGAAAGTAGAGGATCTATTGTTTTAATTGATAAAGAGGAAGACGAATTTGTGTGGGAGGACGATGATTAAATGCGATATTTACCGATGAGACGCTCTAAACTGGTCGGAACAGAAGGACCAGGATCATTAGTAATTAGCCCTGAAGGTGAAACAGCAGTTGTAGGCGCTCTAGATCTCTGGTTTAGAGATTCCAAAGGAAATAAAGCAAAAAATATTGAAGAGTTTGCGGTAAATGAGCCGCGTTTAAAATCAATCTTAAAGGTAGATAAATTTTACACTCCGCCCGAATTTAGAAAGAATTCAAGAACTGATATGGAAGTCATTCCAAACAGTGGGCTTGTCATGCCTTTAATGCGCTTTCCTAGATGGCATTATTGTAGTTCATGTAAGTCATTAAGAGAATTAGAGCTTGATCAAACCTCAGTATACTTAGAGTGTCCAAAATGTAAAACAAAAAGATACTATAAACAGGTTCCTTTTGTTGTAGTTTGTGAGCACGGTCATTTGTCTGATTTCCCTTGGCGTAAGTGGGTTCATGGTGATGAAAATACTACTTGTGAAGGCAATTTAAGAATTAGAATGAGTGGGGGGACAACGCTTGATTCCTGGAGAATTGAATGTGAAGGATGCAATATCAGCCGTGGGTTAAAAGGAGTTACATCTTCATATGATGGTGAAAAGAAAACCAGCCTTTTAGGAGATACCCTTAATAAAATAGGATCACAAAAATACACCTGCGAAGGTGAGCGTCCATGGTGTGGAGAAGAAAAAGAAGATTGTTCCGCAGCGCCAGTAGCGATTTTAAGAAACTCTATTAGTGTATATATGGCAAAAAAAATTAGTGCTCTAGCGATACCAGGAGATTATAGCGAGAATGTAGATCTGATTGTATCAAAAATTCAATCTCCAGCTAAGTATTTATTTCGAACAAATCTGGCTTTTTTAGAAGATATAGAGAAAAAAATTCGGTTTATAAGAACAAATCTTAGATTCGAGTTGAAGGAAGAGATAACTGACGAGGATATTCAAGAAGCTCTGATGTATATGGAAGCTGGGGAAGAATTTGAATACACGGACGAGGAGCTAGAAAAACCAGGTCTAGTAATTAAGCAAAAAGAATTTGAAAAGCTTACGTCTACAGTAAATTCAAAAGAACTAAAAGTTGAACCTGAATGGATTTATGAAGGTAGCGCAGAAAACGCCAAGAATTATTACAAACCATATTTAGAACGTATATCTAGAGTGCTAAAATTAAAAGAAACAACGGCTTTATACGGCTTCGATCGAAAAGATTACAGAAACACTAATGATTACAATAGTTACTACCCTTCTCTTTATAAGGATTATAATAATGCTTATGAAAAGTGGCTTCCAGTAAATGAAGTATATGGTGAGGGCATCTTTTTACAATTGAATTCCAAAAAAGTCGAAGAATGGGAATCATCTCAGGACGTACAGCATTATTTCCAACACTATCTTCGACGAGTAGGACATATAGAACATCGAGATGATACAATTCTCAAACCAAGGAATATTATGTTGCACACACTATCCCACTTTATAATTGATGAACTTGCAAATGTCTGTGGTTATAATCGTGCAGCGATCAGAGAACGGCTTTACTTGGATGAGGGGCAGACAGGTGTTTTAATCTATATTTCTGCTGGCGATTCAGAGGGCACCTTAGGCGGGCTTGTACGATTGGGATTACAAGAGAAGTTTTTCCATGTTTTAGACAAGGCTAAAAATAATGCAGAATGGTGCAGTTCTGACCCAGTTTGTACAGAGCTTGGAAAGACACAAGGACAAGGGGTAAATAATTTAAACGGTGCAGCTTGTTATAACTGTTCGCATATTCCAGAAACGTCTTGTGAATATTGGAATTTATATTTAGATAGAAGCCTACTTATTGACAAGAAGATAGGTTACTTCAGAGACTAGAAGAATAAATTAATAAGAATAACTGTTACTAAGAAATCCTCGCGAATGCTATTTATGTTTCTTAACTTAGAAGGAATGCAGTCGAAAAATGTCAAGCAAAAAGGACTAAAAAAAATATAAGTCCTTGCAATTCTCTAATCATATAAAGACATCATTTTGGGGTTAACTTTTTATACAATTAAACAATGAGCTTTATGGGTTAATATTCGCCGAATCCCGCTATCTGCAGATAACTAAATTCAAAAACATTTGATACAGGTGAAAAAATAATGATAGAAATAATAAAAGAAGTTTTATCGAAGTTTGGAATACCAGGTATTATTTTTTCGATTATTCTTATAATAATAAAACTGAATCCGATAACATCAATTTCTGCTAGTCCTGTTGAATTAAAATTGTTTTCAAAGGAAAAAAGGTTTTATGTAAAGTTTATTAGAACTCTATCGGAAATTCTTTTTTACTTGGTTTTATTATGGCTGATTACAGATAAGTTTTTTTCAAATAAAGAGCAATATAATTCAAAAATTGCATTGTTCTCTACAATACTTATTTTTGCAATTTTTATAGTGATTTGCGCCCTAGACTTATTTGGAAAAACGTTCTTTAATTTATTTGGTACTATAAAAAGGAGATATCAAATAGTAATTTACATGATATTTTTGATTTATGGTTTATCTTGGATTTTGTTACCATCTTATTATATAGGGACTCAAATTTACTCTGAATTTTATAATGATAAATTGACAACAATCCAACAATACAGTGTTTTAGTAGGAGTTCTATTCTTTTACCTTCTATTAATAATTTTTGTTTATTTTACTGTAATCAAAACACTATATAGGTTTTTAGAATTTTTCTCAAACAGTAATAAAAACCTAACAGTGGTGCTTAATAATAAATGTTGGTATTTATTTCATCCCGTAGATAATGAACAATTTCTATTAGGAGATAAGCCAGTAATGTCCAAATGTACAGAATTTTCATTTATAGAAAAGAGTAATTTATTTTTGAAAACTATTAAAGTTGAAGAAATAGAAGAAAATTAGGTACTTTTAAATTTAATAATAAAATAAACCTTACCCAAATCGGGTAAGGTTTAAATTTCACTTTATTAGAATAGAATTCTTATTTTTTATCAAATTCATGTTGTCTTTTGCCCAAAGCGCAATAGGCATTGCCATTGCTTTTGCAAGTAATACTGGCACGGCATTCCCTATTTGTTTATATTGCTTGTCTAACCTATTATTTTTCTGCACATTCATGTTTCCACCATCAGAAAACAAAAACCAATCCGGGAAGGTCTGAATACGAGCAATTTCTTTTACTGATAAACGGCGGTGTTGGGATTCATCTCCAGGAAGTGCCCATTTATCGGGACCTAATTTTTCCATAGCTGGACCACTTGGATGTAAAGGGGCTTGTCTCCCTGATGCTTGGATAGTGAAACTTTGCTCGTCCCATTTTTTCTTGCGATTACGAGATAAAAATATCGGAGAGAAGCTACCCTCAAACCAATCACCAGGATTTTCTTCCAAATAACCAATTGCATCTTTTAAGGTTACATAAGGTAATTTTCCTTCCCCATGGGTAGGTTCCGGATGTTCATATTCAAATCCTAAATCTTTTCGGATTCCAACAATAAATACTCTTTCTCTTAATTGAGGAACACCATAATCACGCGCATTAACCAATTTGAACTTTACATTGTATCCTGCCGATGCAAAATCCTGTACTATTTGATTAATAACTTCACCCTTACCTAGCGTCATCATGCCCTTTACGTTTTCAGCAATAAAAGCAAATGGTTTTGCTTGGAGAAGACATCGGATAAAGTGAATATAAAGGAAATTTCTTTCATCATCAATTAAACGAGGTCCAGCTTCACTGAAGCCGGGACAAGGAAAACCTCCAAGTACTAGTTCGGCTTTGGGAAAAGTCTTCACTTTTCGAATATCTAACTGTTGTTGAAGTACTTTAGGAAAATTCAACTTATAAGATTCATTTGCCTCTTTAAAGAGATCATTGGAATAGATTGTATGAAATATACTTTCTCCTCTAACCGCATTAAACCATTCACGATCTTTGAAGGCTTTAAAAGCCTCTTCTTCTCCAATGACCGCAGATAAACCAGCCAATTCAACGCCTAAGTCAAGTCCACCACAGCCAGAAAATAGGCTTATGACATTAATCTTATCTTCTCTATAATCAAGTTCAGGCATTTCGTAATCATCTTTAATACTTTGAATTAATTTATCTTCTTCCTCTATTTTATCAAGTAGAAGCTGTTTAACTTGTTCTGAGTCATAATCTTTTAAAGGGCGGTATTTGGCTCGTCCTCTTTCCTCTAGTTTCATTTTCATACCTCCCAATAAAATATATAAGGTTATTTTATCATTTCTTGAAGGACAAGGCCAGCTTTTTCTATTATAGACCATTAATTAACAGTTGTTATTGAGTTATAATAAATGGGAGGTGTTGTGAATGAGGAAGAATCCCAGATTAATTGGCGATGAACATGTTAGGTCCGTCCATCAGGCTTTATTACTGTACCAAGGAAAACAATCCATAGATCACTTTCCAGAGACTGTTTCACAAACTGTGTATTTTATTACTACCCTCTATCCGAACATTATCTCAGTTACTTCAAAATTTGAAACCATCCATCCAGATCAAGCAAAAGATCTTACCCTATATTTAAATGATAATAGTCACGTATCAGTTAACCTGTTTTTTATTAAAAAAGGAGGTAGAATTCAGCCTAAAAACCCTGGTGCTAAAAGTTTCCTGTCTAAATATTTTTTATCAGAGAGGTTACAGGGAATGTTTAATAGCGCTTTTGAAGAAAGTTATCTAATTTTTTTAAAAGAGTTAGTAAAATTTAAGGAAGGAATACATTACCTATCCGACAAAAAGATTTTAAAGAAGTTGGTACATACCTATTTTCCAAAGTTTACAGAAAGTATAAATCATTTCAGGAATAATTTTTTATATAGCTTACGTGAAACATGCTTTCATTTGCTAAAGGATTCCTTTAATGAAAAAAGTGAAGGTTTCTTTTATGCATATAATGAATTTTTCATGACTAGAGATGTAAATATCATTACGAGTTATGGGAAGCACATAGATGACGTTAGTGTGGAGGAGTTTAATCCAGGAACACCCCGTTTTGGAGATATTCAAATATATAAGGTAGGGAAAAATACAGTAGGAATTAAATTTGGTAAAGTAGCACTGACATTACGATTTAAGTTTGAAAGTAGCCCAGCTTCATCAATAAAGTTGGCGGCAAGTTATGACGATTTCAAGGAAGAGACAGAAATAGAGTTAATAAATAGTAGAACTATACATAAAATGAATGAATTAATAGAAGAGCATCAATACATTCAAACATCTAATAGTAGTAATGCAATCGGAAAGTGTCATGAGGCTTTGGCATACTACTATTTTCTTAAAGAGTTTCCTGAGATATCCCAGGTTGAACCTGATGAGTGTATACAATTAATGGACACATATTATTTGTACGTAAAGCCAGAATCGTTAGAAAAACTATATGAGGCTACATCAACAGTAGTTCCAGTAATAAAGGAAAAATTGTATGAGAAATATAATAGCTTTAAAATTGATAGCGTTGAATTAGTACCTGATAGTTATATTAACGACCGGCTTAGTACAGGTGATCTTCAATTAATTCTGAAGGTCAATGACGAGTATGTAGTTGAAAATATATCTTTAAAAGCGCTTGCGAAGAAAAGTGGTAAGATTACCACAAAAAATCCAGGGATAGGAACAATTCTAGGTCCAACTTATTTTAATATAGGTAACCTTGATTCTATTGTAAATGAAGTGAAGACTAAATTCCAAATTGGGGAATTGGGACGAAAGGAAAGTTTAGAGGTGCTGGCAAATGAGATTGGGATACAACTGCTGCAAGCAAATCAAGAACAATTAAAACAAGGGATAGAGAATCTTTTGGGAAAGGCAATGATGGCTGTAACCTTTTATGAGGAAAGTGTTAGTTATTGTAAGGAGCATTCAAAAATTGACAGTTTTATTAATGTTTATGTAAAACAGCCTTCTGCAATACAAAATACTTTGGCCTGGAACCAAGATAATGAAACAATCAGTCTTCGAGTAAAATTTAGCCGAGGGCAAGAACATGGTTGGTCTACAATTAAATTAACATCAGAATACCAATTGCAATAAGAATGGAACATTTAAGAACATTGGGAGTTTAGAGAAGGCCGTTTTTTCTTCTAGCGAACTTAGGCACAGAATCTATAAATGTTCTATACATATAAATATTTGCAACAAAGAGGTGTTTTAATAAATGAATAGCACATATACAATTGCTGTTACTGACTTACCAAAAGCCGATTTAAAAATAGGGACTATATATGAAGGCGGAACGAAAGGGAATGCGGGTGATGACCCTTTATCGAAATTAATGGGATGCGAAAACCAAGGGGGATTTAGACCCGTAGGCGCCCGTAATGGAGTAAATACAAAGTATTGTGTACTCTATTCAGATCTTTCACATGATGAATGGTCGAATCGAATTGAACTTGAAACAGGAAAGTTTTATTACTATGGAGACAATCGGAAAGCGGGCCGTGGTATACATGAGACTGCAAAAAAAGGAAATTTAATCCTCCGTTATTCTTTTGATGAATTTCTTGATGGAAATCGAAAAAATGTTCCTCCATTTTTTGTGTTTGCGAAAGGGAAGAGAGGAAGAGATGTCATTTTTCGTGGTCTAGCTGTACCTGGGGCAGTAGATGAAAACGATTCTGATATTCTAAAGATTATTTCGCACGAAAGTACAGAAGGGCCCGTCCAAAATTACCTATCAATTTTCACCATTTTAGATGTCAAGACGATAAAAAGGGCATGGATTGAAGACCTTCACAAAGGGGAGCCTTTTACGGAAAATGCACCTGACCCTTGGCTGGAGTGGATCAATATTGGAAAATATATCCCGTTAAAGGAGAAGAGCACCATAGATTATATAATTGATAATAAGCCGGACGATATCATAATAGAAAAGCCAGAGCGTTTGTTATCCAATAAAGACCTAATCGACCATATTCATTCTTACATAAAATCAAAAGGCTTCCATTATTCAAAAGAAGAAGTAATTAACCTATTTTTATCCATAAAGACTAAGCCATTTGTTATTCTCTCTGGTATTTCAGGCACAGGAAAAACAAAAATTGTCCAGTGGTTTGCAGAGAGTGTAGGAGCAAGTGAAAAGAATGGCCAATTTACCTTGATTCCAGTTCGTCCTGATTGGAATGACAGTTCAGATTTGCTTGGTTATGTTGATATCAAGGGTGATTTTAAGCCGGGACCGTTAACTAAGGTAATCGAACAGGCTGAAAATAATGCTAAGCTTCCTTACTTTGTGTTACTTGATGAAATGAACCTAGCTAGAGTGGAACATTATTTTAGCGATGTCTTGAGCGTTATGGAAAGCCGTAAATGGGAAGAAGGACAAATTGTTACGTCAACAATGATAGCAATAGAGGAAACCCTAGCAAAACGTGAAATCAAACTTCCTACGAATTTATATATAATAGGTACAGTTAATATGGATGAAACAACACACCCTTTCAGTAAAAAAGTATTGGACCGTGCTAATACAATTGAATTTAACCGGGTTGACCTGAAGATTTTATCCTTCCTTGAGGATAGGGAAGGGGTAAAACCCATAGTTGTGCAAAATGATAAATTAAGTGCTGATTATCTGTATTTAAAAGATTTATATGTTTCGAATAAAGCTCTTGTTGAAAGGGTTATTGATGAATTAGAAGAAATCAATAAATCTTTAAAGTTAATTAACGCCCATGTGGGTTATCGGGTACGGGACGAAATCTGTTTCTATATGGATTACAATGAAAATAGCGAATTTATGGATTTTGAAGATGCCTTTGACCACTGTATTCTTCAAAAAATCCTACCGCGTATTGCCGGAAGTGACCAGCGTGTGGAAAAGTTGTTAGGCAATTTATATAAGCACTTTACTGGAAGACCATATGAAGACGGTCGAGACTCTTATGACGAGGAAATTAACCAAGCCAAATATCCAAAAAGTTCAGCCAAGGTAGTAGAGATGTTTAGGGGGTTAATAGATGGTTTCACTTCCTTCTGGATCTCGTGATGATGTTGAGTTAGTCAAAATTGAAGCATCTGACTTTTCATTGATCATAAAGGGGAAGCCTTACCATTATCGCTATGAAGGACTAAAACAATATAAGGGTATGGATCGCCATGATGTAATGGAATTCTCTGCTTCTGGGCCTACAGTGGAATCCATTCAAGTTTATGATATTGAGAAAGGGCAGTTAACCCCTATACAAAGTGTCCGTCCTATTTTCTTCGAAAACGGGAATTACGTGTTAGTTGTAATTCCGAAGCAAAAACAACAACTAGAGTTTTATCATGAGTACCCCCTATTTCGAAAGGCCATTTACATATCAGATATGGCTGGGATACCAGTATTAATGGGTAATCTCCAATTTCAAAATGAAGTGGGCTATTCTACCTTTGAAATCAGGCAGGAAGGAAAGACACTTCTAGATGTTACGCTCGAAATTTTTCCAGCAAAATTGGATTATCGAAACGATTATCGGAAATTGCTTGAAGAAGTGAATGACGAAATTTATAACCTTGCGTTCCACTTTATTCGGAAAACTTATTTAGGCGCAAATATTAAGCTGGAAGGCAATCCAAGCAGGGCAGAATTTTATCGTTTAATTACAAAGCATTTCCAACAGTTTATCCAAGCCATAAACCGAATTGAGCAGCAGCCGCATCATAAGTTGGAAACTACTTATGTAAAGGTCCGTGGAGATCAGCTTGGTAAGAGTGATTCATATACCCGAAAATACCTTCAAAAGAACAATAAATTTGTAGATGTAAATCGGGGGATTCCTATTCATGACAGGACGTTGATGCCGCGTGAGGGTCTACGGATTAAGAAGGAGCTTTTATACGATACGTTAGAGACTCGTTATGTTAAATGGATGATGGAGAGACTAAAGGAAAAGCTTGAGGATTTAATAAAGGCTCTCGAAAATCCCAATAAACGGTGGAAGATAGATCCTGATCCAGAGTTAATCGAACATTTAAATGCGATGAGGAAATCCATCGAGACGAAAGTGAAAAACCACTTTTGGCAGAGTATTGGCCGGCTAGACCGTTCGGTGATGAGCTTGGTTATGCAAATGGCACCAGGTTATCGTGATGCCTTTCAAATATATTTGACTGTCTCCAAGGGGTTAATGCTTCAGTCCAATTTTTATCAAATGTCTGTAAAAGATGTGGCAACCTTGTATGAATATTGGACATTCTTGAAATTGGGACAAATCCTTAGCCACAAATATACAATGATAAGTAACGATATTATTAAAGTAAATCGAAATGGGTTATTCGTAAATTTAGACACAAACAGGAAGGCTGAGCGAAAATTTGAACATCCCATTACTAAAGAGAAAATATTCCTTACATTTCAAAAAAGCGAACGTGATCTGCCTACTATTTATCAAAAGCCTGATACCATGCTTACAATTTCCAAAAAGGGCAAGGATTATCTCTATAACTATGTATTTGATGCCAAATATCGAGTCGATTATGCACAAGAGGGAAGTTTCTACAGAGATCGCTATAAAACCCCGGGTCCATTAGAAGAAGATATTAACACGATGCATCGCTATCGGGATTCATTGGTAGTAATGAATAATGAGGACGGGCCATTTGAGCGTACTGCATTTGGTGCTTATGTGTTATTCCCTTGGGACGGGGAAGAGGAGTATCGGGAACACCTTCTCTATCAGAGTATTAATAAAGTCAACATTGGCGGACTCCCTTTTTTACCTCAGGCTACAGATTTAGTGGAGCAGTTTGTGGAACGGTTAATTGAAAAAAATCCTGAAGAAATTCAAAGGGAAGGTATTTTACCGATTGGCATCATGGAGGAATGGGAGTCCAGTTTGGTTGACAAGGTCCTTGTTGGAACCGTATCGAATGAGGACGATTACAAACGTTTTATTCGAAGTGGTTATTTTCAGATTCCGTTGTCAAAGTTGCGCAAGGGATGGCAGGAAGCAAAATATGTAGCCTTATATGCAACCGAGGCTGCAAGAGAACAAAATGGTATTGTAGACTATGGAAAAATTGAACGGGTTTTAACGGACAATGATAACATCAATTTTTATGTTAAGGCTTGGAAGTGGACCCCAAACTTGATTAGACCTGTTAAATATGGAATTGCCACTTGTATGATTACCACATTAACCCAATTAAAAGAAGCAAAAGAACTGCCTGAGCTTTATATGAAAAATAAACAAGAAAAGACTCTATGGAATACCCTTAGACGCCTTTCGGATAGAATCTCAATTCAACTTGATGGGTCAAATCTTGATGATGCATCTGCTGTTAAAAAGTTTTCGTTTAGGGATATTGAGATTCTTCTAAATAAGGAACAAGAAAAGTTAATCATTAAGAAAAGTGGATTAGAGCGTACTTTGAACTTAAATATTTTAATCCAGCAACCTTCTGTGGTTTTTAAGGAAGTTATGTCATTATTGTAGTCTTCTCATTTGGGAAGACTATTCTTCGTTTTGGCGCAAACAGAATGAGCACTCTTTATTTTCTTTCTTCAACTTTCAACAAAATCTACAATGCTGTCTATAACGTTATTAAATTCCTCCTTAACTTGGTGCTCCCAAATTCTCATAAGGTTCCACCCTTTTTTATAATAGTAACTATCGAAGCAATAATACCTTTTCACCTTCCAATATAATTTCCTTTGCCAAATATCTACACTAGTTTCGGAAGTTGTTGCCCGTGTTTAGGGCAATAATGCCAAATACAGCTGTCCAGGAAGAAAGATTTGTATTTTTAAATGGCTATCTCTGGCGTCCCAAATAAACCTCTACGTTTCTTCTAAAATTATAGGAAATTTCAAATCCGATAAATATTCCAGTTTTTATCCATAAGCTTTTGATATAATAAAAATATTAATTGGTAAATTTATACTAAATGAGGTTAGGTATATGGTTGCAAAAACATTATGGGAGAATCTTAATAAAAAAGCTAGAGTATCAGAGTTCGAAATACATACGGTTTCACAGAATCATAGCACGCATTTGTGGTTTCAGGTCGGAGTCCAAGGGAGCTATTTAATAATAAGTAAAGCGAGATCTAATAGCCTAAGTGTTAATCTATCAAATGACCGAAGGATTAGTTTTAAAGACTTTGAGTTTGTTCACAGGTTTTTCGATCGCTGGCAAAAATGCGAAACCGGTATCCGGCAGGATGTCTCCAGAAAATCGCAGAATTTGCTTACATATTGCGTTGATTTCTCATGCTTCTAAAGTATTTGTTTGAAATAAACGGGAAAGGTAGGATGTGTGTAAAATGAATCATTATGAAGCTATTATTTTAGCATTGGATGAATTAGGAGGCGAAGGGACAATCAGGGAAGTGGATGATTGGATCAATGCCAATTATCCTAATACATGGAAAAGTGCAGGTACGGCACTTGCTGATATGGTCCCGAAGTCTTTAGGAGGGAATAATTCCTCTAATGTGAGTGATGAATATCGTGTTTTGGAAAGGGTTTCGCCAGGGACCTATCGGTTATTTTCCAGATGATTTTGGAATCTGATTAGTAATATTACCCAAGCACTGAATGCTCGGAGAAAACTCCGGGTTATTTTTATTAGGATTGAATAGTGAACGCTAAAAGTATACCCTTTGTTGTTTTGTTTCATCGCCAAACATTTATATGAGAATCTAGTGCTTACTTTTCCACCATCTAACGACCACATAAATAATAAGCAATAACCCGCCAATCTCGATAGCATGGTCGGCCAAGTTAAGAATTCCGCCAGAGCGAATGATAAAATCTGTCACCTGTCCAAACAAGAGTCGATCGATACCATTTCCAATTGCTCCTCCGACTAGGAATCCAAAACTACAATCGATGAGAGCCCCCTTCATTTCTCCAGTCCTGCGAAAATATAAAACACATATTACGAAAACCACAGCCAAAACTCCGAAGAGCCATGCATAGCCTTGAAATAAACCTCCTGCCATCCCGCTATTTTCGATATGTGTGAGTTGTATTCCCCACAATGTAAATGTTTCATTCATATGAATGTTGGCCCGAATGAGATATTTAGAAAGCTGGTCCATCACAATAACGAGGATTGCCATTACATAAAATAGCATATAATAATCCTACTCTCTTTCAGAATATTTTGTAGCCTAATCATCATTATAATTGATGCTTTTTTTCTATTCTATTATGAAGCTCGCCATTTTTTAAACGTAGAAACTTCCGATTTTCACTTTAAGGAACCGTCCCTGTGGACCATTTATCTAGGCTTAGTTTTTAAAGTCCTATTCTAAGTAGAACCATAATCTTGGTTTGACAAAAGCTAATTAAAGGTGTAAATTATAGATACAGTTAATCGGCGATTAACTGTATCTATAATAGTAGGGGGAATAGAAATGGAACTACGTATTAATTACTATGATATAGCACCTGAAGCACTTAAAATCATGATGGAAATGGAGAAGTATACGAAAACTAGTGGACTAGACCGTAAACTCCGGGAACTAATTAAAATCCGTGCTTCTCAAATTAATGGCTGTGCTTATTGTATTAATATGCATACCGCTGATGCTCGAAAAATGGGTGAAACGGAACAGCGTTTATACTGCGTAAGCGCATGGGAAGATTGTGACTTCTACACGGATGCTGAAAAAGCAGCATTAGAATTAACTGAACATGTGACGTTAATACCAACTAAGCGAGTACCCGATGAGCTTTATGATCGAGTCCGTGCTCATTTTAGTGAAAAGGATTATGTAGATCTTGTTATTTTGATCAATCAAATTAATAGTTGGAATCGAATCTCGATTTCAATGGGAAATTTCGCAACTGCGGCAAAATAGAATTTTTATGTTTATACATTAATCGAGCGCTAACCTTGAAAAGGGATTAGCGCTTGATTTGTAATATAGGATTATCAAAAGATAAGAGAAATAGGTTTTAGTAGGGGAATGAATCGGGATAGGATGTTTGTTTTTGGAGACGTTTTTTTTGAAATTTATGGGTAATTGGGTAAAGAACCCCTTAACTTGCGGGATAGAGGGGAAAGGGGTGTCTTGATTAACTGTTGCTCTTTTCGAAATATGCACGTGTATCTTGACGTGCTTGTTTCGATAAAACATGATCCAGCTCTTCGTTCAGCCATGAAAGGGTCTTTTTACGTAAAAAATTGCGCATATTTTCTTCTGCCTCAAGCATAACCAGATTAATGGTGCAAGCGGAAGTTTCGGAGCAGCAGCTGGAGTTTTGATTATCTCGAACCAGAAGGCCATTATCTTTTATGTTTTTGCATTGAAAAATGGGCTTTTTCCCTTCAATTGCTTCGATTACATCCCAAAAAGAAATTTCTTCTGGGGACCTCGCTAATCTATAGCCGCCCTTAACCCCAGGTACTGAATTTACGATACCTGCCTTGGCTAATTTGGCAAAAATTTTTGAGAGATATGTCTCTGAAATGCCTTGAAAGGCAGAAAGATCCTTTATTCCTATGCTTGAATCTGGAGGAATATCAATTAAATAAACAAGGCAATGCAGGCCATATTCAACACCAATACTATACTGCATGCAAACACCTGCTTCCTATTTGAATTAAGAGATTAATAATTATATTAGGTATATTTAATTTTTTTGTCAAACTTGTTCATCTGCCTCCTGTGGTGTTCAGGCATATAGAGGAAGAATAAAACATAGATGGAACAGAAGAAAAGAGCCTCTCTATTCAGAAAGGCTCCAATTTATTAGAGGTTTACAATATTTTGGCTTTCAACCTTTTGGTTTACCAATGCACGTCGGCGGTCGAGTTCTACATCCATTTCGGCCCGTTTATCGTCAAGTTTATAGAACCATATCGTAATTCCAATCAGTAAACAAATGGCGAGTGGCACCCAGATAAAACTGATTTCAATATAGGATAAAGCTTTGGCAGTTTGTGTGCTATTCGGAACATAGCCGCCCATTTTCAAAATAACACCAACGAGTGCACTCCCAAGCCCCAAGCTTACTTTAACAGAAAAACCTTGAAAGGCTGCAATCATTCCTGCAATACTTCTGTTGTTTTTGTACTCTGAATAATCAATAACATCTGGCTGAATCGCAAAGGTAGTTCCGAAGATTCCATAAATCCCCAGGCCGGTAATCGTCAAACCGGCAATCAGTAAGACAGGTGATGACTTTCCGAAATAAATCACTAAATCTCCGACAATATAAATGACCGTACTTAAAAGCAATACATTTTTCTTCGGCATTTTCTTTTGAAGCCAAGGCAAGAGCAGCAGCATTGGCAGCCCAGAAAGAATGCCGAATAGTCCGACAAACGTCAGCCAATCCGTACGTCCCAGATTATAGGTGAAATAGTAGATCACGGTTGTATTTCGTATGACAAAAAGACCAAAATAGAGAAAGTTCAAGATAAAGAAAATAACAGCCGGGCCTGTTAATCCCTTAAAATCGTCTTTAAAAGAGGACTTCCCAGGTTGAACAGTAGGCGGAACCACCTCTTTTGTGTTCATAAAGGTAAATAAAAACACGAACACCGCGGCGATGCCATAAATGGTCATTGTAATCAAATAGCCTTTTTGGGTATCACCTTGACCAAAGAAAGTGACAAGCGGCGTCGTAATCGTCATAACTAAAGCGGTTCCAATTAATGCACAAATCATCCTTGTCGATACTAACCAGTTCCGCTCATGGTTATCAGACGTTAACCTTGGTACAATGGTATTTAATGGGATATTGACCACTGTATAAGCAATGTTTAACAAGCAATAAGTGATATAAGCCCAGAGAATCTTTCCGGACATACTGAAATCCGGAACAATAAAGGTCATGATGGTAAAAACAGCAAACGGAATCGCCCCGATTATGAAGTAAGGTCTTCCTTGTCCCCATCTTGTACGAGTCCGATCGACCAATAATCCCATCCCCGTATCGGCAAAAGCATCGATGATTTTGGTTACTAACATTAAAGTACCGGCAACGGTTGCGGTGATTCCAAAGACATCGGTATAAAAAAACAACAAATAAGACGCCATCGTACTAAATACGAGGTTGCAGGCGAAGTCGCCAGCCCCGTATCCAATTCTTTTCTTCCATCTATTCATCTGCATCAACCATCCTTTATTTTGCTTATGCTCAAATTATCTTGCAGAAAGCCTTGTCAACGTTTTCATATCAGCTTTTAAATTTTGATAGATAGATTTATAAACTTGGTAATACTCAGTATATTTCTGATGATTCCCTTTATTAGGCATGATCTTCTGGTCTAGAACCTGCCATTTCTTCACATCTTCATAAGAGAGAAGACCTGTGCCAATTCCAGCCAGCATGACATCACCCATATTCGCTTCTACATCATGAATAGGACAGACCACTGGATAACCCGTGACATCAGCAAAGATTTGTCTCCATAATTTTGATTTGGTGACTCCGCCGGCAAGCAGGATATATTCTCCAAGGTTTTCTCCTGTCGCTTCCATTGCATCCCGTAAAGAGAACGCAACCGCTTCCAGAAAGGCACGATAAATATGCGCTTTGGTATGCGCCAATGAGAGTCCCACGATTGTCCCTTTTGCATCGGAATCCCAAATTGGACTTCTTTCTCCCATAAAGTATGGAAGGACAATCAACCCATCGCTTCCAACTGGAATTCCTGCAGCTTGTTCGTTCAATAGATCATAGGCATTTTTCCCGCCTGCTTTCTCTGCTTCCAATTCATATTGGCACATCGTTTGACGGAACCATTTCACGATCGCTCCAGCTGTCGCTCCACCAGCAAAATTATAGGAAAGCCTTTTGGCATCAAATAAGTACGGCCAGACAATCAAATCTTTTCCTTTCACTGGTTTATCGGAAATGAAGGCCGCGCACATAGAAGTTCCAATGGCTGCTGCATAAATCCCGGATTCAAATACACCGAGACCGATATTGGCAGCACCACAGTCAATGCCACTGGCGATCACTGGCATTCCTTCAGAAAGTCCCAACTCGGCTGCGGCTTCTTTTGTCAATCCACCTACACTATCAGTTGATTCCACGATCTTTTCTGGCATCATCGACAGCGGAATGCCCATCGCATTCATCAACTCTTTGGACCAGGTTCTGTTATTCATATCAAAAATCCCGCCGATATTTCCTGCAGAAGAATAATCAATAGCAATTTCTCCAGTCAGCTTATAAATGACATAATCATTTGGCGGGAGAAAAAGCTTGGTTTTATTCCAATTTTCCGGTTCATGATTTTTCATCCATAACATTTTGGTAAAGCCATAATAAGGGTCGGCCCCATTATGGGTAATGTCGAGTAGTTTTTCTTCTCCGATCGTATCGATTACCCATTTTGTTTCGGCTTCTGCTCTTCGATCCATCCAAATCATGCATGGCCTAACCGGTTCCATGTTTTCGTCCAAGGGAATTCCTGAACCCCCGTATAGACCGCTAATAGCGATACCCTTTATGTTCTCCGCTGGAATTCCTGACTTATGTACCGTGTTTCTAATGGATGTTCTTGCTGCATCAAGCCATACATCTGGCCACTGCTCTGCCCATAAAGGCTTTGGGGTCAATACATCGTATTCTTGTAAATCTTGAGCAATTAAATTGCCTTCTGTGTCCATTAGGATGGTTTTGGTGCCGGATGTTCCGATATCTGTACCTAGTAAGTACTTCATAGTTACTCCTCCTAAGAATCTTTTAGTCTATTAAATACAAGTAAAGGCACCATCGATGACAAAGTCAGATCCCGTTGTGAAGCTGCTAGTATCTCCTGCAAGATAGACACAGATGGACTGAAGTTCTTCCGGTCTTCCCATTCTGTGAAGCGGTGCCATTTCATTCCACTGTTGAATCAATGGCTGTAAGCTCGGAGAATTTAATGTCAGTTCGGTTCCAATATATCCAGGACTAATAGAATTGACGCGGACATTTCTTGTCGCCCATTCCACCGCGAGGGATTTAGTCAACTGGATGACCCCGGCTTTTGAGGCATTGTAGGAGCTTTGCGGTTGTGGCACATTCACAATATGCCCTGACATCGATGCCGTATTAATAATAGAACCGCCGCCTTGTTTTAACATGACTTTACCAGCTGCCTGCGCTGTTAGAAAAACGCCGGAGAGATTAATATCAATTACTTTCTTCCACTGTTCATACGTCATTTCCTCTGCTGGAACATTCATACAGATTCCGGCATTACAGAAGGCAACATCTAAACGGCCGAAAGCATCCAGTACTTTTTCGATCATGGCATTTACATCTTCTGGGTTTGTAACATCTGCCTTGATGGCAATGGATTGAATCCCATTATTTTCTTCTAGTTCTCTTGCTGTTTTGCTTGCTTCCTCGATATCGAGGTCAACGATGGCTATATCTGCTCCTGCTTCAGCAAAAGCGGTCGCAACACTTTTTCCAATTCCCCTTGCACCACCAGTGACAAAAATTTTCTTCCCGTCCAGTCTCATTTTTTCAATAATACCCATGTTTTTTCCCCATTTCTTTTTTTGTGAAATGAATTTTATAAAGTCGTTTTATAAAATATATTTACATAATAAAACGTTTTCTTAACGAAGTCAATAAGGACAAAATATTAAAATGGCAGACACTTCATGAAAAAGTTGTGATTGTATGAATTTGTGTGGTATATTTAAATTGAATTTAAAAAAGGTTTTTTATAAAATAATTTTGCAAAATGAGGTATAACATGGAAAATAGCATCACATTTAAAGATATAAAAAGAGGTAATTATTCCTCGATTTATCATCTCATATATCAAAATCAGAAACTTTCTAAACAAGAAATTGCGAACCAACTAAATTTAAGTTTACCAACTGTGACCCAAAATCTCGTTCGCTTGGAAAAAGAAAAATTGATTGAGAAGAGTGGGCAGTTTGAATCTTCTGTAGGCAGGCGTGCCACCGCTTATGCAATATGTCCTCAAGCTCGTATCAGCATTGGAATAGAAATACAGAAAAGGACCGTCCAAATTATAGCCATTGATTTACGCGGCCATGCTTTTCAACATCAGAGACTTGCGATGGATTATTCCAATGTGGAGAGGTATTATAAAGAGCTAAGCTATGCTGTACAGTCTTTCATCACATCTCTTCATGTGGAAGAGATTCTCGGGATTGGTTTTGCTGTACAAGGATTGACATCAAATGACGGTGAAAAAATAACGTATGGAAAAATATTAATCCCAACAGGATTAGAGATTGGGGTTTTTTCACAATTTCTCCATTATCCTTGTAGGTTTTTACATGATGCAAAGTGTGCAGCAACAACGGAGTTGTGGGTAAGAAATGATATTGGAGATGCTGTTTATCTCTCGATTGGTCCCCATCTTGGCGGAGCCATTATTATCAATGATCAAATTTATATGGGAAAACACGGACATAGCGGAACAATCGAGCATATGACGATTGATCCTAACGGGCCTTCCTGCTACTGCGGAAAAAAAGGATGCATGGAAACGTATAGCTCTATTAATGCCCTTCTGGATGAAGATGAGTCATTAGATTTTTTCTTCCAACAGGTTCGTATGGGTATCCCTTCGTATGCTGAGAGGTGGAATTCCTTTTTAGATCAACTGGCATTTTCAATCAACAATATCAATCTTGTCCTTAACAGAGAATTTATACTAGGTGGACATCTATCTCCATACTTAATAGAAGAAGACATTGACATTCTTCATGAAAAAATTAATGAAAAATCTGCATTTCCGAGCAGCGAGCCTTTTATTCACATAAGCCGTTCATCCGTTAATGGGGTACCTGTAGGTGCTGCTATCCCATTTATTCAATCCTTTTTGAATTCTATTTAATGTTTTTTTTACCATAGATAAAACCCCTCTCAAATGATGATGAGAGGGGCTATTTTCATTAGACCCCTTGAATAAAAGATGTGTAAACTCTTTTGATGAAAGAAGAAACCAAATTCATATTATTCCGTCTAAGAATAGTAGGTATTTATCCATCTTAAATGACCTTTATTTATTTGTATTTGCAAGAAGGCTCTTTTTTTCTTCCCTTTCACTAACCCGTCCTTTTGTTAAACAAAAAAAGCCACCATTGGCAGCTAGATTTCTAGTAAAGGAAGCAATCCAAAATCTACTTTTCAAGTGGAAGTTCCATTTTAATCCCAAGATCCCGTATTTAATTTGCCCATTGTTTAAGAACTTGTTCTTGTGCAATACGATAAACTTCTTCTTCTGTTTGGTTTTTGGTAGCTATTACGTTGGTTTGATAGACTTTGCCATTATGCGTTACATAGATTGTATACTTGTACATTTTGCTCTATCTCCTTTATTTAATTCTAACTTTTTGGTTCGTGCACTTCTCTAATAAATTCAATTGCATTTAGGTATTTCTATAAATGTTTTCTAACTTTTTTATATTTTACAAATAAAATGAAATGGAATAAAGCTAAAAAAAAGGTCAAGATTTGACAAAATCTCGACTTACCAAAAATTTCTATCCCTTCTAGTAAAGGTAATGACAATAAAAGTCAATAAAATCAATAAACTTTATATGATTCTACTCTCAAATGTATTTTTTTACCCTTCCTAGATTGCGGAAAAATGTCGAAAGATAAAAACAAAATTCGTTAGGACAATCCTGCTCAATAAGGCACGTTAGCTCTACAAAACAGATGAAAAAACTTTTATTTTTGTAGATTTTTCTTCATAAGGGATGCCACTTGTATATTATCTTGTTGGGAAGTTCTTTCTAGTTGATTAATAATTAACTCCTGCCGTTCGGCGGGATGATTTTGACTTAATTTAGCTTTTGCTTCAATTTTTGAGATGTTTATTTTGAATGCGACAATCCCTTTGCTCATTCCTTCGATAAATTGTGAATCTACATCCTTTAAATTGTATAAGCTATCTGGTCTTTCATATTTTTTTACCATGTCATTTAAAGAATCAAATATTACTTTTGGTTCCTCGACCATCTCCATCTTTCCATATATATGAATAGACACATAATTCCAAGTAGGTACTGCCTTTTTTGTTTCGTACCAAGAAGGTGAAATATAACAGTGAGGACCTTGGAAAACAACGAGAACTTGTTGGTTTTCAATATCCTTCCACTGGTCATTTTGGCGGGCAAAATGACCATATAAGGCACGCTCATCTTTATTTAATGTAAGTGGAAGATGGGTAGCGTATGGTTCTCCGTTGTGCTGAGAAAATAAAGTGGCAAAGCTGTATTTTTCGATAAAATCATTAATGATTTCTTCGTCATCTAGTTTAAAATCTTTAGGAATATACATGATTAGCTCCTCCTTCATTTGGCCAGTAATTGGCGGTACTGTATAAGATATTTTATAATGCCAACTGACATATAAAAAGGTACAATTATGAATAAAAGAACATGTCAAAGGTGTAATGTAAATGAAAGAAACCATTTTTGCTTTTAAGGATGACTTGCCCAAATACAAACAAATTTACGAGCAGTTTAAATTATTTATTGAGCGTGGCGACATACCGGCTGGTGACCCACTGCCCTCCATTCGCGGTCTAGCAGACTCACTTCAAGTAAGTCGTAATACCACATTAATGGCATATGAGCAGCTTGTAGCTGAAGGTTATATCCGTGGAGAAGGTCGAAAAGGGTATTTTGTAAATGAATTAGATCCACTTATAGTTCAAGATGATTTAATTTTTCCCAATAAAAAGCAAACAAAGCCGGTGACACCAATCCTAATTGATTTCCGGGCAGGAGCCGTAGATCAAACCAATTTTCCCCTGAAAGTTTGGAGGAGAATCTCAAATCAGGTGCTAACATTACAGGGAAGCTTTCGATATGGGGAACCCTTTGGTGAACTGTGCCTGCGTGAACAAATCTCCGCATATTTACTGCAATCCCGTGGGGTGAAAGCAAATCCAAATGCAATCATAATCGGCAGTAGTACCCAACAAATGTTGATTTATCTCGGGCAAATCCTGAAGGAGGATTTCACTAGCATTATTGTAGAGGACCCAGGTTATGATGGAGCAAGGGAAGCTTTTCAATTTCATCGTTTCACGCTTGAAACTTTACCCGTTTATGAATCTGGTGCTGATTTTTCTAAATTAGAACAAATGAATTCAAGGCTAATCTATGTCACGCCCTCCCATCAAAGTCCAATAGGAGTAAGCATGTCTATTCAACAAAGGCAAATGCTTATTCATTGGGCGAACAAGAATCATGGATATATTATCGAAGACGATTATGATAGTGAATTTCGATATACGCAGCAGCCATTCCCAGCACTTGCTTCTATTGATTCAACAAAAGTTATTTACCTAGGGAATTTCTCAAAGTCATTTCTTCCAGGAATCCGTCTAAGTTATATGGTGCTGCCACAGATCCTTTTAAAGCATTATAAACACCGATTTACCCATTTCGAGAGTACCACTTCCCTTCTTAGTCAGCTTACAATGGCTAAATTTATGGAAGAGGGGGAATGGAGTCGCCATATTAAACGAATGCGACTTGTGTATAAGCGAAAAATGCAGTGCATCGTTTCTGAATTAAAAAAACACTTCAAACAAAATATATCCATTATTGGGGAACAGTCTGGTTTGTATGTATTAGTTAAGGTACATCTGAATCGTACAGAAGAATGGTTAATTGAGCGGGCTTCTATTAATGGGGTTAAGGTGTATCCTACCTCCATCTATTTCATAAAAAATCATTCTGACGGGGCAATAATTAAGCTCGGATTCAGTAATCTTACTTGTGAGGAAATACAATTAGGTATAAAGCTTTTAAAAGACGCTTGGACATAATAGTTGCATCTAACAATTGCAGGTTGCTCGACTAGGTGGGGATTTGCATATGAAATAAAGAGTTTGGTAAAAGTGAGGTAAATTCAAATTGAATCGAAAAATTATTAATTTAGCTGTTGGAAAACCGAAGGAATTTAATTGGAACAATAAAAAAGAACTTTCCGCAATCGGAAAGTCATCTGTACAAGCTGTTGAGCTGAAAAAATCTGGCTTTGTAGGTGATGATGTTCAAAACCACAAGTTTCACGGCGGACCAGATCGTGCGGTATGTTTATATGCATTTGAGCATTACTCTTATTGGGAAGAGATATTTCAAAAAAAGCTAATTCTACCTGCCTTTGGGGAAAATATTACTGCAACAGGAATGGTGGAAGAACAAGTTTGTATTGGCGATATATTTAAAATAGGGGAAACCATTGTTCAAGTAACACAAGGGAGAGTACCTTGTGCAACTATCTCCAAATATAATCAGGAGAATCAATTTTTAAAGAAAGTGATTGAAACAACCCTAACTGGTTACTTTTTTCGGGTATTGGAAGAGGGAACGATTAAGTTCGACTCAGAAATCACTCTTGTTGAAAAACACTCAAAAGAAATTTCCGTTTCCTTTGCTACACAAATTCTTTTTCATCAACAACAAGATAAAACATCCGTTGAAAAAATATTGACGGTTGATGCTCTTGCAGAGGACTGGAGAAATAGATTTTTAAAATTGATATGATTTTAATAAATACTGCAGATACATAAATAACCTAGCTTAAAAAGCTAGGCTCAGATTGTAGACAAAAGGCATTCGATGAGCTTAATCGAATGCCTTTTTATGGTTTTTTTGCTCGTAATTAGCATTTCATCATATGGCGGTATCTTAATTATACAAAGGGATGATGTAAAGGTCATTAATGATTTTATAACCCTGTTGATTGGAGTGGAAAGCGGCGAAGACTTGAGCAAATGTTCAAAAGGGACAAATTTTATTTATATCAGCTTCAATTGAAAGTTATGAGTTTGTAAAATTAATAACAAAAAGAGCTTATGATCCGAAATGGGAACTGAGCATTTTAATTCCCAATATTGGAAAGATGAAATCTTCAAGGGCAATAACCGCCTCTGTCAACTTTGTGTGGCAGAGGTAATTAATTTATAGAAATGATACACAAGCAGTCAAGCGCTTTCATAAAGCCTTGACTACTTGTCGTTCTACTATAACTCCTTTAGATAGATAGGAGAGATTTAACTCCACTCTCATTATTTGCTATAGGAGGCCAAGCACATAGGTCGAAAGGAAAATCCGATCCAGGAACTACTCTATCGGATCCAACCATTTCTACGAGAAAATTCAAGCTTGTATTGTTCCAAAGTACGTTATCAAACCAAAAGCGACGCAAGTACTCTTCTGGAGGAGCTTGCAATGAAGAGGAAACCCCTATCCATTTTTCATATCCTTTATTTAAACGACCAATCTGGTAGGGAAGTAGACCGCCGCCATGAGCTAGCAAAATTCTTACATTTGGATATTTGTCCAGCATACCACTTAACAATAAATCTGCAGCACAAATGGTTGTTTCCCACGGTACCCCAATTAGATTAGGCATCATCCTTTTCTGAAGTCGCGGATCCTCACAAAGCAGAGGATGAATAAAAATGATGGCTTTTTGATAATTGGCTTCCTCCCAAAAAGGAGTGAAAAATTCGTCTGTTAACATGACATTTGATAGCCCGGGCCCAATTATGGCTCCTTTTAATCCTAAATTCATCGCATGCTTTAATTCGTTTGCTGCATGAACAGGATTGTTTAATGGAATGGTAGCTAGTGCCGATAATCGCTCATTGTTGTCATGAATCCAATTACCTAGTGAACGATTGTAGACTGTTGAAAGCTCACTTGTAATATATTCAGGAAAATCATACATAAAAAGCTGGGGAATAGGTGAGACAAGGGAATGAGAAACGCCAGCTTTTTCTTGTTCCTGCAGATATAATCCAGGATTGATAAATGACTCTTTGAGCTCAAATCCCCATTTATTATTTACTGTAAGAAAGTCAGCTTGATCTGGTGATTTTTTCTCCCATCTTGCTTGAACTAAATTCTGGTTATCCTTAAGCCAAAGCAAGACATCTGGCGGAATGAAGTGAGTATGCATATCAAACAAAGTAATCACGCTCCTTTTTCTATTTTGAATAAATTAATGTTTCCAGTAACCCAGCCTCTCAGATATTTCTTTAGCTGCACTTTTCACTTTATTAATGAGTGCAGGGTTATGAGGATTCATACGGTGGACCGGTCCAACAACACTTACAGCATACATGACTTTTCCGGTGTAATCCCATATTGGGGCTGCAACCGATGCAACTCCTTCGCGAAGTTCTTCAACACTTACCGCATATCTTTGTTCCTTGACAGTTTTTAATATGTTGCGAAGGTCATCAGGATCGGCTATTGTATTCATCGTATATTTTTGAAGGCCTTCTTCGAAGAATTGTTCAATTATTTCCTCCTTCTGGTGGGCAAGGATCACTTTTCCTGAACTCGTACAGTGAAGAGGGTTTCTTCTTCCGATATGAGATAAAATTTGTACGGGATGTTTGCACTCTACCCTATTTAAATAAACAACACCCATATTTTCCAATACAGCAATATGAGCTGTTTCTCCAACCTCATTGACCAGCTTTTGGAGAACAGGTTGTGATTCACGGTTAATTTCAAGGTTTGAAGTGACTATGGTATTTAAATTAAGAATGGTGAGACCTAAACGATATTTTTGCGTCTCAGGGTCTTTATACACAAACCCTTCACTTGCGAGAGTCGCTAATAAACGACTAACTGTGCTTTTGCCCAGTCCCAATGAAGAAGCCAAGTCAGTTACCTTTTTCTCAGGTTCATCTATCGAAAAGCTTCGTAATAGACGAAGAGCATTTTTTACTGAAGAAAGCAGGTAATCTTGATTGTTCTTAGTCTCCATAAACATTCTCCTTTCTAATTGATGCTTATATAAGAACATTAATCTCTTATGATGTACAACTTATTTTAACTTAAACCTCATAACAAGTGCAATATTCTAAAAAATTTAAAAATTTTTCTTTTTAGTTCCATATAGAAGAATGAGTTTGTTGTATAATGAACAACATCCCGTTACTATAAATAACAAGAAGTCAAAGGTTGAAAAACGGATGCATTCGCTGAGCGTCTGGAAATAAGGTTTTAGCTAAACTTGACGGTTTAGAAGAAATGTCTTTTAAGATGGCAGAATAGAACATTTCTTCATGTTAGAGGAGGTGATTAGGCTATGCCGATTGTAAACATTCAGATTTTGGAAGGAAGACCCGAAGAGAAAGTGAAGGAACTCATTCATAATGTGACAGAAACCGTGAGCACTACGCTTGGTGCTCCGAAAGAAAACGTTCGTATTCTTGTATCAGAAGTGCCAAAAACTCACTGGGGAATCGGGGGTATATCTGTATCAGACATGCCAAATAGATAAACGTAAATGGAAGGGAGAGAAGTGCAAATGACGCTTGAACTAGGAATACTTACACCTCATACACCTCGCATGTGTCATGAGGATCAAGCTCCGGAATTTTTGAACGAGATCGTGGAGGGAATGCATCAAGTGGCAAAGGTTATTGAAGAAGCAAAGCCTGATGTGCTCGTGATGATTTCTTGTCATTGGTTGTCCAGTTTTAAGCATTTTGTGGATGTTACGCCTGAACACAGGGGGATTTTAACGGCATTCGAGTGTCCTGAACTTATTTCCGATGTTCCCTACTACTATCCCGGAGATACAGAGCTAGCCAACCAATTAGTAGCGGCAGGGATAGAGGCAGGTTTTCCTGTCATAGCGGTAGACGATCCAACATATGTATGGGATTACGGTACAATCGTCCCTCTTCGCTATCTTGTTCCAAAAGAGGATATCCCTGTCATTGATCTTTCAGTGACATGGGCTGCTAGTTTAGAAGAAACGTATGCTTGGGGACAACAAATAGGAAAAGTGTTACGGGAAAGCGATAAACATGTCATGTTTATCAGTAGCGGTGCTCTTTCCCATAACCTTGTAAGGGGACCGGAGGCAATGCCATCCTTGTCTGAGCAGGCTCTTGACCGTCAATTCCTAGAATATTTGCAAAACAATGACCTTTCATCTGCGAGGAACATGCTTTCTCAGTATGCGAGAAATGCGGGTGTAGAATCAGGTGGCCGTCACCTGGCAGCGCTGCTAGGTGTGCTGGAAGAGAGTAAGAAAAGTAATTATTATGGCTATGGTCAATCTTCGGGCAGTGGAAATGTGCTCATGACTTTTGAGCCTCAACATTCAAACCTTAATCATCAGAATCCCTCTCATATCGTAGAGGCGAAATAAAATAGGAATCATGTTCTGATGCAAATAATTGAAGAAAATATAAAAAAGCAAAAGATTTCTAGTGACCCCTGGTCTTAAGCAACTCGTCTAAACAGTTGATGGATGAATTCTTTTTGATTTTGGACAGACTTCTCCCTTTGGAGAGTCTGTCCTTTTTTGATCATGTGCATAGCCTCTATCCCTGCAAGTAATCTCTACCTCGTATGATTACAGTAGTAACCTGTCCCTTTTCGCTGAAAAAGAAAATAAACTATCGCAACAACCTGTTTCTTTTATGGCTGCAGATAAATAATTATTAAAAAGGTTGATTATTTTTTTCATTTTGTTTCATATGCAAGAACCCTCCCTATAATACTCCCTTTTATCATCGTATAATTTTCTTATAAATGATCAATAAATTCAAAATAATCTTAAAAAGGAGAGAGCTTTATGTTAAAAAAAGAGGATAATGAAAAATTATGTCTAACGAACAAAGGAACCCCAATGGGGGAGGTATTCAGAAGATACTGGGTCCCGGCAATTCTTTCGGAAGAAGTACCTAAACCAGATAGTCCGCAAATTAGATTGAGAATATTAGGGGAAGATTTGGTTGCTTTCCGTGATTCAGAGGGGAAGGTAGCGATTTTAGACGCGTATTGTCCACATCGCCGGGCGCATTTATTCTGGGGTAGGAATGAAGAATGCGGGATTCGCTGCACATATCACGGATGGAAGTTTAATCGAGACGGTGAATGTGTAGATATGCCAAATGAACCGAGTGAAAGCAACTTTAAGCAAAAGGTTCATCTGACATCTTATCCGACTTGGGAGAAAAACGGGATCGTTTGGACCTATATGGGACCTAAAGAAAAACAGCCAAGCTTTCCGGATTATGAATGGTTGAGGGCACCTGAAACTCATTTCCAAGTGTCGAAAACCTATGAAGGCTGCAATTGGCTGCAAGCTCTTGAAGGCGGAATTGATACATCCCATTCATCGTTTGCTCATAACAACAATATCCAAGATAAAAATTCCTTACGCAACCGTGCAACAAATCCAAAGCTCGAAGTGGATAAAACGGATTACGGTTTTCGTTATGCGGGGATCCGCGATTTAAAAGATGATGGCAACTATATTCGTGCCTATCAGTTTATCATGCCGTCCCAGCAAATGCGTGGTCAGATGTTGAAGTGGCACGATGGCAGCCAAGAGGAATATCCAACCATTCGCGGTCACATATGGGTACCAATTGATGATGAAAGTGTGTGGGTCTGGAATTTTAAATATACTTCTGAACCTTCCATTCCTTTAGATCCGGAATTTTCCTTACAGCAGGAGATTGCCTTTGGAAGAGGTCCTGATGATGTACTGCCAGGTTATCGATTAAAACGAAATCCTTCCAATGATTATCTCATTGATCGAGAAGTTCAGCGCACGAAAACATTTACCGGAATAGAGGGAATTAACACTCAGGACTATGCTTTGCAGGAAACCATGGAAAAACCGTTTCCTGACCGTACAAAAGAACGTCTTGGAACTGCCGATTTAGCAATTATTGCAGCAAGACAGCTATTGTTAGAAGCGGTAAGAGAGGTGGAAAGTGGTAAGGCTCCAAAAGGGATTCATCCAGAAACCTACCGTGATGTAAGGGCTTGTGATGCCTTCCTTCCTAAGGGAGTTGATTGGAGAAAAGGTTTGAAGGAAAATATGACAGCAAAATATCAGCTTATTAAAACAAATTAATAGCAATTAACTAGAATTTCAGATTTAGATGAAATCCATGTACGATAGAATAGTTGTGAATTTTTCTATCGTACAGGCTTTTACTTTAAGGGGTGAATCGTATGGCATTAGCAGAACAATTGGTTATACCAGATTATTTATATGGTAAATCCATTGCGATACTAGGATACAGCAGAGAAGGAATGGATTTTGCAAAAATGTTACGGGATCATGATATCTCAGTCGTGATTGGGCTTAGACCAGTTGATGATTTATGGACAGAAGCAGAACGGGATGGGTTTCATGTGAAAAACCTTTGGGATGCAGTAGAATCAGCGGATATCATTCAAGTTTGGTAGCTGTGGAATGATAGGGGAAATTTTAGCTTTCGTCGCTGCCTTTTCTTTTGGCTGTGCCAATGTCATGGTGAAAAAAGGGGTAACCCCTATTTCAAAAAATAACGGAGCTTTTCTCTCTGTCCTGATAACCTTCGGACTTGCGGGCATCATCACCCTGGCCAAGGGGCTATTTCAGGATTGGCCGCAATATACAACAAAAGGGATAGGATGGTATGTTTTAGCTGGTATCTTAACAGCTTACATCGGGAGAAGTTTTCTATTTACATCTATCCAGCACTTAGGTTCAGTACGGGCTTCTACACTTAAACGTTTGAATTCACTTTTTACTGTCATGATTGGTGTGTTGTTCCTTCATGAATCGATGAACCTTATGGTTTTCAGTGGAATGATCATGATCTTTGCTAGTTCATCGTTCTTGATGTATGAAACGATTATTTCAAATAGAAGATTACAAAAAAATGAGACTGCTGCAGCGAACGAAACTACAGTAGTAAACTCAAAAAAAAATGTGAATAAAAGTATGCTTTGGATCAAACGATTTAAATTAATTACTAGTTTAGGATATATGTATGGCGTGGTATCTGCCTTAGCGTATTCGATCGGTTATGTGGTGAGAAAAGAGGGGTTGTCCGAAATTCCTGATCCATTTTTCGGCACCATGATCGGAGCGCTTGTAGGGATCCTGATATTCCTCATTATCTCTTTGCTAAAAAAGACATTCCAACAATCGATCGTGCCGACTTTTACATATTTTCAACCTTGGTTATTTGCCGCAGGAATAGCCACTTCATTAGGGCAAATTCTATATTTTTCAGCATTAATGTTTAGTGATGTATCCAGAGTAGCGATTATTACGTCAACCGATGTTATTTTTACACTTATATTGTCAGCTTTTATTTTTAAAACTCATGAGGGAACAACTAAAACTGTTTATTTGGCAGCTATTATTGCTATGATCGGAGCAGGTTTTATCGTAATTGGTTAGGCGATTATGTTAGTGGTGGGAGGTAACTATTTGAACGTTTATCATCTTGAAGAGTTAAAAAAGCAGCTGGTAGAGGGGATTCGGATGTTGGAGAATATCGGACATATCGATTTTAATGGTCATTCCAGTGTTCGGATTCCTAAAACCGATTTGATTTTGATAAACTCGGCTGAAGTAAGCAGAAGTTCTTTAACTGTAGATAATATCATTACCATTGATATGACGGGAAACCTTGTTGAAGGAAGGGGTATGCCGCCAAATGAATATCCTCTTCATACACAAATTTACAAGCGTAGACCAGATGTTCAGGCGATCTGTCATACCCATCCAAGGTGGTCAACGCTCTTTACAATAGCGAAGATGCCGCTGCGTCCAGTCATTATACAAGGAGCAGTGCTGGGAACGATTCCAGTTTTCTCTAAATCTCATTCAATAAGTAACGTTGAAATTGCCGATGAATTGGCAAAAAAAATAGAAGATCATCATATTGCTCTTTTAAAGGCACATGGTGCCGTCATCACCGGTCAATCCATTATCGAAACATTTGTGCGTAGTGTGTTTTTAGAAGAGAACGCACAGCGACAATATATGGGAAGTCAATTGGGCTATGCTCATTCATTAGAGGATGAGGAAATCGTTAGTATGTCAAAATTTATTTGGCAGCCAAAAAATATTCAAAAGGTATGGGATTACCACCTTAGTAAACTTAAAAATTAAAAGCAAGGGGGACGTTACTCCTTTACAGTTGGAAAACATCTTAATTCTATAATAGTTTTCATGGTTTTAAACAGGGGTAATAAAAACATATTTAATATTGAAAATAAAACGGGGTAAGGGACCTAAATAAGGATTTTTAGAGGAGGGTATTCATGGAAGAAGTAGCATTATCTGCAGTAGCAACGAGTACCAAACATACAGAGATTAAAGAAGTTCAATTACCAGATATAGATAAAGATACAGGTATTTTAAAAGTAGAAATTGTAGGGGTCTGTGGTACGGATGTTTCTTATTATAATAATTTAAAAGAACCTATGATTTTAGGGCACCATGTAGTAGGTCATATTTACAAAATTGGTGAATTAGCTTCGAAGCGTTGGGGCGTTAAAGAAGGCGACCGGATTGTCATGGAAGAGTATATTCCTTGCGGTCAATGTGAATTTTGTCGAACCGGTTTATATCGTTTATGTGCAAGCACGAATCCAAAAGCGAATGGAATAAGATATGGAGCTACACCAATTGCTATTGAACCATCGCTTTACGGAGGTTTCAGTCAATATTTATACCTGCATCCCAATGCTGTAATCCACAAAATTCCCTCTCATGTTCCAGCTGATGAGGCAGCATTGACATTACCATTATCTAACGGATTTGAATGGATGCGAATCATCGGGCAAGTCGGCCCCGGGGATGTTGTAGTTATTCAAGGTCCAGGCCAGCAAGGACTGGCATGTGCTTTAGCTGCAAAAGCAGCCGGAGCTGAAACGGTAATTATGACTGGACGAAATAGTAGTGCTAAACGTCTGAAACTGGCTCTGGAACTTGGTGCTGATTATACGGTTAATGTAAGTTCAGAGGATTTGATCGAAAAGGTTTCTGAAATAACGAATGGAAAAATGGCTGATTTGGTTATTGATGTAACGAGTGGAGGAACGGACCCTGTCATCTCATCATTAGAAGTGGTAAAAACAAGAGGTACTGTGTTATTAGGAGCATTAAAACACCAACGCTTCAATGATTTTGATCTTGATATCATCTATAACAAATCGTTAACAATTAAAGGAGTCCGCGGACATAGTTATAAATCGGTACAAATGGCTGTAGAGCTTATATCTTCCGGTAAATTTCCTCTCGGTATCATGAATTCACATAATTATAAATTAAGTGAGACCGACCTGGCTTTAAGAACAGCTGCAGGAGAGGTTGACTCATCCCGGTTATTAGTTACCGTCTCACCGTGGATGTAAAGTTTAAAACAAAACTTCAAAAAGCTCCTTTTTGCAAAGGGGCTTTTTGATGCTTGAAAAGAACCACAAATAAACTTACGAAAATCTCCTTTTTGTTCCATATAGAAGAATAACATCCTTGTAGGAGAAAAAGGAATAAGCCACTATTAACATAGTGGTTGAAATTTTTTAAATACAAAAATAATTCAAACTATATAAAAACAATCTAGGAGGAATTATTCATGTCAATTGAGTTAAGCATGCTTGTACCACACGCTCCAAGTCTTTGCCACGAGGATAAAGTACCGGATTTTCAGCAAAACATAGTTGCGGGTTTGAAAGAAGTTGCAAAGGAAATTGCCCAAATCAAACCGGATGTGATTGTTTTAGTTTCTTGTCACTGGCCATCTACTTTTGCACATTATGTTGACTGTAATCCAGTTCATAAAGGGCTGCTGACTGCACAGGAAGCCCCAGATATGATTACAGACGTTCCATATAATTACCCTGGTGACGAAAACTTGGGAAAAAAATTAGTAGAAGCCGGAAAAGCGGCCAATATTCCAGTCGAAGGGGTATACGGGGGGCATTTCGAGTGGGATTATGGTACGGTTGTACCTTTACGGTATCTCGTCCCAAAAGAAGATATACCTGTTATCAACCTATCTGTTACGCTAGCTGCTAATATCGAAGAAACCTATAAATGGGGCCAAGTCATCGCTAAGGTTTTACAGGATACGAAGGAGAAGGTTGTTTTCGTTTCAAGCGGTGCTTTATCCCATAACTTAGTACGTGGAAGGCACAATATGCCAACTCTTTCTGAACATGCCCTTAATAAAGAGTTTTTAGATTTAATTATGAATAAAAATTATCATGCTGCCTATCAAATGCTGCCACAATTTTCAAGTATAGCTAAAGTGGAATCAGGCGGCCGACATGTAGCGATGCTTTTGGGAGTCATCGACATAGATTGTACTCCAGTCTATTATGCAGACGGACAATCATCGGGAAGCTGGAATCCCCTTATTACGTTTTCGAAAAACAAGGTTTCAAGTTTAAAGTAGTATGTTTCCAAGTATATAAATAGTAATAGAATCTATCAAAATCACAAAAAAACAGATGTTTGAAGAATCGTTCTTCTTGAAACATCTGTTTTTTTATTATACTTTCAAGTATGAAATCAAGATATATTAAATTATTCTGTAACAGTAAAAGTAACTTCCCCGAGACCATCAAATTTAGCAGAAACAAAATCCCCTACGTTTAACAGTACTGCACTTGTTATCGCTCCGGATAAAATGATGTCACCTTTCAAAATTCTTTCACCTTTTCTTGCAAGCATATTGGCTAATACAGCAATTGCATTGGCAGGATGTCCTAAAACGGCTGCACCCGTACCTAGTTCTCTAATTTTTCCATTAATCGATAATGTTGAGCCTACTAATTCCAAGTCAAACTCACTAGGTTTTTTAAGCGTATTTCCAAATACTACTCTGGAAGCAGACGTATTATCGGCAATAACATCTGTATGTGTAAAATTAAAATTTTCAAAGCGGCTGTCAATAATTTCAAGTGCAGGTAAAACATACTCTGTTTTTGCCAGTACCTGAGCGCCTGTAATCCCTGGTCCTTCAATATCCTCGCCGATTACAAAAGCAATTTCTGCTTCTACTTTTGGGTGAATTAGTTCAGAATAAGGAAGTGCACCTCCGTTATCAATCAGCATATAATCGAATATATATCCGTAAATTGGTTCCGAGACACCCATTTGATCCCATTTTGCTTTACTTGTTAATCCCATTTTAGGTCCAACAATTCTCTTGCCCTCATCCAATTTTTTCTGAACAAGTAATTCTTGTGCTTCATAAGCCTCTTCGACTGTTAAATCTGGTTTAATTTTTGAAGTAACTTTTACAACCTCACGTTTATCTACTTCTGCAGCAATTAAGTAATCAGCAATTTGCCTAATAATCTCACTAGACATTTTTTCCCCTCTTTCGTCACTTTAATTTGTTTATTATTTATTATTTAAAGTTAACACTTACTTGTCCAAGATGAGCAAACCTTGCTGTAAAATTGTCTCCAGGATTTGCAACTACCATGCCAGATAATGCCCCTGACAGGATGACTTCCCCGGCTTTTAGGGTAATATCGTATTCGGCTAAACGGTTGGCAAGCCATGCCACACAAGTTGCAGGATTTCCAAGTGCAGCTGCACCTACACCGGTATTCGCCACTTCACCATTTTGGTATAAAACCATACCAATTAATTCAAGATTAATATCTTCAATTTTTGTAGGCGTGCCTCCTAAAACAAACAATCCAGAAGAAGCATTATCAGCAACCGTGTCCTGCAGTTTAATTTTCCAATCTTGCACCCGGCTGTCAACAATTTCCAGGGCGGGAATAACATAATCTGTTGCTTGTAATACATCAAGAGCAGTAACATTTGGACCTTTTAAATCCTTTTTCAAAACAAAGGCGATTTCACCTTCAATTTTTGGCTGGAGCATGTTTTCGCAAAAAATCGTACCTCCATTTTCAACCACCATGCTATCTAATAGATGTCCATAGTCAGGCTCATCAACTCCCAACATTTTTTGAACTGCAACGGAGGTTAGACCGATTTTTTTGCCGACAATTTTTTGTCCTTCATTTAATTTCTTTTTGATATTTTCCAATTGAATATAGTAGGCTTCATCAACCGTAATTTCTGGATCAACTGTTGTTATAGGGTCAATTCCAACGTGTTTCTTTTCAGCTTCTAATAACTGAGCTGCAAACTTTTCAATTTTACTAGTCAATTGAATACATCCTTTCTATTTATTTATGTAGTTAAAGTGTGTAAATGCAGAGAAACATTTAATTATTCCGCTCAAATCAACAATGGCATCTGACACAGCCTAAAAAGAATTATAGTTTAACACAAATATTAGTTAATTCAGTGTAGAATTCCCAGCTGTGAACTCCACCAACACGACCTATTCCACTATCCTTCGTTCCGCCGAATGGAGTTCTTAAATCACGTACAAACCAGCAGTTGATATAAGATAAACCTGATTCGATTTTTTGTGCTACACGGTGGGCACGACGGATATCGTTTGTCCAGATTGTGTTACTTAAGCCCATCCGAGTATCGTTTGCTGCCGCAATCACTTCTTCTTCGGAGTCGAATGGAATAACGGTAACAACTGGTCCAAAGATTTCTTCACGAACACATCGAGAGCTGTCATCTAAACCAGTAATAATAGTCGGTTCAATGAAATATCCCTTATCCAAACCTTCAGGACGCTTACCTCCTGTAACGAAAGTACCGCCTTCTTCTTCAGCGATTTTCAGGTAGCTCATTACTTTATCATAGTGTACCTTAGCAACTAATGCGCCTTGATCGTTGGACAGATCAAATGGATCACCAACTTTTAATTCTCTTGTTTTTGCTGCAAATTTTTCTACGAATTCGTCAAAAATTGGGCGTTCAACATAAATTCTTGAACCGCAAACGCAAACTTCCCCTTGGTTTGTGAAACTTGATCTAACAGTTGTTGCGACTACTTCATCAATATCCACATCTGCAAAGATGATGTTCGGGTTTTTACCTCCTAATTCGAAAGATAGTTTTTTCAATGTTGGGGCAGCTTCCGCCATGATCCGAGCACCTGTACTTACTTGTCCGATAAAGCCAATACCTGCAATGTCAGGGTGTTTGTTGATTGCACTGCCCGCGCCAGGTCCAAAACCGTGAACCAAGTTTACAACTCCATCTGGCACGCCAGCTTCTTTAAGAATTTCCATTAATTTTGTTGCTGTCATTGGAGTTAATTCAGATGGTTTAATAACGATTGTACAGCCTGCAGCTAAAGCTGGAGCTAATTTCCAAGTTAATAAGAATAATGGAAGGTTCCATGGCTGGATTAATCCAACTACTCCGATGGGGCGGCGGTAACCGTAGTTAAGTGCATGATGAACTTCATCCTGGTATGCCTCTGTCCCTACGGAAAGCATATAGTCAGCAAAGAAATGAAAGTTTGCTGCTGCACGAGGAGCATCAACGTGACGTGAGAATTTAAGATGTTTACCAGTATCTAATGATTCTAATTGAGCGATTTCTTCTTGTCTTGCTTCAAGAATATCCCCAACTTTGCGGATAATTTTTGAACGAGCTTGAACACTCATTTTTCCCCATGGTCCTTCTTCAAAAGCACGTTTAGCAGCTTTAACAGCTAAATCAATATCTGCTGCGCTTCCTTCTGCAACTGTACCGTAAACTTCTTCGGTAACAGGGTTCACGTTTTTAAATGTTTTTCCATCTACAGATTCAACAAATTTTCCGTCAATATAATTTAAACAATCAAATGGTTTTACAATAGGTTCTACTACCGTTTTAGTTTCGACTTGCATGGTTAAAAAACCCTCCTTTAAAATGGCAATCTATAATACTTTCTAATATTATTTTATCGACTAATTGTTCCATATACAACTATGCTGTTGCTGTATATGGAACAGGTTTCACTTTTTTTAAAATTTCCCACTATTTTAAATAATATAACAAACACGCAAAAAAGAACCTCGGGATTACATTATTTAAATAGAAGAAACTCGTCAAAAAAGGGAATCTACGGTTGATCAGGACATCATTTATATTAAATCCAAATCAAAAGATAAAACCTAAATAATCCTTTAGTAACTCTTAACTCCATCCAATAATAAGGAGAGGGAAGGGAAAAACTCACCGATTTCGGTGAGTTTTTTCGTTTTTAACCTTAAAACAGCTCAAACTATAATTTTTTCACCCTATAAATTCCGCCAAGGAGCAATTTTCTTTTCAAATATCTTTAAAAGCTCTGTTAATAAAACAGCTACTACCATTAATACCGCCACATAGGCTAAATATTGGGCAGTTTGGAACAGCTCTGATGCATGCCTGATTGCATACCCAATTCCCTTATTACCTGCAAGCATTTCTGCAACAACTACTGCAATTAATGCTCGGCCAAGTGCTAAGCGGATACCAGTAATAATAAATGGGAAAGCTGATGGCAAAATAACCTCTTTAAACATTTGTCCTTTGCTTGCCCCATAGGAGCGGGCAGCCTTAATTAAAGACGGGTCCGTCATTTTGACACCTGACATTGTGTTAATCAAAATTGGGAAAATGGATAAGGCAAACACCATCATAACCTTGGAAAGAGTATCTAAACCGAACCATAACACAAATAATGGTGTCAATGCGATCATTGGTGTTGTATAGAGTGCTGTTACAAAGGGGTCAAAAGCTAATTCAAGATTTTTCCAATATCCCATTGTTAATCCGATTGGAATCCCGATTAACGCCATAGCAAATCCAATGCCAACCTCCATCCCGCTGACAGCAAGATGTGTAAAAACCTCTGCAGAGACGAAAAAGACAATGGCTTCGGTGAAAATTTTGCTTGGCCAGCTAAACATAAACGGATCTATGAGATTTAAGCGACCGCATAACTCCCAAATAATTAAAATAATGAGCAGTGTCACAGAAGGATAGAGGACACCTTTAGGTATCTTCCATGTACTCTTTTTCAAAGTAGATGATGAGAGATTTTTAGTAACTCCTACTTCTTGCATTATGCTTCCCCCTTCTTATATTGCCTTCTTACTTCCCCTTTTAGATGATCCCAAATCGACTGCTTATATTCCTGGTATTCGGGTAACACTTTCGTTTCAAGCGTTCTTGGATAAGGGATATCTATTTTAATTTCATCCACTATTTGTCCAGGACGCACGGACATTAAGATAATTCTGCTGGAGAGAAAAACCGCTTCATCAATCGAGTGTGTGATGAAAATGACCGTTTTCTTCTCATTTAACATGATTTTCAAGACTTCTTCCTGCATGATTTCCCGTGTTTGTTCATCTATCGCAGAGAATGGCTCGTCCATCAGTAAAACCTTTGGCTCTACTGCAAAACCACGGGCGATTCCAACCCTTTGTTTCATTCCTCCGGACAGCTGATGAGGGTATTTATGCTCAAAACCTTCCAAGCCAACCATTTTGATATAATGCAAGACTTTATCACGAATCTCCTTGTTTTTCTTTCCTGCCATCCGTAATCCAAAAGCAACATTATCATAGACTGTTTGCCATGGCATTAAGGCAAAATCCTGGAATACCATTGCTCTATTTTCATCAGGTCCATGAACTTCTGATCCATTTATCAAAATAGTACCAGAGGTAGGCTTAAGCAGCCCATCTAATGTGTGAAGAAGCGTACTTTTTCCACATCCGCTCGGTCCTATGATCGAAATAAATTCTCCCTCATGTATTTCTCCGGAAACATCCTTTAATGCATGTACTTGATTCGGCTGACCTTCATTATAAATAACGTTCAGATTATCAAATTTTAAAATAGGGGTCTTTGTTTTTACGAATGTTTTAGTCATGGCGATCACCTCTTTAGATAGATTTTACTTAAGAATGTACTTGTTTAATCTACAATATAAGAATCATCATATAATTGGTCGATTGTTATATCACCTGTTAGCATCCCTGCTTCTTTCGCCGTTTTAACAGCCCATTCAAGCCCTTCAATGTTAGCTTTACCTTTATCTGCTAAAGCAGGCAACACGAAATCAACAGATTTTTCAGCTTCTCCCTGACTCATTTCTAATTTTTCCATTATGATTTGAACCATTTCCTCTTTATTTTCTGGCTTTTTTGCATACTCGGTTGCTTCAGCAATAGCAGCCATAAAGCCTTTTGCTGCTTCCGGATTGTTCTTTAAAAACTCGCCATTGGCAATTAACATGTTGTGATTATACGTTTTCAGGTCATCCCTCATAAGAGATAATTTATGCATTCCGGCAGCTTCTGCTTTTAAATCTGTTGGCTGACTTAGAATGGTTAACTTCGCTTGACCGGTTACTAATGCTTGAAGACGAGTTGAGTTTTCACCGGCTTCTATAATACGGACATCCTTATCAGGTTCCAATCCATTGTGCTGTAACCACCAGCGGAGCTGAATGTCTGTGCCATTTCCTGTCCGATTCGTTGCCACAACTTGTCCTTTAAGATCTTCCGGTTTTTTGATATCTGATGTTGTGTAAATACTATACATGGATTGATCGTCAAATGTCCCAATCAACTTGATATTCGCTCCAGATGCGATGCCATTTATGACTGATTCTGGGAGACTGGAAATAATTTGAAACTCATTTGTCTGAAGTCCTCTAAGCGCAATGACTCCGCCCTGTACCTTTGTAATAGAAACTACAAGATTGTTCTTCTCAAACAGCTTATTCTTTTCAGCAACGAATACTGGCAGATAGCTAGCATTATAGGAAGGGAATGCCATGCTAATGCTCGTTTTTCCATGTTTACTTGTACCATCTCCAGCTTTTACATTTGATTGAGTATTCTCCGTTTTTCCACAAGCACTAAGTATCAAAGCTAGTATCAAGAATGGTACGACGAATAGTTTTTGTGAAAATCCATATACTACTTTTTTCATCATTTAGCCCCCCTAGATTTGTTTTATTAGTACAAGAAATAATATTTACAGTTTTATTGAACGATTCCTTCTACCACCTATCTCCTCCTCATCAAGGAAACGCTTTCACTCCGAAAAAAATTCGGAATGTCTTCGTTATCTTTTAAAAAATATTCTAAATATTACAGTAAATATATTCTCATAAAAAAATAAGCGTGTAATTTGCTTTGTTCTCATATATGGAACGAGCTTAAAAAAATTTTCACTATTGTTAACTTGTAAATATTAACAATGAATGTTATTCATCAACTTACTCCACATTTTACTAAAATAAAAATGAAAACCTATAGTTAACTTTATATAAAAAGAAAGAATGATTAGTTAGACTAATCATTTCTCGAAAATTAAGTATGTAATTATTGCTATCAGTCTATTATTAATTAATAGTAGTCCATTCCCATTCGTTCTGTAATCAGGCTGCTGCAATGTCTGAGTTCACGCACGTATTGCTCGATCTGATTTAAATAAAAAAATGATTTAGAACCGGTAATGCTTATCGCGCCTACCACTTTTCCTAAGTCATTTTTTACAGGTACTGCTACAGAGGAGATTCCATTTCTCAACTCTTCCATTGTTAAAGCAAAATCTTTCTTTCTAATTTCGTTTAAATTTTCTCTCAATTCGTTTGCAGAAACAATTGTTTTATCTGTATATTGAGTCAAACCATCTTCAATTACCCTTTCAACTTCTTTGTCATTTTGGTGAGCTAACAGCATTTTACCAATTGCAGTGCAGTGTGTAGGAATCCGGTCACCGATCTTCGATTTCGTTCCATTATCCCCATCGGGACTTCGCTTAACAAGGTATACCACTCCACCATTATCATATACACCAAGCCGTACAACACGGTTAATAGACTTTGCTAGCTTTTCAAGGATAGTGACTGAAACTCTGCGTAGTTCCATTGAATGATAGACAGTGAAGCCGAGCTCGAATGCAGCGATACCTAATTGATATTTTTGGGTTTCCTGATTTTTTTCGACTAAATTTGATTCATTTAATGTTTTCATAAGCCGGAAAACAGTACTCTTTGCCAGCCCTAATCGAATACTCAATTCAGTTATTCCTAATTCCGTCTCTGTCTTCGAAAATGTCTGTAAAATTCTGATTGCATTATGTACTGAAGACAACATTTTTCGTCCCTCACTTTTTATTTTCATAATATTTTTATTATTATTATTTTAACGACAAATTCCTATTTTTTCAAATGATTTCGCTAAATAGTGTGCCGTATAAAGGGACAGCCTGTTTCCAACACATGCATCCATAAGGCATTATGAAAGATATAATTTTTTATAAAGTAATTGAGAGAGGAAGTTGCCGTATGTCTAAACTATCATTAAGCTTTGCCTGCTGGGATTACGATCGGATCCATGCTCTAACTAATGGTTCTGTTCAAGTAGAAGGAATTGATCTTAATTGGCTGAATATGCCGGTTGAGGAAACCTTTTGGAGAATGATGCGTCACCAAGAATTTGATGTAGCAGAATTATCCTTATCATCTTATTTAGTTGCTAAGGATCGCGGTTATCCTAATTTCACGGCGATTCCCGTTTTTATGTCCCGATTCTTCCGCCATTCCGGCATTTATATCAATAAGAATTCTGGTATAAAAAAACCGGAAGATCTAAAAGGAAAACGAGTTGGGATTCCAGAATATCAGTTAACCGCCTGCCTTTGGATTCGTGGTATACTCCAACATGATTACGGAGTTCATCCAGCCGACATGAACTGGTATATTGGCGGACAAGAAACAGCAGGCCGAATCGAGAAGATTAAGCTTGACCTACCTTGGAATATTAACATCAGGCAAATCGATGATAACCAAACTTTAAATCAAATGCTCGAATCTGGAGAAATAGATGCTTTTATCGCACCACGTGCACCGTCTTGTTTTCTTGAAGGGTCGCCAAATGTTCAGCGTCTTTTTCCTGATTATCCAGCTGTTGAAAAGGAATATTACAAGCGTACCGGGATTTTTCCTATTATGCATGTAGTAGCGATAAAAGATGAAATTTTAGCAGAACATCCATGGGTTGCTCAAAATTTATTCAAGGCTTTTGAGCAGGCAAAACAAAAGGTATATGAGGGTTTCAAGCAAACGGCCGCATTAAAAGTAACACTTCCATGGTTCACTTCTGAATGGGAGAATACGAGAGAACTAATAGGAGAGGATTTCTGGCCATACGGATTAGAAAATAACCGCCAAACCTTAGAAGCGGCTGTAGCCTATTCCTATGAACAGGGAATGATCAAGAACCAATTAAAGATAGAAGATTTGTTTGCCAAATCTACTTTAGAAAAATATACATTATAACAAAAGGTCTTATTATTAGACACAATATTTCGTTAGGCAGCTTGTTGGGCATGAGCTCGGTATTGAACTGGGCTCATGCCTTTTAATTTTGCCTTGATTCTTTTGTGATTATAGTATTTTATATACTTTTCTAGTTCTTGCTTAAAGTGTTCCACACAATTAAAATTGTTAGATTGAATCATCGGAATAAAAATCATTAGTAGTGTCAATTCTTTCAAGGAGTGAATTGTAGCCTGAATCACCTTCTACTTCTGTTCACTCTAACCATACAAATGTACCATCCTCATTTTATTAGCTCATTTTTGTCAATTTCCCTTAAAAGGTTTAAGAAATGCATATCTATTTCTATGTCAGTAAAAAATACGGAAGAGGTGAGAACAAATGGAAATTGATAAGTTATTTTTAATGAACTTTTTAATTTTAGGTTATGAAAATTCTTTAAAAGGCTAAGTGAATAAAAGACTGTTTAAAAGAAAAAATGTAATAACTATGTTTTAAGGAGATGTAATTGAATGGCATTTGAGGAAGGGCTCGCTCAATCAGAAAAAGCTTACAACCAGCTCACTGAGGTTTGTTCTTTATTTGCTAAAACATTGAAAGAAGATTTTCTCTCAACATGGCAATGGTGGTTTGGAGTGGCCCTATTTATTATTCCATGGATTGTTTGGATTATATTTAGGAAAAAAGATAGCACAGGACGCCTTCTTTTAGCAGGCTTAATGACCATTATATTGTCACTTACAATAGATCTTGCTGCCTTATCTCTAGGGTTGTGGTCTTATCCAATGGTAATCATTCCACTAGCCCCCTTTCTGTTTTTACCTTATCACTTCTCTTTAGCACCAGTTGGGATCATGCTTGCTCTACAAATAAAGCCAAAAATGAATCCCTTGTTAAAAGGAGTCGTATTCGCTGCAATTAGTGCTTTTGGAGGAATGAATTTCTTTGATGCAATCGACTTTTATAACCCTAAAAATTGGTCCACTTTATATGATTTTATTATTTTTTTAACTCTTTACTTTGTCGCTTATTCAGTTACAAAGATGGAGAGCTATACTCAATTAGATAAGAGATAAAATATTCGATTGTGACATTAGGTGTTCTATTCTTTATATCAAATGAATATAATGACAAAGTTAAACTTGTCCAGAGGTGAATATTTTGGAGATTTTTGGTTTGTCATTTGCAGTATTATTGAAAGTTATAGTAATCAATATTGTATTAAGTGGAGATAATGCAGTTGTGATTGCAATGGCGTCACGAAATGTTCCAAAGAAACAGCAAAAGAAAGCAATCTTTTGGGGAACCTTTGGAGCGATTATTTTACGGTTACTATTTGCAGTAGTCATTGTTAACCTGCTTGACGTACCGTTCGTTACCTTTATTGGCGGCCTTCTGCTCGTGTATATTGCCATTAAATTATTAATTGGTGAGGAGGAGGAACATCTGAAAGAGGGCGGGTCAAGTTTATTTTCCGCTGTCAAAACAATTATCATTGCAGATGCTGTCATGTCTCTTGATAATGTCCTAGCTATTGCGGGGGCAGTTGGTGGGAATTTGGGCGGTATTGTGATCGGTGTGATTGTAAGTGTTCCAATTGTTGTCTTTGGAAGCCAGTTAATATTAATAGCAATGGAGAAGTACCCGATTATCTCTTATGCAGGCGCTGGAATCTTATCATGGACTGCAGGAGAAATGATTGTCGAGGAACCCGAATTTGTATCATTTCTCACTCGTGATTTACAGTTATTGATTCCTACTGCAATTACAGTCTTTGTTATTGGTTTTGGGTATTTACTAGCAAGGAAAAGACTAGTATAGAAGTGAAAAGGGCGATGCAAGAATTTGCAACGCTCTTTATTTGAATTGGCAAAATTTCATGAGTTATTTATGATTTGATTTCTGTCTTCTGATTGAGGTGGTTCCTCAAACCATTTATGCTTGATCATAATTTCAATCCCTTCTTGACCATAAAAATAGATATCTTTGGCTAGGAGGGCTAATTTTAAGGAGATATCATTTCTTAATGTAAAAAATGTACCAAAGCTATTTCCTACGATGCAAAATCCATTTAGAAAGGCGATACAATGCATCATTAGTTTGTCCGAAAATGGGGCAATGTTTGACGTTGTTACTGTACCCCCTGAATGGGCCGAAAACTGTATATCATTATCCAAAAGAATGCCTTGGAATATTTTAACTTGTTTTTTTGCAAGTTCTTTCCCTTTTTCAAAATATTTTCTAACTTCTTTGTTCTGCGCGCATTGAGCAAATCCTGTAATAAGCTGCATTCCAATGTTATTAGTCTCTATTCCATGATGAAGTACACCAAGTTCAATGTCGTTTAATGCCCGTTTAGAATTAAATGGGTTAAAGCCGTTCATATATTCTTTACTCTTAATAAATTCTGTTGTTTTTGGCATTGTCACTTTTGGTGGAAGGGCTAAGATTCCTTTTTCCAGTAAATATAGGGTGGCTAACTTATAAATTTTGTGGGTAACAGTCGTAAGTCCTTCATAAATCTTTATCACATCATCGTTATATGCCATATTCATGTTAATGGTGTACATACCCATGCTTACTTCTTTTAATACTCGTATAAACATCACGTCAAATCCATTGTCAAATAATTTGGGCGCTTCTAAATTGACATCTTCTTTTCTAAAACCAATTGGAATAACGACCCCTTGCTGGCTAAATATTTTCTCAATTTCTATAACATAGTAATTTAACTCCTGCCATAAGCCACCTAAGATATTCCTGGCTTCCTCGTCATCCGCTTTTTTCATGAAATATTCTAAAATTCTCATAATAAGAGTTTTTTCTTGGTATGTAAGCCAAAGGGTTCCTACCTCTGATGAGCTTATCGGATTTGTTAAAATCAAAAGGATCCCACCTTCTTTAAATATAAATAAATTATTCCCGAGGCAGTGGGTAATCATTCGAAAATCAGTTTTTTTAAACTAAAACGTCTTTTCCTTAATCGAATTGCCAGCGAAAATAAGCGGAGATTTTCCGGTTATATTTAGAATGGAGATTGTTTCGGGGGAAATAAGCGGAGATTTTCCGCTTATGAAAAGAAAAATCTTCCATTTTCACGTTTTTCGAATACATAGGCGGAATTTCTCCGTCTATTTGAGCCTTTTTTAATGATAATTTAGACTTAAGCGGAATTTCTCCGGTTATTTATCAGATCGGGTACTTAAAAATGGAAGATATCCTCCAATATCAATTTCTTGAAAAAAACTAATAAAGTATTGGTTAAGTATTGGTGATGTTTGTGTTATATTATATAATAAATGGATATATGGGTATTATTAAGCCAGAACTAGGGTGAACTAAAATGATGAAAGAGAAGCGTATCAAAAAAATTCAGGAATATGTTATTGAACATCAATCAGTGTCATTAGACGAACTGATTACAGTTTTTGAGGTTTCTAAAAATACCATTAGACGAGATATTCAAGAATTAGTTCACCGTGGAGAACTGAAGAAAGTTTATGGCGGGGTTACTACCGTTCGTAAAAGACTTGAATCCTTTCAAGATAGAAAGATACGTAACAAAGGGCAAAAAGAATCAATTGTGAAAAGAGCCTCAAGTTATGTGGAAGATGGCGATATTATTTTCATTGATTCAGGAACCACGACAATCGGATTGTTTGAATTTTTAAAGGAAAGACAGCTGACCATATTTACGAATAGTATTGATTTTATTCTTCGTGCCATTCCATTTGAACATTTGAATGTCATCTCAATCGGAGGAATGCTTGATCCTAAAACCAATTCGTTTAGTAACCCACGAAGTTTGGACTTACTAAAAGATTACAATATTAAGAAAGCGTTTATGGCATCTACTGGTATCTCATTAGCAAACGGTGTAACGAATGCATCTCCTCTAGAAAGTGAATTGAAAAAGACAATTGTTGACAGAAGTTCCGAGGTTTATTTATTGGTAGACCATGACAAGTTTGATAAATATGGATTAATGACCTATTGCAGTTTAGCTGAGATCGATTATCTAGTAACCGATAAGCTCCCAAGTAATTCCTATCAGGAATACGCTAGGAATAATGCCATACAACTAATCATAGCCAATTAAAAAACCCAATAAATGACTTTACATTTTTTAAAAATATAACCAAGGTTTTGGTTAGTTGTTGGTAATATATATGTTATAATTGTAGACGATAACAATTTATGATGCAGAAAACTAGGGTGAAACGGATATGATTAAAGAGAAACGTTTAAAAAAGATTCAAGAATATGTTAATGAGCATCAATCAGCGTCATTAGACGAATTAGTTACAGTTTTTAATGTATCTAAAAATACGATAAGACGCGATGTCCAAGAATTGGTGGACCGCGGGGAACTTAAAAAAGTTTATGGCGGGGTATCCGTCGTTCAAAGTAAGCTCGAATCTTTCCAAGTAAGACAAGTGCGTAACCAGGATCGGAAAGAATTAATTGCAAAAAAGGCAGCAAGTTACGTGGAAGATGGGGATTTTATTTTTATTGATTCAGGCACGACTACAATTGAAATGCTTGAATATTTAAAGGACAAACAAGTGACTGTTTTTACAAATAACATTGATTTTATTGTTGATTCACTTCCATATGAAAAAATAAATGTTATCACAATCGGTGGTATGCTTGAACGTAAAACCAAATCATTTGTAAACCCGCGAAATATGGATTTGCTAAAAGATTATAATATTAAGAAAGCCTTTATGGCTTCCACGGGGATTTCCTTAACAAATGGTGTAACCAACGCATCCCCCCTAGAGAGTGAATTGAAAAAGATCGTTGTGAATAGAAGTGCAGAGGTCTATTTATTGGTAGACCAGGATAAATTTGATAAATATGGTTTAATGACCTATTGCGGTTTTGATGAAATTGACTATATTGTTACCGACGCGCTTCCGAATGAAACCTATCAAGAATATGCTAAGAAAAATGGCATACAACTTGTTATGGCTGACTAGTGGAATCTTTCAAAATCCCCTTCAATTGTGGCTAACGCCACGAAAGAAGGGGATTTTTTGTAAATATTTATGGCTCTCACATATTCTCATAAAAAAATAATAAAAAAATATTGATTGTAGGTACGTTTCGTATTAATATGTACATATAGATAACCAAGAGTTACCCAACATATAATAAAAATTTTGGGTATATGAAGGTTATCAATCATGAAATCGATTTGGGATTTATATGCGGCTAAAAAATATTTTGGAATGAGTAGAGAATTACATTACATATTAAGAGTAATAAAGAGTATTTACTTTTTAATAGTAATACAAAACATAATTGACATGTTGTTGCTTACAAAAGAAAGGGGAAAATGAGAATGCGTTTAGCTTACGATCCGTCACATTATCGTGACAACACAAATTTAAAAGATACTATCGATGCAGTTGCCAGATTAGGGTATGAATGGGTGGAGTTATCTCCGCGTAAAGATTTTATTTGGTTTAATCAATATCCAAAGGTTGATAAGCAGCTGATAAAAGATTTAAAAAGATATTGTTCAGATGCCGGCGTTCAAATCTCTTCCGTGCTTCCTGTTCAGCAATGGTCTTCGCCAAACGAAGAAGTACGCCAGGCTGCAGTAAGGAATTGGAAACGTTGTATTGAAATCACTTCTGAATTAGGAGTTGATTTAATGAACAGCGAATTTGCCGGTGACAAAAGCCGTCCAGTCGAAAGTGAAGCTGCTTTTGTAAAATCAATGGACGAGTTAATGCCGATCTTTGAACAAGAAGGTATTAAACTAAATTTACAATCTCATCCCCATGATTTTATTGAGTTGAACACGGAGGCAATTCAAATGATTCGTGCACTTGATAAAGATTGGATTAAGTTGGTATATTCAGTAGCACATGCTTTCTTTTATGATGATGGTATTGGTGATGTAGCCAAACACTTAGATGAAGCAGGAGATTTACTCGCACATGTCCTAATTGCTGATACGCTTAATCATAAAGCGGCATTTGGATTACGTTATATCATTAATCCGCCTGATGCAAACGTAACCATCCATCAACATTTGAATCCTGGCCAAGGGGAAGTAAACTTCGATGCATTATATCGGAAATTAAGAGAAATGAAATTTGATGGAATTGTAACAAATTCAGTATTCGCGTTTCCTGATAAACCAGAGTGGTCCAATGAAGTTACGTTGAAATCCATTAGAGAGGGATTATATATTTAATCGTGTGTAGAAACTCTTTTCTGGGTCGGAAAATCTCATAAATTAAAGCCTTTCCTCAGTGTTTGATGAGGAAAGGCTTTTTTAGATTCTATCTCTTTTAGTAAATTCCTAAAGCTTGTCAATGAATTCTCGTAGTTCCAAAAACTTTACATCCAAATGGAAGAATAAGTATTGACGGCAGCCTGAATAAATACTATGATATAATCATAACTTAACCAAAATATACTCAATATTTAATAGTGAGTTGATAAATTGGTTGAAATACTACTTTTAATAGGGGGAGAGAAATATGCCGTTAATTCGCTTTGATTTAATACAGGGCCGGGATGATAAAGCTTTAAAACAATTATTAGATGCTTCCCACCGAGCCGTTGTAAAGGCCTTTGGCGTACCTGAAAGAGATCGTTACCAAATAATAAATCAACATCCTGTCAATGAATTAATCATTGAAGATACTGGATTAGGATTCGAGAGGAGCCATGATTTAGTCATTGTGAGTGTAACAAGTACCCAAAGAAGTGACAAGCAAAAGAAATCCTTTTATAAACTCTTGGTACAAGAGCTTGGTGAAAGCTGTGGAATTGCCCCAAATGATATTATGGTTTCTATTGTTACCAATGGGGCGTCTGACTGGAGCTTTGGATTTGGAGAAGCACAGTTTTTAACTGGTAAATTGTAAGGAGCCTAGGGCCGAAATGATGTTAATTCGATACTAAAAAAATATTAAAAAATAGTTGACTGAAAGCGTTTATAGTATTAAGATGTAATCAAAGATAACCAAAACATAACCAACAAGTAACAAATAATTAAAAGTATCTTACCAGTTAACTAGAGTCTCAATCGTTTCGAAATTAAAAATTACTCAAAAAATGATAAGAAGTTTTTCTTAAGGAGGAAAAAAGATGTCTAAAGTATTAACACAGGTAAAGAAACTAAAAAATTACATAAATGGTGAATGGGTTGAAAGTAAAGCGACTCAATTCGAAAATGTGTACGATCCTGCGAAAAAAGAAGTCATTGCCCAGGTTCCCCTTTCAACAAAAGAAGAAATTGATTATGCCATAGAAGTAGCAGCAAAAGCATTTGAAAGCTGGAAAAATGTACCTGTTCTAAAACGTACGAAAGTCCTGTTCAACTTCCAGCAACTATTAGAAAAAAACAAGCAAGAATTGGCTAAAATCATTACAATAGAAAATGGTAAGAATCTTACAGAAGCACTTGGGGAAGTAGGGCGCGGAATTGAAAATGTAGAATTTGCATCAGGTGCTCCTACACTGATGATGGGAGATTCACTTTCAACAATTGCAACAGATGTGGAGGTCACAAATTATCGTTATCCAATCGGTGTTGTTGGCGGAATTACACCATTTAACTTCCCAATGATGGTACCATGCTGGATGTTCCCAACCGCCATTGCCGTTGGAAATACCTTTGTTCTTAAACCATCTGAAAGAACACCATTATTGGCTAATAGATTAGCAGAACTATTAGAAGAAGCTGGTCTTCCTAAGGGCGTATTTAATGTGGTTCATGGTGCACATGATGTAGTAAACGGACTGTTAGACCATCCAGAAGTAAAAGCTATTTCATTCGTAGGTTCAAAGCCAGTTGGAGAATATGTTTATAAGCGCGGAAGCCAAAATTTAAAACGTGTTCAAGCCTTAACAGGTGCGAAAAACCATTCCATCGTATTAAACGATGCAGATTTAGAACTTGCCACAACTAACGTTATCGCTTCAGCGTTTGGTTCTGCTGGCGAACGTTGCATGGCTTGCGCCGTTGTAACAGTAGAAGAAGGAATTGCAGATGAATTTCTTGAGAAATTAGTCGAGAAATCAAAAGCAGTCAAGATCGGACATGGCCTTGATGAGGGTGTATTCTTAGGACCAGTTATTCGCGAACAAAATCAGCAGCGTACATTAGGATATATTCAAACAGGTATTGATGAAGGTGCTAAACTAGTATGTGATGGCCGTGAAAATGCCCCTGAAGAAGGATATTTTGTAGGGCCAACGATTTTCGACGATGTGACAACCGATATGACCATCTGGAAAGATGAAATTTTCGCACCAGTACTTTCAATCGTTCGTGTTAAACATCTAAAAGAAGCTGTTGAAACAGCCAATAAATCTGAGTTTGCAAATGGTGCATGTATCTATACATCAAACGCTTCGTCCATTCGTTACTTCCGTGAAAATATCGATGCAGGAATGCTGGGAGTTAACTTAGGTGTTCCAGCACCAATCGCTTTCTTCCCTTTCTCAGGATGGAAATCTTCCTTCTATGGAACATTACCTGCCAACGGAAAAGACGGCGTTGAATTCTATACACATAAAAAAGTTGTTACGGCTAATTATAAAACACCAAAATTTGAATAAGTGATAGCAACATAAAATGCTATTATCCTGTCCTCTACGGTCAGGATAATAGCTATTACATAGATAGGAGAGGATTACAAGGTGAGTAAATTGCTCCGAAAGCCCAACACAATCGAAACGGCACCAGGAGTTACCATCGTTCAAGATGTAACTAATGAAAATTCCCCTTTAGAATATGTTGGTTTCAAATTAGTAGATATAGCCCCGGGTGCTAAGTATACAGAAGACTTAAGTAAAGTAGAATGCTGCATAGTTGCTTTGACAGGAAAAATAAATGTGTCGGCTGGCGAAGAGGTTTTTGAAAATATTGGCACAAGGGAAAGCGTTTTCGAAAAGAAACCAACCGACAGTGTCTATGTTTCCAATGATCGTTCTTTTGAGGTAAAGGGTGTTACACAAGCTCGTGTGGCTCTATGCTACTCTCCTTCAAACAATCAACTCCCAACAAAGTTAATAAAGGCTGAAGAGAATGGAATTGAAAATAGAGGAAAATACAGCAATAAGCGTTTAGTGCATAACATCTTACCTGATTCAGACCCGTCTGCAAATAGCTTGCTAGTTGTAGAAGTAATCACAGAAAGCGGAAACTGGTCAAGCTATCCGCCGCATAAGCATGATCAAGATAACTTGCCGGATGAATCCTTTTTAGAAGAAAGCTACTATCATGAAATGAACCCGCGGCAAGGATTTGTATTCCAACGCGTCTATACAGATGACCGTTCCCTTGATGAAACAATGGCAGTTGAGAATGGCGATGTCGTATTAGTACCGGCAGGCTATCATCCAGTTGGTGTACCTGATGGTTATGAGTCCTATTATTTAAATGTAATGGCAGGGCCAACACGTATCTGGAAATTCTACAACGAACCAGCCCATGAATGGATTCTAAACCGAAAATAAAGGAGTGGCTTTAATCATGAAAATTCAATTTCATTCTGATAGAGAGTTCGATCTTATTTCCATCGGCCGTGCTTGCATGGACTTGAACGCAGTGGAATACAATCGTCCAATGGAAGAAACGATGACATTTAAAAAGTATGTAGGCGGTTCACCAGCAAATATCGCCATCGGTTCATCAAAGCTAGGTTTAAAAGCAGGATTCATTGGGAAACTCGCCGATGATCAGCATGGCCGGTTTATTGAGCAATATATGAGCGGAGTGGGTGTTGATACATCCAACATGGTGGTGGATCAAGAAGGTCATAAGACAGGTTTGGCTTTTACAGAGATTAAAAGTCCGGAAGAGTGCAGCATTCTCATGTACCGTGATGAAGTCGCAGATCTTTATTTACAGCCTTCAGAAGTAGATGAAAATTATATTAAAAGAGCAAAAGTTCTGCTTGTTTCCGGCACCGCTCTTGCAAAAAGCCCTTCTCGTGAAGCGGTGTTAAAAGCGATTCAACTAGCAAAGAAAAATGATGTAAAAGTAATATTCGAATTAGACTATCGCGGATATACATGGACATCTCTTGAAGAAACATCCGTTTATTATACATTAGTGGCACAGCAGGCAGATGTTGTTGTTGGTACACGCGATGAATTTGATGTCATGGAAAATGTGACTGAAGGCAGCAACGCAGCAACGATTGAACAGTTGTTTAAGCATTCTCCAGAATTAGTTGTGATCAAACATGGTGTAGAAGGTTCCTATGCCTATACAAAGTCAGGAGAAACATTTAGAGGCCGCGCTTACTTAACAAAAGTATTAAAAACGTTTGGCGCAGGCGATTCTTACGCATCTGCCTTCTTATACGCTTTAATCACAGGCAAGGATATTGAAACCGCTCTTAAATTCGGCAGTGCCTCTGCAGCAATTGTAGTAAGTAAACATAGTTCTTCAGAAGCAATGCCAACCGTTGCAGAAATTGAACAATTGATTGAAGAAAGAACGGAAAAAGCAGAACAATTAAGCTAGAGGTGAAAATAGCCATGGGGAAAATTAGATTAACAACGGCACAAGCTTTAATTAAATTTTTAAATCAGCAACATATCCATGTGGATGGTAAAGAATCTTTATTTGTTGAAGGAATCTTTAATGTATTTGGACATGGGAATGTTTTGGGGATTGGGCAGGCACTTGAGCAATACTCAGGACATTTAAAAGTGATTCAAGGGAAAAACGAACAAGGGATGGCGCATGCCGCGATTGCCTACAGTAAACAAATGCTTCGTCAAAAGATCTATGCAGTCACGACATCTGTTGGACCAGGTTCAGCCAACTTGGCGGCAGCGGCTGGGACTGCCTTGGCAAATAATATTCCTGTTTTGTTTATCCCGGGTGATACCTTTGCAACCAGACAGCCTGATCCTGTTTTACAACAAGTAGAACAAGAATATAGCTTAGCTGTCACGACAAATGATGCCTTAAAGCCGGTCTCTAGATATTGGGACCGGATTACACGCCCAGAACAGTTAATGCCAAGCTTGCTTCGTGCCTTCGAAGTGATGACCGACCCAGGAAAAGCAGGCCCGGCAACGATTTGTATTGCGCAGGATGTCGAAGGGGAAGCGTATGACTATGATGAAAAATTCTTTGAAAAACGCGTCCATTATGTTGATCGTAAACCATCGGTAGAGCGCGAACTTAAGGGAGCTGCTGAACTGATCCGCGCAAGTAAAAAACCGGTCATTTTAGTGGGCGGTGGCGCAAAATACTCCCAAGCACGTGATATTTTAATTTCGCTTTCAGAAAAACATAATATCCCATTAGTAGAAACACAGGCGGGTAAAGCAACGGTAGAGTCCGATTTTAAAAATAATTTAGGTGGAATGGGTATTACCGGTACACTTGCAGCCAATAAAGCAGCACGTCAAGCCGATTTATTTATTGGAATTGGAACACGATATACCGATTTTGCGACTTCTTCCAAAACGGCCTTTGACTTTGACCAAACCAAGTTTTTAAACATCAATGTCAGCCGTCTGCAAGCATATAAAATGGATGCCTTCCAAGTTGTCGCAGATGCAAAAACAACATTAGAGCAATTGGCTCCATTATTAGAAGGATATGAAAGTGATTTTGGCAGTGAAATTGCTGATTTGAAAGCGGAATGGAATACCGAACGTGACCGTTTGAGTCAAGTAACATTCCAACGTGAAAATTTCCTTCCGGAAGTTAAAAATCATTTTTCACAAGAAGTACTAAATGAATATGCGGACGCACTTAACACAGAGCTGGCTCAGACGACCGCATTACTAGCTGTGAATGAGACCATTTCACCTGATAGTGTGATCATCACTGCAGCCGGGTCCCTTCCAGGGGACGTACAGCGGATTTGGAATACGTCTGAACCAAATACGTACAATGTTGAGTACGGCTACTCATGCATGGGGTATGAGGTTTCCGGTGCATTAGGGGTAAAATTAGCAGAGCCTACGAAAGAGGTATATTCACTAGTAGGGGATGGAAGCTTCCTATTATTGCATTCTGAATTCATTACTTCAATTCAATATGGACAAAAAATCAATATTGTCCTCTTTGATAATTCAGGCTTTGGATGTATCAACAATTTACAAATGGATCATGGCAGTGGCAGTTACTTCTGTGAATTTAGAACCCATGATAATAAAATCTTAAATATTGATTATGCAAAAGTGGCGGAAGGATATGGTGCAAAAACCTACCGCGTCAATACAGTCGAGGAATTGAAAGCAGCTTTAGAAGATGCGAAGAAACAGGAAGGCTCAACTCTAATCGATATTAAAGTTCTTCCTAAAACAATGACTGACGGCTATGAGAGCTGGTGGAATGTCGGTGTGGCAGAAGTATCTGATAAAGAAAGCATTCAAAAGGCATTTGAGTTAAGAAAGCAAAAATTAGAAACTGCAAAACAATACTAATAAGCTAAAAACAACATGAGGTTGGATCAAATTCACATGAATTTGATCTGGCTTAATTAGTTTGAAAATTCAGATTAGAGAGGTGGGATGGAAATGATCGCAACATCAAGATTAGTTCCGATGAAAGAAATGCTTGAGAAAGCGAAACAAGAAAAATATGCAGTAGGGCAATTTAATATCAACAGCTTTCAATGGGCAGAAGCAATGCTAGAGGCGGCTGAGGAGGAACGGTCGCCTATCATTGTGGCCTCATCCGATAGATTAGTAGATTATTTGGGCGGATTTAAGACGATTGCTACGATGGTAAATAGAATTGTAGAGGAAAAGAAGATTACGGTACCAGTTGCCCTGCATCTTGATCATGGAAAAAGTGTGGAAAGATGTAAGGAAGCCATTGATGCTGGATATACTTCCGTTATGATTGACGGTTCGCACTATTCCATTGAAGAAAACATTGCCATGACAAAGCAAGTGACGGATTATGCCCGACTTCACGGTGTGACAGTTGAAGCTGAGGTCGGGACTGTGGGCGGTAACGAAGATGGTCTCATCGGCGGCATTAATTACGCGAATTCACAGGAATGTTTACGGCTTGTTCAAGAAACAGAAATAGATGCATTGGCAGCGGCCCTTGGCTCTGTACATGGCCCCTACCAAGGAGAACCACAATTAGGGTTCGCTGAAATGAAAGAGATTTCAGAATTAACCAATGTGCCACTTGTATTACATGGCGGTTCAGGCATCCCATTACACCAAATCCATCAAGCAATTGAACTAGGGCATGCCAAAATTAATGTGAATACAGAATGCTTGCAGGCGTGGACGAAAGCTGTCCGAAATGTACTAGAGAACGATAAAGAAGTGTATGACGCCCGGGCAATCCTTACACCAGGTAAGGAAGCTGTGAAAGAAACAGTCAAAGAGAAGATTAGAGAGTTTAGATCAAGCAATAAAGCATAAAATCAACCGGGCGATGCTTGTAACGGGTTCGGTTAGCTATCACAAATAATAATAAATGACTATCAAAATGTATGCTAATTTGATAGTCATTTTTTATTGGGATATAGCCATTCCTATAGAAAAAATACTGGAATTTGAATTTTTTCATAGCTTTCAGATGAAAATAGTGTCTATTGGCTACCCAGAAGGATCAATTTGAAAGCTTTCGGTCGTCAATAGGACTATTGGCTACCCAGAAGGATCAATTTGATAGCTTTCGGTCGTCAATAGGGTCTATTGGCTACCCAGTTGAATCATTTTCATAGCTTTCAGTCGTCAATAAAATCTTTTGGAGACAATGGTAAATCATTTTCTCAGTTTACGGTTCACAATAGGTTCTATTTATACAATGGGGTGTTCTTTTCTTTGAATTAGAAAAAAGAATGAATAATCACTTAATAACCATCCTTGCTTTCTTGCACCTAAACAGATAGCACTGCAAAATACGATGTAAATTAAAGTTTTTCAATAGGAAACCGTGCCGTTACGATCTTTGCCCGGTTTTTTTCTTAAGAATGATTAAAATGGAGGTGGTATGCCTGAGTACATTACGATCAAATAGAAACAAATATCTTTTTATTGTTGTTTCGTTTCTATTGTGGTTTCCGCAATTTCTCTATGTTCCTATTTTTTCACCCTATATGGAAGCGTTGGGCGGAAAGTATACATTTATTGGGATTGTATTGAGCAGCTACGGGGTTATGCAGCTTTTATGCAGACTCCCAATTGGCATCTTTTCTGATGTAAAAAAAGTTAGGAAACCATGTATCATTTTTGGCATGTTGGTCAGCATGTTAAGTTGTGGCATCTTTTTACTAACAGATAGTTTAGGTTGGGCTCTTGCAGCCCGTGCACTTGCAGGAATTTCAGCAGCTACGTGGGTTGCCTTTACAGTCTTATATCCAAGTTATTTTGCTGATCATGAAGTCCATCGGGCAATGGGGAGTATTTCATTTATTGTCGTACTTGCCCAGTTTTTAGGGATGAGTTTCAGTGGTTCAATCGTAAGTGAATGGGGTTGGAAAGCTCCATTTTGGTTGGCTGTATCTTTCAGCATTCTCGGTGTAATCCTGTCCCTGTTTATTTTTGAATCAAAGGAAGGGATAGAGAGAGAGCCGCTAAAGGTGAAGGAATTAGCGGCTGTTATAAAAGAACGATCATTGTTGAAGGTGGCTCTTTTATCGATTTTGGCACATAGTATTATTTTTTCAACGATGTTTGGCTTTACATCCAACTATGCTCTCCATATTGGCTTTACGAAAAGTGAGCTAACTTGGCTCGTGTTTGCGTTTATGATTCCTCACGCCATTGCGACTCTTTTTATGGGTAGAGTATTGGTTCCACTTTTGGGTGAATGGAATGCCCTAAAAACGGCCTTTTTCCTTGCCTCTGTTTTTACGTTACTGATTCCGTTCGTTCAGAGTAAAGGATTATTAATGACCGTACAGATTTTTAGCGGATTTTCACTGGGCTTAATTTTCCCGTTGCTGTTGGGATTGGCCATTGAAAAAATTGCACCCGAAAAAAGAGCGACCGCTATGGGTGCCTACCAGGCGATTTATGCTGTAGGTATCTTTGCAGGACCATTTTTTGCGGGGATCTTTAATTCGATGATGGGAATTAAAGCGGGTTTTTATTTTGTGGGGATACTTGGACTAGTGGCTACGTTCCTAATTATCAGTTGGAGTAGAAATCATGCAGATTCTTTACCAATTATTTTGAAACGTTTTAAAGAAAAAAGAAATGAGGGTGTTTAGTGTTATTCTCTATGTAGTATTAAAAAGTTCGGTTTTTTTTTGAGTAAAAGAGCTTCCCCTTTATATTTATAAAGGGGAACTTTTTACTTTTTAAGTGGATCACTCTTTCAAAGCATTTTTAAGTTTTGAATACTAGTTCTCAGGTAAATAGAATATATGATAAAGTAATTGACATATTTCATCATTTTGTTATGTTATTAAGTATTGGTGCGCACCAATACTTATACTCTTTTGTTAAGCGCTTAATTAAAAAGGGGGAGAATTATGAAGATTACGCAGTACAAATCAAAGATTCCTATATACTTTCATCTTTTTTTCATTGTCGTAACGTTCATTTATTGGTTTTCAATGTATATTTATGTGCCCGTTTTTGTACCTTACATTTATCATCTGGGTGGAACGGCAGCACTGGCAGGATTAATTGTAGGAAGTTATGGGATCATGCAAATTATTTTAAGATTTCCAATGGGTATTTTATCTGATATGTGGGGGAATCGAAAGCCATTTATTATCTTAGGACTTGCCACAACTGTTATAAGTTGTTTGGGGTTTGCTCTTAACGAAAGCCTAACTTTTGCCTTAATTTCCCGAGTTATTGCAGGAGTTACGGCTTCAACATGGGTTGCTTTTACCGTTTTATATGCGAGTTATTTTGAAAAGAAAGAGTCAACAAAAGCAATGGGGAATATTCAATGTATAACAGTTTTAGCCCAATTAACAAGTATGGGACTAAGTGGTTATTTCGTAGGAAAATGGGGGTGGAAAGCACCTTTTTACTTTGGAGCGTGCATTGGCATAATTGGCTTTATCATGTCATTTTGGATAAAAGAAATAGATAAAAAGGATTTAGTAAAGCAAAAAATTCAGATACAAAAAATAGTGAAAAATCCTTTGATTTTAAAGGTTGCTTTGCTATCGGCACTTGCTCATTCCATCCTTTTTATTACAATGTTTGGTTTTACTACAAGCCAAGCACTAAACATTGGTGCATCAAAGGAGAGTTTAATGACTCTTGTATTTAGTTTTATGATTCCTCATGCTTTTGCACCAATTGTTACTGGTCGGTATTTGCTTCCTCATTTCAACAGATGGCATATTTTGTTTGCGGGTTTTTTAGTTTCTGCGGTGTTTTCCATTCTTATTCCAATTGTTACAGATTTACCAATGCTTTATGTAACACAGGTATTTAATGGATTTGCTCTTGGATTGTTAATTCCACTATTAATGGGTATTGCAATTCAGGAAATACCAAAGAATAGGTATGCTACAGCAATGGGGTTTTTTCAGTCCTTTTATGGGATTGGAATTTTCTTAGGTCCTTTGATTGCAGGTAAGTTAACTCAAATATTCGGATTAGAAAGTGCTTTTTATTTAGCTGGGTTTTTAGGTTTTTTAGGAACGGTGTTATCAATGATCTCATATAAGGTAGAACTACTAAATAGCTGTCAAAAAGACTATAGAACTAAGGCTATTCAGTAGTTACAGGAACAAATATGAAAATGAAGGATTCATTTTACAAAGGATTACTGAAAATTTTTGTTGCATTCTAAATTTTCATATAATATACTCAAATCAAGAAATGTTAAGCGCTTAAGTAAATGGTTAAACAAGTTAATCATGTTTAGTAATCAGCTAATATTAGATCAAAGTGGAATTTACTATTGTTTTCTGATTTTTGTTATAATATAATTCAAGAAGAAAGCGTTTCATTTGGATTGTTGATTAGTTAAGCGCTTTAATATTAACTTAAGTTAATTGTATTTCTTTAAAAGTCAGAGGTTCTAGTGAGAATTCGAGATGTTTATAGAAATCTAGTTTAGTAATTAAGCGAAAGATTCCGAGTTTTAGTAGCTCGTAATAATTAATTCGCAAAAAAATTTATTCAATTGGTTAAGCGGTTAACGAATATTCAGGTTAATAAAACAGTTAAAGGTGCAGGTGGAACTATGAAGGAAAAAATAAGATGTGCTGTCTTTGGAGTTGGAAGGTTAGGATATTTTCATGCTGAAAATCTTGCAACACGCATAAAAGGTGCTGAATTAGTAACAGTAGTTGCCACAAGAAAAGAGAGCGCCGAAAAGGTGGCTCGTGAGTTGGGGGTGAAAAAGTGGACGACAAATCCACAAGAAGTGTTTGATGATCCAACGATTGATGCGGTTGTAATTGTTACCCCTACAAAAACACATGCTGAATTAATTATTCAAGCAGCAAGAAGTGGCAAACACATATTTGTAGATAAACCTTTGACAGAAACATTAGATGAGGCAGATCTAGTTATCCAGGAAATTCAGAAGAATAACGTTTATTGCCAAGTTGGGTTCATGAGAAGATTTGACCCAGCATACGCAGAAGCACGACGGCGAATTATGAATGGGGATATTGGGAGACCCATCTATTTCAAAGGAGTTAGTCGAGATCCAGGCTCACCTCCAGAAGAATATATTAAGACAAGTGGAGGCATTTTCTTGGATTTAGCTATTCATGAATATGATATTGCTCGTTTCTTAATTGGAGATGATGTCCATTCTATTAAAACATTTGGCAATGTATTAGTTCATCCATTTATGAATAAATACGGAGATGTAGATCAATCAATAACTTTTATGAAATTCCAAAATGGAGCAGCGTGCGATATCGAAGCGAGTCGTAATTCGACATTCGGTTATGATATCAGAGGTGAAGTGGTTGGAACTGAAGGATCTATTCAGATTGGCTCTCTCCAATATCACGACATAAAGATCTTAACTAATAAAGGAAGCGTTCATGATAATATTCCGAGTTTTCCTGTTAAATTCAAAGATGCTTTCTTGCATGAATTGACTCACTTTATAGAGTGTCTTCAAAGAAATGAGCGACCACAAGTTACAGAGATAGATGGAAAAATTGCATTAGAAATTGCTGCTGCTGCTACTAAGTCTTTTGAAACAAAAGAAATTGTAATTCTTAAATAAACTATTAAAAAGATAATGCTAGTAATGTAAATTGGAGGGAAATCGAATGGAAACAATTCGTTTAACAATGGCACAGGCGCTATTAAAATTCTTAGATAATCAATACATTGAATTCGATGGTGAGGAAAGGAAATTTATCCAGGGTGTCTTTGGAATTTTTGGTCATGGAAATGTGACAGGGATGGGTGAAGCTTTAGAAACTCATACCGGGGGATTAACTTATATTCAAGGGAAAAATGAACAAGGGATGGTACATACAGCGGCAGCTTATGCAAAGCAAAAAAACAGACTTGAAATTTTTGCTTGTACTACATCAATTGGACCTGGTGCTTTAAATATGGTTCCTGCTGCAGGTACTGCAACAGTAAATCGAATTCCAGTTTTGTTATTACCAGGCGATAACTTTGCTAATCGTCAGCCAGATCCTGTTTTACAACAAATCGAAGATCCTACAGATTACACGATTGCTGCAAGTGATGCATTTAAACCAGTAAGTAAATATTGGGATCGGATTCAAAGGCCCGAACAGCTAATGACTGCAGCATTAAATGCAATGCGTGTATTAACAGATCCAGTAGATACGGGTGCAGTTACACTAGCTTTACCACAAGATGTACAAAGTGAAGCATACGATTATCCTGCTGAATTCTTTAAAAAGAGAATTCATTATATTGAGAGAAGAAATCCTGCACCAAAAGCAGTTCAACGTGCTGTCGAGTTAATCTCTAGAAAGAAAAACCCCGTAATTATTGCGGGTGGAGGAGTCCATTATTCATTTGCAACAGACCAATTGAAAACGTTCTCCGAAGCTTTTCAAATTCCTGTTGGAGAAACCCAAGCCGGGAAAAGCGCTCTTGCGTGGGATTATTCTCTAAATATGGGCAGTATTGGCTCGACGGGATCATTAGCTTCAAACATCTTAGCAAAAGAGGCTGATTTAGTTATTGGGGTAGGAACTAGATTAACTGATTTCTCCACATCATCTAAATCAGCATTTCAAAACCCAGATGTAGAGTTTTTAGGTATTAATGTTAGTTCTTCTGATGCACTAAAATTAGATGGACTATCATTCGTATCAGATGCAAAGGTAGGACTGGAAATCTTAACAGAAGAATTAAAAAAACAAGGATATAAAACATCTTATGAAGAGAGTTATCTTCAATCATTGAAAGAAAATTGGACTGCAGAAGTAGATAAATACTTTGCTGATCAAAGAGAAGAAGGACTTTCACAAACTCAGGTTTTAGGCGAAATCAATAAAACTATCGATGACAAAGATGTTATTATTGCCGCAGCCGGAAGTTTGCCAGGAGATCTACACCGTTTATGGAGAAATTCAAATCCAAAGACGTATCATATGGAATATGGATTCTCTTGTATGGGTTATGAGGTAGCTGGTGCTTTAGGAATTAAGTTGGCAGAGGAAAATCAGGAAGTATATGCCATTGTGGGGGATGGGAGTTATTTAATGCTCCATTCAGAACTAGTAACAAGTCTTCAAGAAAATAAGAAGATTAATATTCTTTTATTTGATAACCATGGATTCCAATGTATTCATAATCTGCAAAGAGGACAAGGAAGTGACGGGTTTGGAAACGAGTTCCGTTATCGTTCTAAAGAGGACAACCGTTTGACAGGGGATTATATGCCAATCGATTTTGCAGCAAACGCTCGAAGCCTTGGTGCCAAGGGATATACAGTTCATACAGCAGAAGAATTAAGAGCGGCATTGGAACAAGCTAAGAAGGAATCCGTTTCAACATTAATTGATATAAAAGTATTACCTGGTACTTGTACAACTGGATATGAATCATGGTGGCGTCTTGGTGTAGCGGAAGTGTCAACAAGTGAAAAAGTTAGAAAAGCTCACGATAATATGGAAAGAAAAATTGCTGAAGCTAGAAAATATTAAAATATTAAGTAACTAGTTAAAGGAGATAAATAAAATGAGTAATCTACTTGCAAGTAATCTACTTGTTACACCAGAACAAAAGGGTGATAAAAACGGTAAAGTGATATCCGTAACACCTGAATCTGCAGGTTGGAAATATGTTGGATTCGAAGTTTATAAGCTAAAAGAAGGTCAAACTTTAGAAAATAAAACATTGGACCAAGAAACAGTTATTGTATTAGTTTCTGGCCGTGCGAATGTTCAAACAAAACTTAAATCTTGGGAAAATATCGGAAAAAGAATGAGCGTATTCGAAAAAACTCCTGCATATTCCGTATATATTCCAAACGACGATCAATATAAGGTAGAAGCATTAACAGAGCTTGAAATTGCTGTATGTAAAGCACCTGGAAAGGGAACATATGGAGCTAGACTGATTGCTCCAGAAGATGTAGACGTGTCAAAACGGGGATCAGGCAGTATGGAACGTGAAGTCCAAACTATTTTATCAGAATCAGATCTAGCAGATAGCCTATTTGTGATTGAAGTGTTTACACCAGCTGGAAACTGGTCAAGCTACCCACCGCATAAACACGATGAGGATAATTTACCTCAAGAAGGATACCTAGAGGAAACCTATTATCATAAAATGAATCCTGTTGAGGGAGGTTTTGCTCTACAACGGGTTTATACAGATGATAACTCGTTAAACGAAACTATCGTTGTAAAGGATAGCGAACTAGTACTTATTCCGAAAGGGTATCATCCAGTTTCAGCACCTCCTGGATATGAATTATATTATTTAAATGTGATGGCGGGTCCTGTTCGGACATGGAAGTTTACGAATGATAAAGATCATGCGTGGTTAATGAAATAATATTTTACAGAATAAAGGAAATTCATAGCCGTAGAAAAACAACGTTATGAATTTCCTAATGGATAAACAAACTTTGAACCTTTATTGAATAGAGAGGATGAATAAAATGAAAGAGGCAATTCGTACAGCGGTATTAGGGTTAGGAAGATTAGGTTATTGGCATGCAGAAAATCTTGTTTCCAAAATTAAAGGAGCTCAATTAGTAAGCGTTGTTGATCCTCTTGAGGGAAGAGCGGAACAAGTAGCAAGAGAATTAGGAGTTGAAAAATGGTCACAAAATCCTAATGATATTTTTGAAGACGATACAATTGATGCAGTAGTCATTGTAACACCAACGAGTACTCATGCAGATATGATTACACGTGCTGCAAAGAATGGTAAACAAATTTTTGTAGAAAAGCCATTAACACATACATTAGATGAAGCTGATGAAGTAATCAAAGCTATTAATGAAAATAATGTTTCTTGCCAAGTTGGATTTATGAGACGATTTGACCCAGCTTATGCTGAAGCTAAAAAGAGAATTGAAGCTGGTGATATCGGGAAGCCAATTTATTTTAAAGGTGTAAGCCGTGACGGTAACGTTCCACCGGAAGAATTCATTAAGCATAGTGGCGGAATCTTTTTAGATGTAGCGATTCACGATTATGATATTGCTCGTTATTTAATGGGGCAAGAGATAGTGTCTATAACATCTACCGGCAATATTTTAATGGAATCCAATAAATTTATGGAAAAATACAATGATGTGGATCAAGCCATGACATACTTCACTTTTGATTCAGGTGCAGCCGGAGATATTGAAACGATGAGAATTGCTCCTTATGCTTATGATATTCGGGGAGAAGTGGTTGGCACAGAAGGTTCCATTCAAATTGGTTCGATGAGATATAATGATGTGAAAGTATTAACTTCTAAAGGAAGTCAACATGATTTAATTCCTGATTTCCCAACCCGATTTAAAGATGCATATTTACTAGAAATGGTTCATTTTATTGATAGTTTGCGAAAAGGTGTTAAACCGATTTGTACAGAAATTGATGGAAAGGCAGCATTGGAAATTGCAGCCGCGGCGACTAAATCTTTTAAAACTGGAAAGACAATTGAATTAAACAGTAAATTCCTCACATTACAAAATTAAAATTAAACAGCCAATGAAAGTTCTTTACCCATTAAAACTAACAAGACTCCATAAGGAAGACTAAGGATAGTTAGGTGGGTAAGGACTTTCTTTGAAAATAAAATACGGAATATTATAAATATTTTATAAACTAAATTATAAAGTATAATGAAGATAGTAGGAAACTAGAATTAAAAATCATCTACCGATCACTATAGTATGGGTGATTTAAAATAGTTAAGAGGTTATAATTGAAAGCGTTTAATTTATAAAGAAAATAGGAGAAACCGATATGAATAAACAGGTAAATCCAAATTCATTTTTGCGTACCATTATTGTAATTTCAACTTTTGGGGGTCTTCTTTTTGGATACGATACTGGTGTAATTAACGGTGCCTTACCATATATGTCTGAAAGCCTACATCTCAACTCCTTTACTGAAGGTATTGTTGCAAGTTCCCTTCTTATTGGTGCAGCCATTGGTTCGGTGTTTGGCGGAAGACTATCAGATCATTATGGGCGCCGGAAAAACATCCTTTATCTTGGAGTATTGTTCTTTTTTGCTACACTTGGATGTACCCTTGCACCGAATCTTACTGTAATGGTTATCTTTCGATTCTTATTAGGGCTTGCTGTAGGAGGCGCGTCAGTAACCGTATTAACCTATTTAGCAGAAATCTCGCCTGCAGAGAGCCGGGGCCGAATGGTTACACAGAACGAACTAATGATTGTTACTGGACAGCTATTAGCCTTCGTCTGTAATGCCATCCTTGGAAACACAATGGGTGACCATCCGCATGTTTGGCGTTACATGTTGGTGATCGCAGCATTTCCAGCAATATTATTGTTTCTTGGTATGCTTATAATGCCTGAGAGCCCACGTTGGCTTGTATCAAAAAGAAAAAATGAGGAAGCCTTAGTTGTTCTTAGAAAGATTCGGAAAGAGGATCAGGCTAAATCTGAATTACGAGAGATCCAAACAGCTTTTGATGAAGAGGCAGAGAGTAAAAAACCAATATTTAATGATTTCATAGCTGTACCATGGTTACGTCGCATTCTATTTCTAGGGATTGGAATAGGTGCAGTCCAACAAATTACAGGCGTAAACTCGATTATGTATTATGGTACTCAAATTCTAAGAGATGCTGGCTTTGAAACAAAAGCAGCCCTTATCGGTAATATTGCCAATGGTGCAATATCAGTTATAGCAACTTTGGTCGGAATCTGGCTTCTTGGTAGAGTGGGACGTCGACCATTGCTGTTGGGTGGATTGATTGGTACGACAACAACACTTCTGCTTATAGGAATATTTCCAATTATATTTGAAGGTTCCACGGCACTTCCATATATTGTGCTTACACTGACAGTCACGTTTCTTGCCTTTCAGCAGGGAGCTATATCACCCGTAACATGGTTATTGCTTTCCGAGATATTCCCATTACGTTTGAGAGGTATCGGTATGGGTATTAGTGTGTTTGGCTCCTGGGTTGTGAATTTCTTTGTAGGATTGACATTCCCAATAATGCTTGACAAGATTGGTTTGTCCTCAACATTTTTCATCTTTGTTGCCCTAGGCCTCGCTGCAATTACATTCGTAAAAAAATTCTTACCAGAAACACAAGGGCTTACACTTGAGCAGTTAGAACATTACTTCCGTACTAATAATGATAGTGATGACAACAAAGTATCAAGTAATAGTAAAGCTGTATAAAAAATTATTATAGATATATATAATAATTTTTATGAACAATTTAATTACTTCTGAGAAACATAATATAAAGGAGAAATAAAAATATGAAATTATCATTCAACCAGACACTTAGACAATCAAGTCTAGAAAAAGATTTACAACTTTGTGAAAAGCATGGATATGATGCAATTGAATTACGTTTAAATTTTATAAAAGACTATTTGGAAGAACATTCAATCGATGATCTTGCAGCCTACTTCCAAAGTCATAACCTAAAACCACTTGCATTAAATTCACTTGAATTTGTGACTTTCTGTAATGAAAAGGAATATAGCCAAATAAAAGAAAATTTAACATTTCTTTGTGAAGTCGGCAATAAAATCGGTTGCGATACTATTGTTGTCGTTCCTTCGTTTAATGTAGGTGATTATACAATTGAAGAAATTAAAAATGAATCAGTACGAGTGTTAAATGATTTAGCAGATTATGCAGAACAAGCTAATATGCGGTTAGCTTTTGAATTTGTAGGGCATCCAGATTGCTGTGTCAATACATTTGATCAATGTGATGCGATTATAAAAGAAGTAAACCGAGATAGTGTTGGAATGGTGTTAGATATTTTCCATTTTCATTCACTTGGTTCAAACATTGAAGACCTTAAAAATTATGATCCAAACAAGATTTTTGTTATACACATTGATGATGCCGATGATTTCCCGCGTGGATATTTAAAAGAGAATATACATCGTTTATTCCCTGGTGATGGAGCAATTGACCTAGACCTGATACTCCAAACATTAAAGGAAATTGGTTATGATGGTGCAGTGTCTGTTGAGCTGTTTAGAAAAGAATATTACGAATGGGATGTAGAAGAATTCATAAAGGTAAGTAAAGAAAAAACTGCTAGAGTTGTTGGAAAACACTATAGTATTCCTGTTTGTTAAATTTTCTTTGAACCATTTAACAAGAGAATGACGATCTACAACAAGATTTAGGATAAGCCCCCTCCTTAAAACATAATATTAATCCGCATATAAAATGGGTTTAAGAAAAGAACATCATTTCACCAATTAACTGAGAGGGGAGATTGCCTTCCCTCGAATTAGAAAGCAATACTCGTGCCCGAAGTATATCAACCGGTTTATCTATCTCCTGACTCGGGCCCCAATATTTACAACGCTATAGCTGTAGTAAACTAAACTTGCAAAAGAGCAGGAATAATTGAAACATAACATAAGCAAAGATAGCTATAAACATAGCATTTTATAGTATTTTTATATATTGTGATTTTGTTAAGCGCTTAACAAGAAGTTTCTATAATTAACATAATATAGTTACTATCTTTTTTTAATAAAAATAAGGAAAGTGTGGGGATTAAAATGTTAAAAAAATTATTTCAATCGCTTTTTGTAGGTATGTTAGTTTTGTCAGTTTTTTTAACTGGGTGTAGCGCGATTAACACTGGTACTAGTAATCAGAAAGCTACTACGAAAGATAAAAACAAAAAAATTGTGGTTGGATTTTCAATAGGTACTACTAAACAAGAAAGATGGCAAAAAGAAGTAGATATGGCTAAAAAATATGCTGCTGATCATGGTTTCTCATTACTAGTTCAGTCCTGTGAGGAAGATCCCAACAAGCAGATACAGCAAGTACAGAACATGTTATCACAAGGTATCGATGCCCTATTAATCTCCGCACAAGATGGTGACTCATCAGGTGTTGTAGTAAAGATGGCACATGATGCTGGAGTTCCTGTAGTGGCTTATGACAGATTAGTTAGAAATGGGGATTTGGATTATTATATAACTTTTGATAATGAGAAAGTAGGAGAATTACAAGCAAAAGCTCTTGTAGAAAAGTACCCAAAAGGTAATTATATTTCGATTTTAGGTGGCCCTGAAGATAACAATGCACATTTAATTAAAAATGGACAGGAAAAAGTATTAAAACCATACATCGATAAAGGTGACATAAAAATTGTTACACAGCAATGGTCCAAGGGGTGGGATCCGACGGAAGCAATGAAGAATACTGAAAATGGATTAACAGCTGCAAATAATAATGTGGTCGCTGTACTAGCATCTAATGACGGAACAGCAGGTGGGGCAATTCAAGCATTACAAGCTCAAGGCTTGGCTGGAACGGTAGGAGTATCTGGACAAGATGCAGACATTGCAGCTTTACAAAGAATTGTAGCAGGCACACAGACAAGTACTGTATATAAACCGACACAAATTTTAAATTCAACTGCTATGGAGCTTGTTTATAACTTAGCCAAAGGTGATAAGAAGTCAGTAGAAAATATGGTATCAGGTAATATTCAGCATGGACATGTTGGAAAGGTAGATAATGGTACGAAAGACGTAACCACGTTTCTCATGGATGTAACAACAGTTACAAAAGACAATATCATGTCGACTATTATCAAAGATGGATTCCACAAAATGGATGAGGTATATAAAGATGTTCCAAAGGATCAACGGCCAAAGCAATAATTAATAAATAAAAATGAAAACGCTGCCTAGGGATTGTACTTGGTGTCTTAGGCAGCGATTTTTTCACAATGGGATAGGGGTGACTATATGAGTGATTACATTCTGGAAATGAGACAGATTACAAAGGAATTTCCCGGGGTCAAAGCATTGAGTGATATTAATATTAAGGTTAAAAGAGGAGAAATCCATGCACTATGCGGAGAAAATGGTGCTGGAAAATCAACGTTAATTAAAACGTTATGTGGAATATATCCATATGGAACTTATAGTGGAGAAATTGTTTTTAATGGACAGGTCCAGCAATTTCAAGAAATTCGTGATGCAGAAGAGAAAGGTATTGTTTGCATTCATCAAGAGTTGGCACTTGTTCAGGAATTATCGGTACAGGAAAATATTTTTCTCGGAAATGAACCCAATAATTTGGGTGTGATTAACTGGGATGATATGTATAACAAAACTGTACAACTTTTAGAACAGCTAGAACTTCGTGTGGACCCAGAAGAAAAGGTGGGCAATCTTGGGGTTGGACAACAGCAGTTGATTGAAATTGCAAAAGCCCTCTCAAAAAATGCAAAATTATTAATCCTCGATGAACCGACATCTGCTCTAACGGAAAAAGAAAGTGAAATATTAATTGGTATTATTAAGAAATTAAAAAAACAGGGTGTTACATCCATTTATATTTCCCATAAACTTGATGAAGTTATGAGTCTAGCAGATTCGATTTCAGCAATAAGAGATGGCCAGTATATCGGTACGGAGATTGCGGAGAAAATCGATAAAAACAAACTTATTTACATGATGGTTGGCAGGGTGCTTGATAAACTATTTCCCCGTGTTGAACACTCTAGAGGGGAACTTGCATTTGAAATCCGAAATTTTACTGTATATGATCCAAGTAAAATAAATAAGAAGATTATTGATAATGTTACTTTTCAGGCCTATCGTGGTGAAATTGTTGGGATTGCGGGTCTAATGGGTGCGGGACGAACAGAGTTTGTTTCCAGTATTTTTGGGGCATTTCCTGGAAAAGTAGAAGGTGAAATATACCTTGAAGGAAAAAAAGTAACCATTAATAACCCGTTTGATGCCATAAAAAATGGAATTGCCCTTGTCTCTGAGGATCGTAAAGGTTCAGGGCTTGTTTTAGACATGGATATAAAACAAAATATTTCAATGGCAAGTTTGGATGCAGTTAGTAAGTTAATTATCAACGAAAATAAAGAAGTAACCATTTCAAATAAGTTCGTTTCAATGTTGAATATAAAAACATCTGGCGTTGAAACCATTGTCAATAATTTAAGTGGAGGAAACCAACAAAAGGTTGTTATTGGAAAATGGTTGATGACGGAGCCAAAGGTATTGATTTTAGATGAGCCAACACGCGGGATCGACATTGGAGCAAAATATGAGATTTATAAAATCATGAATGATCTCGTGGATAAAGGGGTCATCGTGGTTATGGTTTCTTCTGAATTAGAAGAAGTATTAGGGATGAGTGATCGGGTATACGTGATGACGGAGGGCAACTTTTCAGCAGAATTAAGTATAGAAGAAGCTAGCCAAGAAAAAATTATTTATTACGCAACGGGAGGTAAGTAAGATGGAAACAATCACGAAAGCTCCAACAAAGGGCCTTGAAAGTGAACAAACAATAGACTTAAAAAAGAAAAGTTATGATATTAGGGCTTATACAATGCTTATCGGTCTCGTAGTAATTATGATCATGTTTGCCTTTTTTACCGACGGGGTCTTTTTATCTGCTCGTAATCTTTCTAACTTAGCAATGCAGATGTCCGTTGTATCTTTACTTGGGACAGGAGCGGTTCTTGTTATCGTAACGGGGAATATTGACTTATCTGTGGGTTCCCTCGTTGGTTTATCAGGTGGGCTTGCCGCAGTCTTTATGGCATGGGAAGGGTGGGGAACACTCCCGACAATCGCTGTGGTTTTAGTTTTTGGTGTAATTATTGGAATTATTCATGGCTTTGCTACTGTTTATCTTAATATCCCTGCTTTTATTGTTACACTTGGTGGGATGATGATCTACCGTGGAATATTACTCGGTATCACAAAGGGAGTAACGATTGCTCCCATGAATAATAGTTATCAAATTCTAGGTCAAGCCTATATAAATAACAATGTAGGACTATTTGTAGCGTTAATTGCGATTGTTACGATAGTGGTGTTATCTGTAAGAAAGCGGCAATCAAGAGTGAAATATAATTTAAGGTTAGAACCCATGCCACTGTTTACTTGGAAACTTATCTTAATAGCAGGGTTAATTTCAGTTTTTGTTATATTAATGAATACTTATAGAGGTATTCCAATTCCAGTATTTTTTATGTTAGTGTTTGCTATCTTGTATACGTTTATAGCTGAAAAAACAAAATTCGGAAGAAGTATTTATGCAATTGGTGGAAACATACAGGCAGCTAGATATTCTGGAATAAAAGTTAAAAAAGTGGTTTTAATTGTATTTGCTTTAAATGGTTTAATCGCCGCTTTTGCCGGTATTATATTGTCAGCACGTTTAAACGCTGGGGTGCCAGGTGCAGGTAATATGATGGAACTTGATGCAATAGCAGCAGCGGTAATTGGTGGAACAAGTTTGGCAGGCGGTCGGGGAAGAGTGAATGGTGCCATCTTAGGTGCTTTAATAATGGCGACTCTTGATAATGGGATGAGTTTATTGAATATAGATGCCTTTTGGCAATACATTGTCAAGGGATCGATTCTTGTTTTAGCGGTATGGTTCGATAATGCTTCTAAAAATAAAAAAGCGTAGGTATCGAAAGAAGAAGTAAATATTATAAAATTATCATTTGAAATGTGACAATAAAACTATTTAGTGAAGCGCTTAACATAAATTTGTATGTAAATCAAACATTTCATAGATTGAATAGTTGAGTAGCAGTTAGGAGGGAAGCTAATGGAGTTACTGGAAATGAAAGATGTCAGTAAATCATTTTCTGGAGTTCAAGTCTTGCATAATATTAACCTGGATATTCAAAAAGGTGAAGTTCATGTGCTCTTGGGGGAAAATGGCGCTGGGAAGTCGACAATTATTAAAATTTTGACTGGTGCCTACTCTAAGGATACAGGGGAGATAAACTGGGAAGGAAAAAATGCGAACATAACGGAACCTAAAGATGCCATCAATATTGGAATTGCCACTATTTATCAAGAACTAAACCTTATACCTCAACTTTCGATAGCAGATAATATCTATTTGGGTCATGAACGAAAGAAAGGAGGGCGTTTTTCTCTTCTTGATCGTGCCCAAATGAAAGAAAAAGCAAAAGAACTAATGGAAAGACTCGGTCAAAAAGTAAATCCAGATGAATTAGTAGGTAACCTGGGTATTGGACAGCAGCAATTAGTCGAAATTGCGAAGGCGCTTTCTTTGGATGCCAAACTAATAATTATGGATGAACCTACTGCCAGTTTGAGTGGACAAGAAGTTGATCAATTGTTATCTACTGTTGAAAATTTACGGGAACAGGGAATGACGTTTGTCTATATTTCTCACCGGCTAGAAGAAATCAAGCATATTGGTGACCGAATTACGGTTTTAAGAGATGGTACTAAAATTACTACCGTACCTGTAAAAGACACCTCTGTCGATCAAATGATTGAATTAATGGTAGGACGTTCCCTTGATCAAAAATATCCAAAAAAAGCATTTAAGCGAGGGAAAGAAGGATTAAAAGTAGAGAATCTTAAACTGAAAGACTCACCTCACGAGATAAACTTTACTGCCTATCAAGGAGAGATTCTTGGTATATCCGGATTAGTGGGAGCAGGACGATCTGAATTAATGAGAGGGATTTTCGGAGCTGATCTCATAGACTCTGGAAAAATCCATGTATTCAGTGAACAAAAGATTATTCGAAAGCCGAAAGACGCTATTGATGCTGGAATTGCCTTTATTACAGAAGATAGAAAAGGAGAAGGACTTTTCCTGGATCAAACTCTAATCTTTAATAAAACAATAGCTAAACTACGAAGAGTCAAGGAGAAGGGGTTAATTAGCTATAAAAAGCAAAAGGAAGTAGCAAATAAATACGTTAAAGATTTAAAAATAAGACCCAATAATATCAATCTTATGGCTCGAAATTTAAGTGGGGGTAATCAGCAAAAAGTTGTTATTGCAAAATGGCTGTTTACTGAAGCTAGAGTTTTCATTTTTGATGAACCAACTCGCGGCATTGATGTTGGTGCTAAGGTTGAAGTATATAATCTCATAAATGAATTGGTCGAATTGGGAGCTTGTGTCATTATTGTTTCTTCTGAGCTACCCGAAATTCTCGGTATGTGTGATCGCATTCTTGTTATGCACGAAGGAAGAATTACAGGTGATTTAGCACGAAGTGAAGCAAGTCAAGAAGTTATTATGAAAGCTGCAACGGGAGGATGATTAATGATGGAACAGCGTTCACTAGAATTTGGAACAAAAGCTAATCCTGCTTTAAAGGAGAGAAGAAATTGGAGATTTATTATTAATAAGTTTGGTGCACTTTTTGGTTTAGTCGGCCTATGTGTAATTCTTTCAATTCTTACACCGAGTTTCTTGAAAGCGGACAATTTAATGAATATTGCACGACAATCATCCATTAACGCATTGTTATCTTTGGGAATGTTATTGCCTATTTTAACTGCCGGAATTGACTTGTCAGTCGGATCTATCCTTGCATTTGCGATTATTAGTGCAGGTATTGTAACGGTAACTTGGGGAATGAGCCCAATCTTAGCGATTATTGTTTGTCTTGGAATTGGAGCATTGGCAGGTTGGCTAAATGGAATCCTGTTGACGAAATTGCGTTTGCCGCATCCGTTTATCTCAACACTGGGAACAATGAACATTTTCCGTGGATTAGCTTTAATTGTCACTGGAGCTTCACCTATCTTTGGTTTCTCTTATGCCATGAACTTTGTAGGTCAAGAAAATGTTGGAATCATTCCTGTCAGTTTCCTGCTGGTAATTGTAGCTTGTATCGGTTTTCATATGTTTCTGACTCGTACATCAACCGGTAAATATATTTATGCAATTGGCGGTAATAAGGAAGCCGCAAGACTTTCAGGTATTCCTGTTGATCGGATTTTAATTCTTGTTTATACAATAAGCGGGGTTATGGCAGCTCTTGGCGGGCTTGTTTTAATTGGAAGAACGAATTCTGCATCGCCGATTGCCGGATTATCGTACGAATTAGACGCAATCGCAGCAGTAATCATTGGTGGAGCAAGCTTTTTTGGCGGTGTTGGCACAGTATGGGGAACACTAATTGGAGCGATGATTATTGCCGTTTTACGTAATGGTCTAAACTTATTGGGGACCTCATCTGATTTGCAAACAATCATCATCGGATTAGTAATTATAGCGGCAGTATATGTCGATGTGCTTCGTCGTAAAGGGGACAAAAAATAGACTATGAACTTTTAAAAATGTAAAAAGGAGAGCTAGTATATGAGAAAGATTGTTCGATGGGGTATATTAAGCACTGCCAAAATTGCACAGGATCATTTGCTTCCTGCATTTGTAGATGCACAAAATGCTGAAGTTATTGCAATAGCAAGCTCAAACAGTCAAGTTTACAATGTGGCGGAAACATTCAAGATTAAAACTATTTATCCAACCTATGAAGAGCTTTTAGAAGATCCGAATATTGATGCAGTATATATCCCCTTGCCAAATGGGCTTCACCGCGAATGGGCCGAAAAGGCCGCTAAAAAAGGAAAGCATATTCTTTGTGAAAAACCGGCGGCATTAACAGCTAAAGAAGCACAAGAAATGATAGATGTTTGCAAGGAATATGGCGTTATGTTTTTGGAAGCCTTTATGTATCAATTTCATCCGCAGCATCAAAGAGTCAAAGAGATTATTGTTTCAGGTGAGATTGGCGAGGTTAAGTCAATGAGAGCCAGCTTTTCGTTTTTTCTTCACGGGATTGAACATGATATTCGAAGAAGTACGGCTTTAGGAGGTGGCAGTTTATATGATGTAGGTTGTTATTGCCTTCACTCTATTGGAAATATCCTTAACGCTACTCCTGAAGAGGTTTTTGTTTCAGCACAGCACCATCCTGAATACAAGGTGGATATGTCTGTACAAGGAATTGTAAAACTCAATAACGGGCTTACTGCATTATTTGATGCTTCTATGGAACAAGTATTAAGAAATCATTATGAGGTAATAGGAACGAAAGGCAAAATTGAGGTCCCTCGTGCATATTTGCCGAATCTTTTTAATGGTGAAGGGTTGGTTATCGTTAGTAAAGAAAATGGGGAATCGAGGGAAGAGAAAATTGTGGGACAGCAATATGTCCTTCAAGTAGAAGCATTTTCTCAGTGGGTGCTAGATGGAAATTATCCAAATGATTTCGATCTAAAGACGATTCAAAACATGCAGGCGATTGAAATGTGTTTACAATCGATTGAAAGAAATTCATATGTAAAAGTTTCATCATAAAAAGTCCCAAAAAGCTCCTAGGAAAATAGTAAATAATAAGGGGGAAGAAAAAAGATGAAATATTATAAACATATTCTATTAATTTTAACAATGTTGATTCTAGCCATACTATCTGCTTGCTCTAGCAGCAGCACGAGAGATAGCGCAACAAAGGCTAATGGTTCGGAAGATAGCTATAAATTTGGCGTTGTTTTGATGACGCTGAATAGTGAATATTGGAAAATCGTAATGGCCGGTGCAAAAGATGCTGCCAAAGAACTCGGCGTGGAGGTTCAATTTTTTGGACCACCCGAGGAATCACAATATGAACAACAAAACAAAATGATAGAAGATCTGGTTGTTTCTGGTTCAGATGCGATAATAGTAGCGCCAAGTCAGGCTGAAGCTATTCTTCCTGCTTTGAATAGCGCAGACCAAAAAGATATTCCTGTTATACTGGCGGATGCTGATGCGAAATTTGAAAAGAAAGTTTCATTTATCGGAACCGAGAATTATAAAGCAGGGAAGCTCGGAGGAGAATTTGTAAGCAAGCACCTTCAACTTAAAGATGGTGACAAAGTAGCCATTATCCGCGGGCAATTAGGGAGCAAGACACATGATGACCGTACAAATGGTTTTAAGGAAGCATTAAAAGGTAAAAATATTGAGTTTATTATTCAAGATGCACAAAGCGATCGTTTAAAGGCAGTTAGTGTTATGGAAAACATATTAACTGCCAATCCTGATGTTAAAGCTGTGTTTGCAACTTCAGATGAAATGGCGTTAGGAGCTAGTAAAGCTCTAGAGAATAAGGGTAATACAAACATTCCAATTATTGGATTCGATGGTACGCCAAATGGCCTTGATGCCCTTAAAAACGGCAAAATGTTGGCAAATGTTGCGCAGCAGCCTTATCAAATTGGTTATCAGGCAGTCGAAGCAGCTTATAAAACCAAAAAAGGCGAAAAGGTTGAAAAAAGAATCGATACGGGTGTAAATGTGGTCACAAAAGAAAATGTAGAAGAAGAAATTGTGAAAATTAATGGGTATCTTGGAAAGTGATCAAGGTGTCGGAATATAAAATTTGAGGTGGAAGTTGGATGGAGTTATCAATTTGTAGCTGGACATTCGGAGAAGAACCTATTGAAAAAGTTGCGAAATTTGTAAAAGATACTGGCTATGATGCAGTAGAACTTCATGCTAGTCTTGCAGTAAATAATCCGCACTATATAAATCAATTAACAAAGGAATTGGATCTGAAAATAAGTGGTTTAACAGGGGATGCTGGCTGGCCCGATGAAAATAAAGATTTAGCCAATAGAAATCCTGTTAATAGAAAAAACGCGATTGAATATTTTAAAAGACAAATTGAAGCAGTTAATAATGTAAATGGGAGATATTTAGTTGTATGTCCTTCCGCTGTCGGCAAATCTGCTCCTATGGGAAATGGAAAAGAAGATTGGGGATGGGCAGTCGACTCGATTCATCAATTAACTGAAAAAGCTTCTGAATTAGATGTAAAGCTAATTATTGAACCATTAAATCGTTATGAAAGCTGTATTGTAAATTCAGCTGATGATGCTTATCGATTCGTAAATGAAATTAATCACCCTCTAGTTAAGACGCTCTTAGATACGTACCATATGAATATTGAAGAAAAAGATATGGTAGAACCTTTTAGAAGAATATGTGAGATGGTAGAAGTAGTGCATGTTGCAGACAATAACCGTCAAGCATTGGGGAGAGGCCAACTGCCTTTTCAACACATTTTTTCTGAACTACAGAGCCTGAAATATAATCGTACCATTGTGGTTGAATGCAATACTCCTGGTGCCAATCCTTTCAGCGCTGATAAAGGAAGAGATAATATGCAATGGATGTATAAATATGCTGAGGAGTCTCTAGTATATTTAAAAAGATGGTTTCAATAAATCTTATAAATCATAGTTTTTGAGTACTACAACATTAGTAAAATTATCAAAATATATTTATATCAATTTGTATTTTTTTGGAAATACATCAATGGAAAACAAATGACATTATTAAAACGGAGGAACATGTATGTTAGCAGGAGTATTCGAAAAGGTAGGGAATTTAGCTTTACAAGAAAGGGAAGTACCAACTTTAAAATCGGATTTAGACGTAAAAATTAAGGTATTGGCAGCAAGTATTTGCGGAACGGATGTTCACATTTTATCAGACCCGCCAGGTCATCCAGCGACACCGGGTGTTATTCAGGGACATGAATATGTAGGGGAAGTAGTTGAAACCGGTAAAGATGTGAGAAATGTGAATATCGGTGATCGGGTAATTGTTGATCCTACTACTACTTGCGGGTCCTGCCATTATTGCCAAATTGGCAGACCAAACTTGTGTAAAAATTCTTCTACTCTCGGGATTTTTCTTGACGGTGGTTGGGCTTCCTATAGTGTTGTTCCTTCCAAAAATGTGTTCAAGATTTCAAAAGAAATCGCTCCTGAGATAGCTGTTTTAGCTGAACCGTTATCATGTGTTGTCAATGGCAGCGAAAAAGTAAATGTCCAGCCTGGTGAGAGTGTTGTAATTATAGGAGCAGGTCCAATGGGACAACTGTTTACGCAAGTATTAAAAGCTGCGGGCGCAGCAAAAATCATCTGTGCTGATTTTTCGGACTATCGACTAAACTATTCAAAGCTATCTGGGGCCACTCATGTTCTCAATCCAAAGAACGAGGATCTCGTAAAAACAGTAAAAGAAATAACCAAGGTTGGTGCAGATGTTGTCATCGACTGTGTAGGAGTATTATTTGATCAGTGCATAAATCTTGTTCGCAGCGGGGGACAGATCCTTTTAGTTGGAATGAATGAGCATGCACAGCCGCAAATTAAACAATATGATCTTACAAGAAACGAAATCACTGTAAAAGGAACATTTATTCAAAATTATGATTTTCCTAAAGTCGTGAAAATTTTAGAGTCGAACATCCTAAATTTAAATAGTTTGATTACTCATAAAATTACGTTAGATAAACTAGAAGAAGGAATCGAAACAATGAGAAAGGGAGAGGCAATTAAAATAATAGTCTATCCATTGTAATAATAAATACAAACAATAGATTTACAAAATATATAAATCTACATAAATTATTTGGCATGGAAAAAAACTGCCCAAGTCAGAGAATTTATGCATAGACTTTCGCCCATTTCTCTTACAGTGCCTTGCCAAAAGCTTATAAAAAGGCGCTTGAAAGCAAAGTCGTGAGGGTTAGCCCTAAAGACATAAAGAGAAGAAAGGCCATGAGTTGTGTCAAAAAAATTAAAAGAAATTTATATAGAAAAGATAAACTCTACCGGGGGGATAATAATGAAAAATCGATTGATGATAACTGCTATTACCTTGCTGACAGCTATGTTACTACTAGCTGGATGCGGAGGACAGGAAAGTAGTAAGGTTGCTTCTAATGAGAACGGAAACAAGACAGAAAAGGATAGCGGCAAACCAAAAGTTGCGGTTGTACTAAAAGGGTTAGATCAAGAGTATTTTAAGTTGGCAGAAAAAGGGGCAAAACAAGCATTTGAGGATTTAGGGGTAGATGGGACTTTTCTTGCAGCTACAACGCAAACAGAAACAGAAAAGCTTATTAATATTTTGGAGGATTTAACCAATGAAGAGCCGGATGCATTAGTTGTCATGCCAAGCACTGAAGCGGCCATCCCAGTTCTTCAGAGATACAAGGAAAAAGATATTCCAGTTATTCTTATTGATACAGACTTAAAGTGGGACGGAAAAACAGCGTACATTGGTACTGACAACTACACGGCAGGACAGGAAGCCGGTAAATTTTTAGCTGAAAAACTATCAAAAGGTGATAAAATTGCCATTCTTGAAGGTGTGTTAGGAACAGACGTAAATGAGCAAAGGGTAAAAGGTGTAGAAGATGTTATGAAGGAAAAAGGCATTAAGATTACGGCTTCCCAAGCAGCTGATTTTGACCGTGTGAAAGCTGTTACTGTAATGGAGAATATTCTAACGGCCAACCCGGATATTAAAGGCATTTTTACAGCAAATGATGAAATGGCTATAGGTGCTTTAAAAGCAGTCAAGGCCCGTAACTTAAATATTCCAATTATCGGTATTGACGGAACAAGTGATGTTTTAAAGTCGATTAGTAAAGGAGATGTAACCGCCTCTGTGGCCCAAGAACCATATGATATGGCATATAAAGGCGTTGAAAATGCATTGAAAGCGATTAAAGGAGAAACTGTTGAGAAAAATATTGACAGCAGTATAGAAGTGATCACAAAAGAAAATGCTGGAGAAAAATTAGAGAAAGTTAAAAGCATTTTAGACAAGTAGTCTTTAACATTACATGTGAAAGAGCGGTTGATAAACAAAGGCTGCTCTTTCTATCTATATTATGGAAGCCCAGCCATGATATATAGTGTAATTTGTTAAAAAGAAGAATTTGGGAGCAAATTGGTAGGGGTTCACTAATTTCGAGATTAATAGGGAGCTGAAAGTATATGAAAAAAATTCAATGGGGTATTTTAAGTGCAGCAAACATCGCTTATGATCAAGTTCTGCCTGCTTTAAGGCGTTCAGATTGTGCTGAAGTAGTGGCGATTGCTAGTAAAAGCGAGGGACGTGCAGAGAAGTTCAATATACCAACTATTTATAAGGAATATGATCAGTTGCTTGATGATCCCGCCATTGACGCGGTTTACATTCCTTTACCAAATGCGCTCCATGTAGAGTGGGCTATCAAAGCCGCAAAAAAGGGAAAGCATATCTTACTAGAAAAACCGGCTGCATTAAACGTAGAAGAAATGAAAGACATTCAAAAGGCTGTATTGGACAATGGCGTGATTTTTATGGAAGCTTTTATGTATCAATTCCATAAACAGCATCAGAGAGTAAGAGAATTGCTTGAATCTAATTATATTGGAGATTATTTACATATAAAGGCTCATTTTTCCTGGATGTTGGAAGATTGTAACGATATCCGATTAAACCCTGAACTTGGTGGAGGAGCCATGCGTGATGTAGGATGTTACGGTGTTCATGCTATGAGTCAGATAATTGGAATGAAACCAACAAAAGTAACAATGGCAGGCAAAATTCATCCGGAATATAAAGTAGATACACTTTCTACTTGTATTTTTATAGATGAACAAGGACGTACAGCCGAGATCACAGCCAGTATGGAATTACCAATGATCAATCGGTACGAAATTATCGGGTCAAAAGGAACAATTCTAGTAGATTCAGCCTTCCGTCCTGATGCATCGCTAGATAAATCCGGAAAAGTGATTGTTAAAGACCTTAATAATCAGACGGTTTTATATGAAGCTTACGAAGATGATCAATATTTAAATCAAGTAGAACATTTACATGATTGCATTATTAATCGCTGCCAACCAAGATATTCAATTGAAGATTCAATAAAGGTGATACATTATATTGAAAAAGGGTATGAGTCCTTAAATAGATCTTCTGTTACACAGAATTTATTAAATCATTAAAAAAATTTTCTCATTATACCCTTTTATTTTCAAAGATTAGAACAAGAAAATAAAAAGCATAAAAAAAGGCGGTCGAAAATCGTTTTCTCTGATTTTCAACCGCCTTTTTATCTTTATTTATCTTTTAAAATAAAAACTTTTAAAAAATGGATGTTTTTTCTTCTTGTAAACTATTAAAAATATCTTCAATGTGTGTTTTTGCCTTTTGTGCGTATTGATATGGATTACATATTAATGGATCCTGTTCTCCCTCAATTAGAGCCCAACCATTGTATCCTCGTTCAAATAATTCTGAAAAAATAGGCTTGAAGTCTAAACAACCATCCCCAGGTACTGTAAACATACCATTCTGTATACATGATCTTATACTATACTTATTTTGACGTGCCTGATTAAGGATTTCTTGTCGGACATCTTTTAGATGAATATATTTGATTCTATTGTAATACTTTTTTAATAAGGACAACGGATCATTGCCACCATAATACCCATGGCCAGTGTCAAATAACAAATGAACTAGATTTGGATCGCTCATTTCCATTAATTTATCAATTTCTTCTGGTTGCTCCACCACAGTACCTGCGTGATGATGATACACAAGGTACATGCCGTTATCACGACAAATTTCACCGGCTTTATTCAATCCCTCTACCATATACTTCCAACCATCTTCATCTAAACGTAAAACCTCAGTTTCGTCCTGTCCACGTCTTGGATCTTGATTAAGGATGGATCCGCCGATTTCCGCAGTACTTACAACCTTACAGCCAAATGGTTTTAAAAATTCAACATGTTCTTGATAGGCTTGTAATTCAGTTTTATGGTTCTTTGGATCAGAAAACAATACAGATTTCCACTGAGTAGTTAATTGAAGATTATAATCCGAAAGGGCCTTTTTCAGCTCCTGCGGATCTTTCGGAAACTTTCTACTTACTTCAGTTCCTTTGAATCCCAGAGATGAGATTTCAGACATTACTTGTTGATAGGAATAATGATCACCATGTTCTAAGACATCTTCACCAACCCAATTTATTGGATGAATACCTAAATTGAAGGGGATATGCGTCATTAGATTGCCTCCTCTTTTATTGGATTTATCAAGAGTATTTTTGTATCCTAAACGAATAAAAAATTAAGCGCTTAACCTATGCTATATATATTATACTAGTTGATTTGGTTATGCAATAAATAATTTTAGTTTAAAATATTTATATATTAGAAGGGATTGAAGGGACTAGTGTTTGTGGAAACTTTCAGAAAAAAATAAAGAAAACACTTTCAAAAGTAAATAATATAGTCTATAATGAATTTATTAAGAGAAGCGCTTAACTAAATTAATGTAATAGTTATAGAAAGGAAGATTTATTATGGGGAAAATTACAATTGGCATTATAGGTGCCGGTAGAATTGGACGTTTGCACGCGACAAATATTGCTCCGCTGTCCAATGTTAGAATTAAGGCAATTTCAGATATTTATATTGATAGCGTAGAAGAATGGGCAAAACAAATTGGAATTGAAACAGTTACAACGAATTATCAAGACATCCTGAATGATCCTGAAATTGATGCAGTCTTTATTTGTTCTCCAACAAGCACTCATATTTCTATTATTCAAGAAGCAGCCCTAGCTGGAAAACATATTTTTTGTGAAAAACCAATCAGTTTTTCAGTGGAAGAAACACAAAGAGTTCTGGAGATTGTTAAAGAAGCAGGTATTAAATTACAGGTTGGATTTAACCGACGTTTTGATCCGAATTTTAAAAAGGTGCATGATACAGTTAAAAATGGTGTAGTTGGAGAGCCTCATATTTTAAAAATTACAGCCCGTGATCCAGAGCCGCCTCCGGCTGATTATATCAAGAATTCTGGAGGTTTGTTCTTTGATATGGCTATTCATGACTATGACTTAGCTCGATACGTTGTAGGGAGTGAGGTTGAGGAAGTATATGTCCAAGCCGCAAATCTAATTGATCCTATTTTTAGTGAGCTGGGTGACGTAGATACAGCCTTAACTGTTTTAAAGTTTGAAAATGGTACAATTGGTGTGATAGACAATAGCCGTAAAGCGGTATATGGTTACGATCAAAGACTTGAGGTTTTTGGTTCGAACGGTAGTGTATCAGCTCAAAACGAACACCCTACAAATGTAGAAATTAGCACTTCAAATGGGGTAATTAAAGATCCGTTAAAACATTTCTTCCTTGACCGTTACAAAGAAGCGTACATGATAGAAACACATGCATTTATAGACTCAGTAATAAATGATAAACCCCTTGTTTGCGTAGGTAATGATGGACTTCAGGCTGAGTTAATTGCAAAAGCTGCAAAAGAATCTCTTGAAACAGGCAAACCTGTTAAAATTAGAAGAAAAGTTTTGAATTGATTGTGGAATAAACTGCGGGTGAATACGTACACATATCCGAACTAAATATTCACTTTTTTCTTATCTGTGGGATGCTAAGATATTAGCATCCACATTTTCACACATTTAGTTAAGCGCTTAGGTAAAATTGTTCTATATATTAAGGAGGAATTCAAATGAGTATGTTACTCAATCAAGAAAGAGTGTCAATGTTAAAGCAGAGAGCGTCTGAAACAAGAAAACTTATCCTTAAAACTGTTCATCATGCTGGAGCGGGTCATGTGGGGGGCCCAATGTCTGCTGTGGAAGTGCTTGTAAGTTTATATTTTGAAGAAATGAATATCAATACTGCAGAGCCTCATTGGGTAGATCGTGATCGTTTTGTTTTATCAAAAGGACATTCAGCTATCGCGCTATATTCTGTGCTTGCACAACGTGGTTATTTCCCAACTGATGAATTAAATACATTTGATGAAATTGACTCTCGCTTGCAAGGACATCCAGATATGAAGATTTTGCCTGGTGTTGACATGTCGACAGGTTCCTTGGGACAGGGAATCTCTGCTGCGGTAGGGATTGCGCTTGGTGGGAAATTGAATAACAAAACTTTCCGCACTTACTGCATGATTGGAGATGGTGAATCACAAGAAGGGCAAGTATGGGAAGCTGCAGATGTGGCATCAAAATATCAGTTAGATAATCTCGTTGTTATCATGGACTATAACAAACTACAGCAGTATGGGTGGGCAGGTACAATAACAGAGCGAGAAAACCCTGCATTATCTCCGGAAAAGCGTTGGGAGGCATTTGGCTGGAATGTAATCAGCGTGGATGGTCATGATGTTGAACAAATAAATAGGGCATTTAAAGAAGCGAAACAGATAAAAGGAAAGCCAACTATTATTATTGCCAATACAATCAAAGGGAAAGGTGTAAGCTTCATGGAAAATAGTTATTCATGGCATGCACGTGTACCAAATGATAAGGAACTAGAAGCAGCAATCACAGAAATCGAAATGGGGGTTTAAAAAGATGACAAACTTAAAAACTGTAGAAAAGGTAGCAATGCGTGATGTGTTTGGAGATACTTTATTAAAATTTTCCTTAGATGATCCGAGGGTTTTTGCGCTGGATGGTGATTTAGCGACATCAACAAAGGTAAATGTTGTTGCAGAAAAAAATGCACCAAAATTTTTACAAATGGGAATAGCAGAACAAAATATGATGAGCGTTGCGGCTGGTCTTGCTACCACTGGTTTACAGCCATGGGCTACTACTTTTGCAGCATTTTTATCTAAACGATCTATTGATCAAATCCAAGTACAGATTGCACAGCCAAATCTAGACGTCAAAATGATTGGTGCCTATAGTGGTCTATTAACTGGCTTAACAGGTAAAACACACCAAGCCTTAGAAGATATTGCGATTTTCCGCAGCCTGGCCAACATGGTAGTACTAGCACCGGCTGATGGTGTGGAAACAAAGAAAATGATGGAATTTGCTAATGATTATTATGGACCTGTGTATATTCGCCTTGCAAGGGATCCACTGCCAGCGGTTTTTTCTGAAGATTACAAGTTTGAACTTGGTAAAGCAGTTAAATTAAGAGAAGGGAAAGACGCGACTATCATTTCAACGGGCACGCAAACAGGCCGCTCTCTTGAAGCGGCGGAAAAACTTGCGGAGGAAGGAATCAATGTAGCTGTTTTGCATATGCCTTCCATTAAACCTCTTGATAAGGAAGCTATTATTAAAGCGGCAGAGGATACGGGTGCTATCGTAACATCAGAAGAACACAGCATCTATGGGGGCCTTGGAAGTGCTGTTGCAGAGGTACTTGTAGAAGAAAGGCCAGTTCCAATGCTTCGAATTGGTGTAAAAGACCGTAATTCAGAGTCTGGTCCGAATGAGGCTCTACTTCAAAAGTATGAAATTTCCGTAAATCATATTGTAGATCGTGTCAAAGAAGTTATAAAGAGGAAATAATATTTTAAATGAAAAAGCACCCTATTTAGTTAAGCGCTTAATAGAAAATATGATAGGAGTAAACTGATGGTAAAAACAATGGATAAGCAAAAATTGTTTATAAATGGCGAATGGGTATCTACTGAAGAAACGTATAAAATTTATAATAAATATTCAGGGGAAGTTTTTTCTGAAGTGTCTTTAGCAAGCCCAGATCTTGTAAATAAAGCTGTAGAATCAGCGGTTTATGCTCATAAAAAGGTATCTTTTTCACCGGAATCTCGTCATGCTGTTTTAATACGTGTTGCAGAACTTCTCAAACAGAACCGAGAAGACTTTGCAAACACTATTGCACAAGAAGGTGGGAAACCAATCACAGACGCATTAGGGGAAGTAAATAGATCGATAGCTACTTTTGAGATGGCTGCTGAGGAAACTAAAAAATTAGTGGGTGAAATTATCCCTAATTACAATGTTCAAGGCCGTTTTCTATATACGATAAAAAAACCAGTGGGTGTTGTTGCGGCAATCACACCGTTTAACTTTCCGTTAAATCTTGTAGTTCATAAAGTAGCACCTGCATTAGCAGCTGGAAATCCAGTAATTATTAAGCCTGCATCAGATACAGCAACTTCAGCTATAAAATTATGTCAGTTATTAGAAAAATCCGGCGTTCCAAAAGGTTATATTCAATGTGTAACTGGTGGTGGAAGTACCGTGGGTGAACAGCTTTTAAACGATGAACGAATTGCCCATTACACTTTTACAGGTTCACCTGGAGTCGGAAAACATATTCAAAAAACAATCGGATTACGTAAGGCAACATTAGAGCTAGGGTCTAACTCAGCCACTATCGTTCATGGTGACGCGGAAGTTGAAAAAGCAGCAGAGAGATTAGCAAAGATGGCATTTGCTAATGCCGGGCAAATTTGTATATCGGTTCAGCGCATTTTAGTTCAGAAATCGGTAAAGGACCAATTTATGGAGGCATTTTTACAATATGTTTCAGAACTTAGAGTGGGTGACCCGCTAGATCCTGAAACGAATGTCGGACCAATGATCAGTGAAAAAGAAGCAATCCGTATTGAAGAATGGGTAAATGAGGCACAACAAAATGGTGCATCTATTTTAACAGGTGGCAAGCGTATTGGTAATATTTATTATCCAACCGTATTAACAGATGTGAAAAAAGGCATGAAGGTGTTAGACGAGGAAGTATTTGCACCTGTTGTTTCAGTACTGTTCTATGACTCCCTTGAAGACGCGATAGAACTAGTAAATGATTCGAAATATGGACTGCAAGCAGGAATTTATACTAAAGATCTAAATTTATCCTATAAAATTCCTCATTTACTTGAAGTTGGAGGAGTTATCATTAATGATACTTGCTGTTTCCGTACTGACCAAATGCCATATGGTGGTGTTAAAGAAAGTGGAAATGGTAAAGAAGGACCTGCATACGCTATCCAGGAGCTTCTTGAAACGGTGACAGTGGTGGTAAACGTAGAAGGGTAAAGTTTGGCTTACGGAACTCGTAAAAGGGAAAATTAAAAATTTACTATTCGGTTTTATCAGTGAGATTCATTGTATTTCTACAATGAATCTTTCTGTATATAACTGTTTTCGTAAAGCGTTTAACTTTTATGATGTATTGTGTTCAAAAACTGCTATACTAAATAGTAGAAGATGAATTTTTTGAAATGAGGAAAGATTATGCAACAACCAACGATTTATGATGTAGCCAAAAAAGCCGGTGTTTCAATTGCCACTGTTTCTGGCGTTATTAATAATAACGGGAAATACAGTGAGAAAACGAAGAAAAAGGTATTGGATGTAATGAAGGAATTGAAATATTATCCAAGTTCCGTTGCATCCTCACTTTCCGTTAAACGTACCCAATCAATTGGTTTAATTATTCCGGATATTTCGAGCCCATTTTATGCTGAGTTTGCAAGGAGTGTTGAAGACTGGGCGGATGAGAAAGGGTACAACATTATTATTTGTAGCACAGATTATAATGAGAAAAAGGAAAAAAAATACGTGTCTCTATTGCTCCGAAGACGAGTGGATGGAATTATTATAACTTCTGGTTTTAATAATGTAAATTTAATAAAAGATTTAATGGAGCAAAAAATACCTGTAGTTTTGGTTGCTTATAATATAGATTCATTACAACTTAATACAGTTTCAGTAGATGATTATAGAGGTGGATATCAAGCAACCGCTTACCTAGCTGAACAAGGTCATAAGCGTATTGCAATTATTACAGAAACGGTTCAAAGCAGTGCAGAACGAATTCGTGGATATCAAAATGCATTAAATGATTATCACTTAGTATACGATGAAAAGCTTAAGACAGAGTCAAGGGCTACATTTGAAGAGGGTGAAAGACAAGCAGAAAAACTTCTTGATTTAGAACAACCTCCAACAGCTATTTTTGCTTTTAATGACATCTTAGCGATTGGGGCCATGCGGGCAGTGCATAAGAGGGGGCTAACCATTCCCGATGATATATCAATTATAGGGTTTGATAATTCAGTTTTGGCAACTATATGTAGCCCAACTTTAACTACAATGTCACAACCTCTCAATGACATGGGGAAAGAGACTATAGAGTCACTACTCTCAGAAATTGAAGGAACGGTAACAAGGAAACAACGGAAATTATTATTACCTGAACTGGTTGAAAGAAAGTCAACAGGGCGAGTGAATATAAACATAAATTAAGGAAAATAAGAAATTAAGTGAACCCAATTTTTGGCTTCCATGTAATACTAATTTAACAGTAAAAATTCTATATATAATGTTAACTAAAAAGTGGGGAAAAAAATGAAAGTTACTATATATGACGTTGCAAAAAAGGCGGGTGTTTCAATTGCAACGGTTTCTAAAGTTATTAATAATACAGGGAATATCAGTGAAAAGACAAGAAAAAAAGTCTTAGGTGTGACAAAGAAGTTAGATTTTCATCCAAATGTAATGGCATCTGCGTTGACGGGAAAAAAAACAAAAACAATTGGATTGTTAATTCCAGATTTGGCTAACCCCTTTTTTTCTGAATTAGCACGAAATATTGAAGATAGTGCGAACAATTGGGGATATAATCTAATTATGTGTAGTACAGATTATTCGTCTGAAAAAGAAAATAAGTATTTATCACTTTTAAAACAAAAAAGTGTTGATGGTTTTATTCTTGCGTCCGGATTTGAGGATCTAACAAAGGTACAAGAATTAATAGAAGAGAATATTCCTGTATCAATTATTGCACGTGATTCTCCAATGATTCCTATTAATACAGTAGCAATAGACGACTATATGGGAGGATATCAAGCTACGTCATATTTAATTAGCTTAGGTCATGAAAATATAGGAATAATCGCTCTTGACGTATGGAGTAATAGAGAGAGAGTAAGAGGGTATAAACAAGCTCTAGAAGATCACGGGATAAAGGTACCAGGGAATGTTGAATATGCAAAGGAGATAAGTATAGTTTGGGGGAAAAAAATTACACAAAACTATTTGAATAATGCTAATCCCCCAACAGCTATTTTTACTTGCAATGACTTATTGGGGATAGGAGCGATTCATGCTGCTAGGGAATATGGTATTTCCGTTCCTGAACAATTATCTGTCGTCGGTTTTGACGATACGATGCTTGCAACATTAATTGCTCCTACGTTAACTACCATGGCTCAACCTATACAGATTATGGGGAAAGAAATTATGGAATTAATGGTAGGTATGATTGAAAGAAATGAGACAATAAAACGGGTTACATTAATGCCTGAACTAGTGAAGAGAGAATCAACTGCAAAAGTGGTGAAGAAAGTAAGTTCCTAAACTATTTCATTTTTGTTCTTGAAAAACATGTTGATTTTCTGAAAATTTTGAAATATAATAAACTCAAAAAGTGAAGCGCTTAATAATGACAATAAATTCAAAACTGTAAAATTGCATATTTTAACTTTAAACAGTTTAGGTTATCAGATGATCTTAATATATATTGAGGATTTATATTAAGATTATTTTTTTATTAATAGGTGAAGCGCTTAATCAAATAGCGTGAATTATCTATGATACTAATAATCTAACCTCTTATGTTATTTAATGAAAAAGTGAATTTCGTTATTTAGTGAGAATTGTAATTTTATTTTTTGTCATTTATTAAAACGCTTTCTTTTTTGAGGGAGGAGGTGACAGCAAAAAGAATATCGCACTTTTAACAATACTAGGATTTTGCTTATTACTTACAAGGGGGATGGCTATGAAAAAGCTTACAGCTGCTTTAATAATTCTCACAGTGATAGTACTTTCACTTGCCGGATGTGGTAACAAAGATAATACAGTACAAACAAGCACTAGTTCTAAAACTAGCGATAATGGGAAAAAGAAAGTGTATGTTGTATTAAAAAGTCTGGATTCTGAATATTTTAAATTTATCGAAGCGGGTGCGAATGCTGCGTTTAAAGATTTTAATGTAGATGGTACCGTTATTGCACCCAATGATCAAACAAAATATATGGAACAAATCAACATGCTTGAGGATTTGCTAAATCAAAATCCTGCCGGTTTAGTTTTAACTCCGAGTCAACCCAAAACCGTCATCCCTATTTTAAAGCAATTTAAGGAAAAGAATATTCCTGTTGCTCTTTTAGACAGTAATGTAGATTCAGAAGATAAAATTACATTTATCGGAAATGACGATGTCAACGCAGGTAGAAAAGCTGGTGAGATATTAGCTTCTAAAATAAAGTCTGGAGACGAAGTAGCGATACTAGAAGGAATTTCAGGAACACCAACAAGCGCTGATAGAGTTAAGGGAGCAAAAGAAGCCTTGGAAAAGGCTGGTTTAAAAGTTGTTGCTTCTCAAGCGGCAGATTGGGACCGGGTAAAAGCGACATCTGTCATGGAGGATATTTTACAGGCGCATCCAGGAATTAAAGGCGTTATTGGTGCAAATGATGAAATGGCACTCGGAGCACTTAAAGCGAGTAAAACAGCAGGGAAAAAAATTGTTTCTGTGGGAATGGATGGTATTACTGAAGCGGTTGACTCCATTAGTCAAGGTAACTTAAGCGCCACTGTTGCTGTCAAAACATATGATATGGGCTATAAAGGCGTAGAAAGTATCGTAAAATCTTTAAGTGGAGAAAAAGTGGAGAAGAAAATTGTTACAGATCTTGATATTGTAACAAAAGAAAACGCAAATGAAAAGTTAGAGGTTCTTAACAAGTTGTTAGGAAAGTAACTTTTTAGTTATTCTTAATAGGCGTAATTTGACATAGGGGGTGTCCTAAAGAACTAGGACATTCTCTTTTTTTTATTTAGAATCTTTTGGGAGAGTGAGTTAGAGGTTGTTGCTACAACTGTTTAAGTTTTCTTATACCTTATCACTTTATACATGATAAGGTATAAGAAAACTATTATAAAATACAAGCTTCACAGTTAATAATTTTTTAGTAATCAAGTTGATTTTCTGAATAGATAGACATATAATAGAAATAGGTAAAGCGCTTAATAAAGTTTTCAATTAAATTGTATTAGGATATAATTAGAATTAGACAAAAGTGCATATTAGACAGAGAAAATAAGATATTATTTTTTTTAACGAAAAAGTGAAGCGCTTAACTAAATTTAACCGAGTGAATACCGAAAGGAAGAAAAGCTTATGAATGGGAATTGTCTAATTGTTCAATCCGGGGGTCCCACAGCTGTTATTAATAATTCATTAATCGGAATCTTAAATGGAGCGATTGATTCATCTTTTAAGGGACAGATTTATGGAGCAGTAGGAGGAATACATGGACTGCTAAATGAATCTTTTGTGAATTTAAGTGACCTGTCTAACGAGGAGCGTCATCGTCTACGTTGGACACCAGGTGCTGCGCTTGGGTCTTGGCGGCATAAGCTCACTATCAACGAGATCGAAAATATATTATATGTTATGAAAAAAAGGGATATTCGGTACTTCTTTTGTATTGGCGGAAATGGTTCCATGAAAGTTGCTCAAATGATTCATGACCAAGCAAAAAAAGTCGGTTATGAATTAATTGTAATTGGTGTCCCTAAGTCAATAGATAATGATTTAATGGGTACCGATCATTCGCCTGGTTTTGGAAGCGCTGCAAAATTTTTAGCCACTTGTATGCTTGATATTAAGATGGACATGAAAAGTTATATGGTAAGTAACCGTATTACAATAATAGAAACAATGGGTCGTCATACTGGTTGGTTAGCAGGAGCTTGTTCATTGGTCGGAGATGTAGGGGGCAATTGTCAAGATTTAATATATATTCCTGAAGTACCGTTTGATGAGAATGACTTTATAAGTAGAATTCAATCTTTAAATCTAGAAAAAAAGAGTGCAGTCGTAGTGGTTTCAGAAGGGATTAAAGATCATCAGGGTAACCTAATTTCAGGAAATGACTTGAACTTTGATATCCTTGGTCGTCCTAAGCTTGGGGGGGTTTCTTCATATTTAAATAATATTATCAAAGAGGAAACAGATATCCATTCACATGTTATTTTACCTAGTACTTGGCAGCGAAGCAGTATGTTATTTGCTGCAAAAACAGATGTATCGGAAGCCTACAAGGTTGGAATAGAAGCCTGGTCTTTTGCAAAGGAAAATTATTCAGGAGTTATGATTGGAATAAGTCGAGAAGATCTAACAGAGTATAAAATTTCTTACAAAGCAGTACCGTTAAGCGTGGTTGGAGGAAAGGAACGCTTTGTACCAATAAGTTGGTATGATCAAGAAAACTGTTCCATGTCCCAAGAATTTATTAACTACGTACGTCCGATTATCCAGGGTGAATTGATTCTTCCTTTGGAGAACGGTCTTCCTATGTATGGCCGTGTCATATAAATAGTTGGTTTTAAGGTGATAAAGACATTGTAATAGTGTTAACAATTTATTTTGATTTAACTACATTGAAAGGATGATCAATTATGTCAGTTTTAGAAAACACATTAGTACTAGGTTCTATTATTTGTGATAAGTGTGGACGCCTCTTGGATACATTTAGTTCAGAGAAAGTTGGATTTTACTATTCTCGTTGTAATGAAAAAAGATGTAATGATGACAAAGGTATTGAACAAGATTCTGAACTTAGAAATTAGTACCCTGAATTTAGCTGAAAAGAAGATGGGAAGGTGAAAATAGTGTCCAATTTAGCAGTTATTTTCGATATGGATGGAGTAATTGTCGATACTGAGCCAGTGTATAGAAGGTACAACCAAGAGATATTTAAGAAACTGGATATTCAGGTAGACGAAATTACACAACGTAGTTATATGGGTGGAACGGCCAAAAGAAAATGGTCAATTTTAAAAGAAAAGTATTCTTTGCCGCAAACTTTAGAAGAGCTTATTGAATTACAACGAACAATATTTTCACAGAAAGAATGGAATTATAAGCAACTGTTTTTTTCGGAGGCATTACCCTTACTAAAGTCTTTAAAAAAACACGGTATTTCTACGGCTTTAGCATCTTCTTCCGAAATGAGAAGAATACAAACAGTAATGGATCAATGTGAATTAAGAGAATATTTTGATGAAATTATTTCAGGTGAGGATTTTGAAAGGGGAAAGCCTGATCCACAGATTTTTCTTCATGCAGCAGAAAAACTGGGTGTATTGGTATCAAATTGTATAGTGATTGAGGATTCTTTTAATGGTCTAACTGCCGCTAAAACAGCCAATATGCAATGTATTGGAGTAAGACATAAACAAATAAATATGGATCTCACACAAGCAGATAGAGTTGTGGATTCATTAGCTGATGTAAACGTTGATGAACTTAGAGAGCTATTTTCCTTAAGGCATGTTTAACTTTAAGAAAGTACGTAAGATTATTTAAAATATAGTTTATTTTTTAATAGGACATTGAAATGGAAAGACTTTTATAGTGCATCACATACAAAATACGAAAAAGGAGATAAGGAAATGTTGTTGAGAACGGCACTAGAATGTCATAAGCGTATAGGTGAATATCGCAAAGATTTATATAAATTAGTAAAAAATAAAGGGCTTACAGACACGAGCACCATCGATCTTAGTCAACAATTAGATAAAGAAATTACGATGTTACAAAAAATAATGCAAGAAGTACGTTCTATTCCGCAGTGAGAGAACAATGCCACACTGATATAAAAAACTACTAGTTTAGAAAACTACTAGTTTTAAAAGCCTTTTAAAAATTATCTATTAAAATTGCTTTGAGCGTCAAGGAAAAAATTAAAAACAATAATTAATAAAGTGCCGTTTTCAATAACTAAATAATAAATTTAATTCAAAAAAGAGCAGATACGACTATTTCACCACACATTCCTTTAGGGAGGTGATACATGCAATCATCGTGATGGAAAAATTCGTTTTCAGCAAAAAAATAAGTTTTGCGATTATGACTTCCAATTCTTATTTCAATATAAAATTTATTACGAAAGAGGTTATGACGTTGGCATTACGGGAACAGTCTCTAGAAATGCATAAGAAAAATAAAGGGAAACTTGGCATCTATTCAAAGGTAGAAGTACGTAACGGGAGAGATTTAAGTCTTGCTTATTCACCTGGTGTTGCAGAGCCTTGTATTGAAATTTATCAAGATGAGGACAAAGTCTATGATTATACGATTAAGGGGAATCTTGTTGCTGTTGTTTCGAATGGTACAGCGGTACTTGGTCTTGGGAATATCGGGCCGAAAGCAGCTATGCCTGTGATGGAAGGGAAAGCGTTACTCTTTAAATCATTCGCAGATGTGGATGCGTTTCCAATCTGTCTTGATACAACAGACACCGATAAAATTGTTGAAATGGTTCAATTATTAGAACCGACTTTTGGTGGAGTTAACTTAGAAGATATTGCTGCCCCTCAATGTTTTGAAATCGAGGATCGCCTGCGGAAATCATGTAATATTCCCGTATTTCATGATGATCAGCACGGTACAGCCATTGTAACAGCTGCAGGACTAATCAACGCCCTTAAGCTGGTGGACAAAAAGATAGAAGATATTCGTGTAGTAGCAAATGGTGCGGGAGCTGCAGGAGTGGCGGTTGTAAAATTGTTACTTAATATGGGTGTAAAAGATGTTATTTTATGTGATACAAAAGGAATTATCTATGAAGGTCGTCCAGTTGGAATGAATTCATTTAAAGATGAAATGGCAAGGATAACTAACAAAGAACATAAAAAAGGAACTTTATCAGATGCACTTGTTGGGGCTGATGTTTTCATTGGCGTATCGGCTGCTGGTGCTGTCACTCAGGAGATGGTTCGTTCCATGAATCAGAACCCCATTATCTTTGCAATGGCAAATCCGGTACCAGAAATTATGCCAATAGATGCAAAAGAGGCAGGAGCGTTTGTTGTAGGAACAGGTCGTTCTGATTTTCCAAATCAGATAAATAACGTTTTAGCCTTCCCTGGGATATTCCGTGGAGCATTGGATGTTCATGCTAAAGAAATCAATGAAGAAATGAAATTAGCGGCAGTTTATGCGATTGCTGAGTTGATTTCTGAGGATGAGCTTAACCCCGACTATGTGATTCCAGATCCTTTCGATCCTCGCGTGGCAGCATATGTTGCAGCGGCAGTTGCGAAAGCTGCTATAGAAACGGGTGTTTCACAACGGTTTGTGAATACTGAAGAAGTAAAAAATCGCCTTCTAGCAAAAACTAGAGATCACATTTTGGTCTAGAACATACTGCATTTCATTCTATTAGTATAATAAAGTTTAGTACTATTTATCTTTCTTAGTAAAAGAAGATTGGAGGAAAAATGATGAAAGTGGCCATTGCATCTGATCATGGTGGTATGTTTATTCGTCAAGAAATTATTTCATTGATGAAAGAAATGAAGATAACATATGTTGAATTAGGTTGTGAAAGTTGCGAATCAGTTGACTATCCAGACTATGCTTTTCCGGTAGCTGAAAAGGTTGCCAAGGGAGAAGTAGACCGTGGTATTTTAATTTGCGGAACCGGCATTGGAATGAGCATTGCGGCCAACAAAGTAAAGGGGGTACGCTGTGCTCTTGTGCATGATACCTTTAGCGCGAAAGCTACGAGAGAACATAACGATACAAACATGTTAGCTATGGGAGAGCGTGTCATTGGTGCGGGATTAGCTCGTGATATTGCAAAAATATGGTTAACAACCCCATTTGAAGGTGGGAGGCACGCAAATCGTGTCAATAAAATAGCAACATATGAAACAACTAATGAATTTAATAATAACGAACTCAATGCAAGGAATGCAGTAACTTTAATAAGTGATATAGTTGCAAGGATGTATTAAAAAATAAGTATATAAAGCTTCAGATTTAAGATTATCAGTTTCCTAAAGAATTATTAAATAAATTGATAATTTATTTACATAAAGATTCTTAAATGGAAAAAGTCACTTTGTATTTTGGATTTTCTAACTTAGGAGGGTTCTTATGGGGTTAACTTCAATGAAGAATATGTTAAATAAGGCATTAGAAGAGCGTTATGCAGTGGGGCAATTTAACATAAATAACTTAGAATGGACACAAGCCATTTTGTCTGCGGCCGAAGAAGAGAAATCACCTATTATTCTTGGTGTTTCGGAAGGAGCAGCTCGATATATGGGGGGCTATAAGGTAGTTACCGCTATGGTAGAAGCTCTGATCGAAGAAATGGGTATTACTGTTCCTGTAGCTATTCATTTGGATCATGGGTCTAGCTTTGTAAAATGTAAAGATGCTATTGATGCTGGATTTACTTCGGTTATGATTGACGCTTCCCATCATCCATTTGAAGAAAATGTGGAAATAACTAGACAGGTTGTTCAATATGCACATGAACGGGGGATATCAGTAGAAGCTGAATTAGGAACGGTTGGCGGACAAGAAGACGATGTAATTGCAGATGGTGTTATTTATGCTGATCCGAAAGAATGTAAGGAGTTAGTTAGACTTACTGGTATTGATTGCCTAGCGCCGGCATTGGGATCTGTTCATGGGCCTTACAAAGGGGTGCCAAATTTAGGTTTTGAGGAAATGGAAGAGATTTGTAAAACTATTGAGTTGCCATTAGTTTTACATGGTGGTACGGGTATCCCGAATGAACAAATCAAAAAATCAATTTCATTAGGAACAGCAAAAATTAATGTAAATACTGAAAATCAATTAGCTTTTACAAAAGCTGTTCGGGCGAAGTTAAATACAGATTCTGATGTATATGATCCACGAAAATTCATTGGCCCAGGCCGTGAAGCGATTAAAGAAACAGTTATAAGTAAAATTCGTGAATTTGGTTCTTCAAACAAAGCATAATATTCTGATGCAAATAATTATTTAAATCACGACCAATAAAATTAATAAAAAGCACATAATATTGTCGAGACTATTGTTAAGTTCAGAAATATAGAAAGTTGGGGTAATGAAAATGATTAAAATAGCTCCTTCCATTTTGTCTGCTAATTTTGCTAGATTAGCAGATGAAATAAAAGAAGTAGAGATAGGTGGAGCTGATTATATTCATGTTGATGTAATGGATGGTCAATTTGTACCTAACATTACTATCGGGCCATTAATTGTAGAAGCAATACGCCCTGTCACCACATTACCTGATCGAAAAGAAGCCATTGAAACCATTAAAAGAGCATTGACATTAGGTGTTTGAAGTCATTTAAAGGAGTATTGAGAATGGAGTTTTTAAGAAAAAAGCATAATCTCGAGCAATACGATGTATATAAGTCTTCATTAATGGAGCAAAGTGAGATAAACACCCTAAAAGAACGTTGTAATAATATTCAAAGTGAAAATTGGAAGGTTTGTAAGGTAGAGGTGGGAAATGTTGTTTTCTATGATGTTGTTACGAACGTGGATTATGCAAGACCGTTTACAAAACAAGAGTGTGAATTTATAGTAAACGCTCAAGAAGTAATTTCCAAGCTTATACAACATATTAACGGTTTACAAAGTTTGCTTGATCCGTTTCAGCAAGCCCAAGAAAATCAAAATGATCGAAAGTTGCTTTTGAAAACATTAAAAGAGCATTGAAATAAAAGGGGAGCAAAAGGGAAAAACATATGCTCCTTTTTTAGTATCCTATAAATTATCATTAAGTAGTAAACTAAACGATGAATAGAAATAACAATGAGGTTGTTATTTATCTATATCTATAAAGCAAGCATCTTGATATTAGAATTTTGTAAGAGAAGTAAACTGGATAAAGGTAATTCAGAATTAGATGAACCAATTGTAAAAGCCTCCGAGATAAAAGTAAAAATTCATGCAGCTGGGATATGTGGAACCGACCTTCATATTATTGCCGGTGAATATCCTGCCAATTATTCAGTGACAATGGTAAATGAATACTCTGGAATTGTTGTTGAAGTTGGGGAGGATGTAAATGATTTTAAAATTGAGATAGAGTAATTTCCTTAACAGCAGCAAAAAGCTGTGGAAAGTGAAATTACTATTATGAAGGATTAATAATGCTTTGTGAAGAAAGGAAGTCAATTGGCTCAGGTGTGAATGGGGCGTTCTCGGAATATATGGTCATTCCAACTGATTTAGCATTCCACATTCCAGATAATGTAACAATGGATGAAGCAGCGTTTTGTGAACCTTTAGCTTGTATGGTCCGATGTTTAGTAGAACGTGGTAGTGTCTTAGCAGGAGACTTTGTATTAGTGTCCGGTCCAGGTGCAATTGGACTACTTCCAATGCAAGTTGCAATAGCTTCTGGCGGAAATGTCATCGTGATAGGAACTTCGGTGGATCGTGAACGATTACAATTAGCAAAAGAATTGGGTGCAAACGACACTATTTTTATAGACGAAGAACCCGTAGAAGAGAGAGTAAACCAGATAACAAAGGGAAAGGGGTTTGATGTTGCATTTGAATGCGCTGGAATTGAGTAATCCTCACGAACCTGTTTGAAATTATTAAAGAAAACAGGATTGTACGTTCAAGTGGAATTATATGAAAAAAAATAAAATTTAATCCGCATTTAAAGTTTTATTAGAACCGAATTCAGGTAGAAGTTTATCATAATAAAAGATTTTTGTAAGGCTAATCCCGAGCATTCTATTAACCAAGCATAGACAATTTATCTCATGTGGACCTATTTTATATTCTTTCTATCCTATTTTTTTAGATAAATGTAAAAAAGTTTAAAAGAGGACTACAGTGCGGTCCTTTTACATGTTCCGGAAATCTTTTCACATTAAGATCAATTGCACTAAAGGCCAAATTATCACAGTTTGTTAGAGTATATACATTTATATGAAGACATGATTTCCTCTAATTGGATTTCAGGGAATAAGTAAAATTTATTTTTGTGTTGTATTAAAGATTATTTATGTAATACTTTACTTGAATGAAAGATTAAAAATGGCAGCTACTTGGACAAGGAGTGCTTATATTGGATTTAAATAAATATCTAACCGGAAAAACTTCTTTGAATGATTATGTTCATCGTTTAAACCAAAATGGCGCTTCTTTTCAAATTCATTATTGGGGAGTCATGCCAAAGCATTATGACAATCAATTACATAAACATTCTTTTTTCGAAGTTTGTTATGTAGTGGAGGGGGAAGGAACTTACCTAGATGATCAAAATACCTTTACTCTTCAAGAGAATACACTTTTTTTATCGAGACCTGAAATTTTGCACCAAATAAAAAGCGAGAAGGGGCTGTCTCTCTTATACGTTGCCTTTGACCTTCTCGAATCAGAGTCGAATGAAAGCTGGATCAGAATCATGGAAACTGCCAAAAAATGCACCGAAGTTATTTTACATAATAAAGATGAAATGGAAACAGCATTATTATGGAAATCACTGCTTATCCAGGCAACAAAGCGGCAAAATGAGTTTTTTGAAGAAATGCTTTCAAATATTGCCTATTCTCTTATTCTCTCAATATTGCAAGATTTTGTTCCTGCTTTGAATAAGAGTAATCATAAACATGATCCCGAACAGCATTCCGTCCTCCTTACTCAGGCGCAGTTATATATTAATGACAATTTATCAAATTCCTTGAAACTTACGGAAGTAGCCAAACATTTACACATATCTGGAAGACATTTGTCTCGGGTTTTTGTATCTGAATTAGGAGTAAGTTTTTCAAAGTACGTTCAAGACGAACGAATAAAAAAGGCAATGATTTTACTCAAAACATCGAATTTATCGTTAAAAGAAATTGCTGAGGAAACGGGTTTTATGAATGTTCAGTATTTTACCCGTGTTTTTACTTCCATGATGCAAATATCACCAGGAAAGTTTCGCTCTCTGTTTGTAGACCAAAATACAACCACATATTCGCATAGCTGACATCTCCATAACTATATTGGGGGTGTTTTTTTACGCTTAAAATTTAATTATTTAAAGAAAGATGTCCTTAAAGTATAAAAACATGTCTCTATAATTTAATTACTATTCTGAATTCTTTTTATATAATTAGCTATGTAAACAAGGTCATGACAAGTTCATAGAAGGTGATTCATTGGAAAATACAGACATGGAAAAATGAAAGCGAATTCTCCAAAAACAAGTTAATTTGTAAGATGTCCTTAAATGTAAAATCCAAACACTTGTATGTAATAAAGGATTTATGAATACACAGCAAATCAGACAAGGAGGAAAGATTTCTATGAAATTATCATATGTAACAGATAGCTTAGGCCACTTGCCGTTTGAAAAAATGTTGGATACGGTGGCTGAAATGGGGATTGATACTATTGAAATGACAACAGGAGGTTGGTCACCGGCTCCACATTTGCGTTTAAATGAATTGCTGGAAAGTGAAGCAAAAAGAAGTGAATTTCTAGGTGAATTAGAAAAGCGGAATATTAAGCTTTGTGCACTGAATTGTTCCGGGAATCCTTTAGATCCAGGTGAACTCGGTAAAGAGCACAGAGAAGTAACAGAAAAAACAATGGAATTAGCCGGTTTACTTGGTGTGAAGAAGGTCATTATGATGAGTGGTCTGCCGGCAGGAAGCCCGGAGGATAAGATCCCGAACTGGATTACATATACAGTAAGCTGGCCCCCAGTATTAAAAGATATTTTGGATTATCAATGGAATGAGGTAGCGATCCCATATTGGAGAGAGTTAGTGAAAAAGGCGGAAGCATGCGGTGTTGAAAAAATTGCCCTTGAAAATTTCAGTTCGATGTTAGTTTATAATCCGGAAACATTATTTAGATTACGAAATGCAGTTGGACCTATGGTTGGTTTGAATTTAGACCCTAGCCATTTAATCTGGATGGGTGCTGATCCCATTTTGTCAGCTAGAGAACTAGGAGCAGCGATTCATCATGTTCATGGTAAAGATGTAAGAATTGAAAGACATTTATCAGCTGTTAATGGTGTATTGGAAACAAAAGAGGTGACAGATACAGCCAATAGAGCATGGAATTATGTGGCTGTCGGCTGCGGTCAAGATTTGCAATGGTGGAAAGAATTCTTCTCTGTTGTACGCATGATGGGTTATAACGGTGAAGTTTCCCTAGAAATGGAAGATCTGACAATGTCCGTTGAGGCAGGAATAAGAACTTCGATAGATGCGTTAAAACAAACCCTTAGCTTTTAATTTTACAGAAATTTATGAAAAATACTGAAAATTATTCAATTGAGAGGAGTTTTTACGATGTTAAATGGAGAGAAAAAGATTGTAAAACAAACCCTTAGCTTTTAATTTTACAGAAATTTATGAAAAATACTGAAAATTATTCAATTGAGAGGAGTTTTTACGATGTTAAATGGAGAGAAAAAGATTGTAAGACCACTACGTTGGGCTATGATTGGAGGCGGGCGAACTGGCCAGGTTGGTTATAAACACCGCATTGGTGCACTAAGAGATAATACAGCTTATCAATTGGTAGCGGGTGCATTTGATATTGATGCAGAAAGAGGAAAAGACTTTGGTGTTAATCTTGGTGTCGATGAGAATCGCTGCTATCCTGATTATATAAAAATGTTTGCAGAAGAAGCGGAACGAGAAGATGGTATCGAGGTTGTCTCCATTGCCACTCCTAACGGAACACATTATGAAATTACGAAAGCAGCATTGGAAGCCGGATTGCATGTTATTTGTGAAAAACCATTGTTCTTTACTGTAGCAGAGGGTGAGGAGATTAAAGCTCTGGCAGAAAAACAAGGGAAAATTGTAGGAGTAACGTATGGTTTTTCCGGGAATCAGTTGCTGCTTCAAATGCGGGCTATGATTGAACAAGGCAAGATCGGTGATATTCGTGTGGTTGATTTACAGTACACTCATGGTTTTAGTGCAACCGAGCAAGGTGATAAAACAAATGCTGCCCAAAAATGGCGTGTAGATCCTAAGGTTGCTGGTCCAAGTTTTGTTTTGGGAGATCTTTCAACCCATACTTACTATATGTCTGAGCTGATTATGCCAAACATGAAAATTAATAAATTATTATGTGACCGACAAAGTTTTGTGGGATCCCGTGCTCCTTTAGAGGACAATGCTTTTGTTCTGATGCAATATGAAAACGGAGCAGTAGGAAGACTATGGACATCTTCTATTAATGCAGGCTGTATGGACGGTCACAGAATTCGCATTGTCGGATCTAAAGCAAGCCTAGAATGGTGGGATAGCAAACCAAATGAACTAAGATACGAAGTGCAGGGAGAACCTATTCAAACTTTAATTCGTGCAATGCCATACCTGGATGAAACATGTAATGCTGATGAGCGTTTGGGAGCATTGCATCAAGAAGGTTTAACCGAATCTTGGGCAAATATATATCTGAAATTTGCCATTGCCATTGATGCAAAAAATCGTGGTGATGAGGAAACATTGAAAAATCTGGTATACCCTGATATTAATGCTGGTATTGAAGGTATTCGCTGGATTGAAAACTGCGTTCGCTCCGCAGACAATGGATCCGTTTGGGTAGAATATGAGAGCAAAAAACCACAGCTAGTGTAAAAAAAGATAGTATAAAAGCCGGGGGGCAATTACCGTAGTTTGCTCCCTGGATAGATTAAATATGATTAAATATATTTTTTATCTTATTGAGTTAAATGAAAGCGTTTTAAATTAATCCCTAATTAGCAAAGATCTTTATGGGAGTCTATTATTCTAATCTGACTTAATCAAGGAATCTGGCAGAAGAAATTGTTATAAAACAATTAGACAAAGGGGAAATGTACCTTGCAAAATCTCAACGTTTCTGAGAGTCCAGTTCAACTGGAACATGTACAGAAAAAGAATCCAAAAAAGTTCTTGAAATTAATTACTACTGTATCAACATTTGGGGGCCTATTATTTGGATATGATACAGGAGTCATTAATGGCGCACTTCCGTTTATGGCTAAACCTGACCAGTTAAATCTTAATGCTTTTACAGAAGGGTTAGTAGCGAGTTCATTAATCTTAGGTGCTGCTTTTGGTTCAATATTGGGAGGCCGGTTATCAGATAAAAAAGGGCGCAGAAGCCTAATCATGTATCTAGCTATTTTATTTTTATTTTCAACAATAGGCTGCGTTTTTGCACCAAATGCATCAATCATGATTATTTTCCGCTTTTTGCTGGGTCTTGCTGTCGGTGGTTCCTCAGTGATCATACCATCCTATCTTGCGGAAATGTCTCCATCGGATCGGCGGGGCATGATGGTTACTCGAAATGAATTGATGATTGTAACTGGGCAGTTTCTAGCTTATATATTTAATGCAGTCATCGGAAATGCCTTTGGTGATACAGGACATGTTTGGCGTTATATGTTAGTCATTGCAACATTACCAGCTGTGGCTTTATGGATTGGAGTGGTTATTTTACCAGAAAGTCCTCGATGGTTAGCCTCAAAAGGAAGAATGGCCGAAGCACTAAAAGTGCTTCAAATGATTCGTAATGAGAGTACAGCACAACAAGAATTAGATGAAATAAAAGCACATATCCAAGCAGAGCAAAAAATGGAAAAAGCAACACTTAAAGATTTAAGAATCCCTTGGATTCGAAAGATGGTATTAATAGGGGTTGTAATTGGGTCAGTCTCGCAGTTAGTCGGTATAAACTCTATTATGTATTATGGAACACAAATTCTTGAAAATTCTGGTTTTGGAACAAAAACTGCTTTGATTGCAAACGTCGCCAATGGATTAATCGCCGTTATTGCTGTTATAGTGGGTATGTCCATCATGCACAAAGTGAATAGACGGACAATGCTGCTTACAGGTTTAGCTGGTGTAACAGTTGTTCTTATTACGATCGGTATTTCTACTTTCGCACTTGCTGGTTCACCTGCATTGCCATTTGTAGTATTATCACTGACAGTCCTATATTTAGCCTTCTTCCAAGGGGCGATTGGCCCTTTAGGCTGGCTGATTATTGCTGAAATCTCCCCTGCTCGCTTACGTGGTGTTGGTATGGGAATTGCTACATTATTCTTATGGCTTTGTAATTTTATAGTAGGTCTATTCTTCCCTACTCTTTTGAAGGTTGTCGGACTTTCAGGAACATTTTTCCTATTTGCTGTATTTGGGTTCATTGGGGTGGCATTTGTGGCGAAAAACTTACCAGAGACAAGAGGGCTTTCATTAGAGCAAATCGAGGAAAACTTTAAAATGAGGGCATAGAAAAAAATAAATGAATAACTGAAACGCGGAGATAGTCTAAAGGGCCTCTCCGCGTTTTTTTGTATAGGCTTTGTTCAATGAGATTATTTTTTTCTCGCTTAAGGGAGACATACTTTCATAAAAAACGATTCGTGCCTCACCATATTGATCCATTGAATGGTTAAAAGATTGCATTGTATGTTGAATGAATTCCATTATTCTTTTCATCATGATTCCTCCCTAGGAATAATTTGGTTAATTTAATTTTGTACCTTGGGAGGCTCTTTAGCAATCATGATGAAAACGAAAACAAACATCAAAAAAACGCTAACATTCATTATGTAAGCGTATGAAATATATATTATCTCAATATTTCTCTTTTTTTTATATGTTCAATCAATAATGAATGAAAGCAAATTATTACGTATCATTATTAGGCTTATATATTTCTCGATATTTTTTTGGACTGACTCCGATATATTTTTGAAAAACTTTATGAAAATTACTTAAACTGTTAAATCCAACAATGCCAGCAATTTCACTCATTGAAAAGTCTGTCATTAAAAGAAAGGATTGTGCTTCACCAATTCTTCTTCTAATAATATATTGCATAGGTGAATAGCCTGTACCAGCTTTAAAAGCATGTGTTAAATAAGAAGGACTCATATTCAGTTGTGATGCAGTAGCGTTTAAGTCAATTTCAGAAAGATAATGTTTATCAATATGTGATTTTATGCGTTGGACTAAAGGCCAATATTTATTTTCTAAAGAGGCAGCAGATCGTGGCGAAAAGTTTGAAGATGTGTGGTATCCAGGAATTGAAGCAGGAGTAGAAGGTGTCAGATGGGTTGAGAATTGTGTAAGGTCTGCAGATAGTGGTGCTGTATGGGTTGAATACCAATAAACATAAGGTTTACTTTAATAAGGCCATTTATTTCTTCCTTTTAGATGGAGTTATTAAGATTCAGTTACACCTAAAAGAGTAGAGATGGTAATAACATCTCTACTCTTTTTAAGTGTAATTAGTGATGTAAGTTTATGTCTTTTATGTAATAATTATATTTTGTAGAAATATAAATTTACTATTCATACGTAGTGAAAGTGGGAATCATAATGGCAACGGGAATACATACAGTAGAAATTCCAGTAGATGTACAAGCAGTTTGGGATTATGTCAGTGATCTTGAAAAATGGGCAACGACAGTACCAGCCTATAAAGAACATGAAATTACAAATGACAAGCAATCTATTTGGACATTTGAAGGTAATGTGAAAGGTATTAAAAAAACAATACAAGCGCAGGTAGATATTACCGAATGGAATGAACCTTCAAATATTAAGTTTGAACTAAAAGGTTTATCAGATAATTTTACAGGAAGCGGTCACTTTACTTCAGAAGATGTTAATGGTAAAACAACAATGACTTGTAGGGTGGAAGTCCGTGCAGGCGGATTATCGGGTGCGGTGTTAACACCAATTATTAAATGGGCTGTTCCTAAAGTAGCATCCCGTTTAACAGAATCTATTGCACGTAAAATTGCAGTATTCTCATAATTGTCAAAGACCTAAAATTAAAGAGCCTAAAATATGCAAGTTTTATTGTATTTCTTGCGTATTTAGGCTCTTTTTACATACAAAAAAGGTACTGCCATGTATACATTATTTAATTGCCAAATACAATAAAGGACTTTTTTTAAAAAGATCCTTTATGCCTTTCGATCAATTATGAACAGGGTGATTATGATTATTATAGTACTTTTCCAATACTTCCAAGGTCATTTCTTTTGCTTTTTTGATGACTTCTTCAGGATCCATTTGATAATATTCTGGTCGGAATAACTCAACGGATGCGACAAAATCATAATTCAATTCTTTTAATCTTTTCAAATGTGCCTCTAAATCAATCACACCGTGACCAGGCCATACTCTGTTAGTGTCATGCATTTGCCCAATCGGAAAATCCTCCACATCATTGATATGGAAAATAAACAATTTATCTGCTGTTTCATCAGTTACATCTTCTAATCTTGATCCCATTCCAGTAAATTGGAATGTATCATACACAAGACCCACATTATCTCGATCAACTGTTTTTGCAATGCTGTATGCTTGTGCAAATGTATTAACTGTATTTTGCGGAATGCCGATAAACTCAATCGCAATCTTTACTCCGTATGGTTCGGCTAAGTCAGATAGATGGGTTAAAACTCGAATACAACTTGCATTTACTTCTTCGGTCAATGTCTTTCCTTTTTCCGTCACATCGATATTAGAAGGTACCACGCAAATATATGGACAATCTATTTTTTTGCAAATCTCCAAGTATTCCTTGAATTCCTCAATAATCTTCTCTTCGTCTTCTTTCGTACGGTTATTAAAAAAGCATAATGCGTTCAAAGAAAGTGGTTTAATATGATGGGTATCAAAATAGGCTTTTAAATCATCTAATGTATATTCTTTGAGATAATCTTTTAACTGATCAATGGAGCGAATTTCAATAAAATCGTAACCGTGTTTTTCACAATACTCTAAATTCTGTTGAAGAGAAGCACTTTCGAATGTTGTTCCTTCATTAAATGATAATTTCATAGGTAAACCTCCATTTAATAACTTTATGTATGCGATTTCAGTTTAATGGAAATTTTCCTTCATTACTTTATATAATCTTGCTCTAAAATTGTATTTTGGTGCTATTTTTTAATTTAGTTGATAACTTTTGGTAATGAATTAGGGCTTTGCGCGATACTCAAAGAAAATATAATAGTTGAAAAGTTCCTAAAAATGGACCATTACTTTTGGGTCAGAATAAAATATACTATATTTAGTAATGTTAGTGTTTACAATAAGGTGAGAGGTGAAAAAGTGAATTTCTATATTCCAAAAGTAGAACCGGGCATCAGGTCAAAAAAGGGATTATATTTTTATGAACCTTCCGCTTTAACGAAAGAATTATATCATTATGTCCTATGGGGCGGTGAATATATAGTAGAGGTTCCTTACAGTATTACTCGTGATTACATGAATTCCTTTATCCTTTTTTTTATAAAAAAAGGATCGATGCAATTCCACTATCTTGACCAATCATTTGTAGCCTCGAAAGATGATATTGTTCTTCTAGATTGTAAAGAAAAAAATAACTACTATGCACTGGAAGAAACGACCTTCCAATTTATTCACTTTACAGGTAGTCACACACAAGCTATGTATAACGAGTTATACAAAAGAAAGGGCTGCACGTTTAGACTGACGAGTGAACAAAATAATATTCCCAATATTTTATCCCTAATCGCATCGAACCAAGAAATTGACTTTACAATATCCCTAGAAATATATAAACTGCTTGGTAATTTAGTAGAGAGTACCCGGAATACGTTTGAAAACAGAGGTGCAAACGTTGCAAAGGCAGTACCAACCGAAATTCAAGCTGTACTGTCCTTTATTAGTGAGAATTACGCTTCTAAAATTTCCGTCGACCAGCTGAGTGAAATATCCAATTTAAGTACCTATCATTTTTGTCGTACGTTTAAAAAGTACATAGGAACCAGCCCTCACCAATATGTCCTAAATTACAGATTGATCCAAGCGAAGAATCAATTGGTAGAAACCAATCTTTCCATCGAGCAAATAAGCATGGATTGCGGATTTAATAGTATTGGCCATTTTATTAGAGTGTTCTCCCATTCTACTGGGGGCATCACCCCTGGAAAGTTTAGAAAACTTTGTTTTTAAAAAAAGATATCCATTTTTGTGGATATCTTTTTGTTATTTTTTGATAAATTTATATAAGTTTAGCAAGAATTGATAATTTGATAGCAATTTTATATAATACATCGATTCTCCACAATTTATAAAATAAGGTCAACCGGTTGAACAGTCCTACTTTAAAAGGAAGAAGGTTAAACGATGGAAAATAAAAAAATCTCATGGGGGATTGCTCCAATTGGATGGCGCAATGATGATATTCCGGAAATTGGCGCAGAGAGCACATTGTCCCACTTGCTCAGTGATATTGTAGTAGCAGGCTTTGAAGGAACAGAAGTTGGCGGCTTTTTTCCAGAACCGAAAGTATTGAACAAAGAACTTCACCTCCGCAACTTAAAAATTGCCGGACAATGGTTTAGTAGTTTTATTATTCGCGACGGAGTGGAAGAAACATCGCAAGCTTTCCATAAACATTGCGAGTATTTGAAAGCGGTTAACGCAGCTGTTGCTGTTGTATCAGAACAAACCTATAGTATTCAAGGTACAGAGAAAAATGTGTTCAAAGAAAAACCATCTTTCACAGATCAAGAATGGGATCAGTTATGCCAGGGACTCAATGAATTAGGAAAAATTGCTGAAGAATATGATTTGAAGCTAGTTTTTCACCATCATATGGGGACGGGCGTGCAAACATTAGCCGAGATTGATCATCTGATGGAAAACACGGATCCGAATCACGTTCATTTGCTGTATGATACCGGTCATATCTTTGTATCCGATGCTGATTATATGACTCTATTAACTAGCCATATCAATCGTATTCATCACGTTCATTTTAAAGATGTGCGTCCAGCCGTAAAAGAACAATGTGAAAAAGAAGGAAAGTCCTTCTTACAATCCTTTTTGGCAGGAATGTTTACCGTTCCCGGTGATGGCTGCATTGATTTTACAGAAGTATACAACAAGCTTTTGGAAATGAATTATTCAGGCTGGATTGTCATTGAAGCTGAACAAGACCCCTCAGTTGCACATCCGTTGGAGTATGCGTTGAAAGCCCGTAATTACATTAATGAAGAATTAATTCCATTAGAAAATAGTTCATTAATCAAAGCTTAAAAAAACGAACCCTGGGGAGGGAGCACATGAGTAATCAGGCGATTGAAAAACCACGCGATTACAAAAAGGCTTTAAAGAAGATTACAGTTATATCCACTTTCGGAGGACTTCTCTTCGGATATGACACAGGTGTTATCAACGGAGCACTGCCATTTATGGCTAAATCGGACCAACTAAATCTAACACCGGCTACTGAAGGTCTCGTTACAAGTTCACTTCTTTTCGGGGCAGCACTTGGATCAGTATTTGGCGGGCGTTTATCAGATCGTTTTGGCCGCCGCAAAATGATTCTTAATCTCGCATTACTATTCTTTATCGCAGCAATAGGATGTACCCTCTCACCGTCTGCTGGTGTGATGATAGTCTTCCGATTCTTACTGGGCTTAGCGGTAGGCGCTGCATCCGTCATGGTGCCATCTTTTTTAGCGGAAATGTCTCCGGCCGAGATGCGGGGAAGGATGGTTACCCAGAACGAATTAATGATTGTTTCCGGTCAACTGTTAGCGTTTGTATTTAATGCCATTCTTGGAAATACGTTTGGTGAAGGGGTTTCACATGTTTGGCGTTATATGTTAGTGATTGCGTCACTTCCGGCTGTGGTCTTATGGTTTGGAATGTTAGCGGTTCCAGAGAGTCCGCGCTGGCTGGCATCAAAAGGAAAACTGGGGGATGCACTAAGGGTCCTTAAAGAAATACGTGATGCAAACCGTGCCCAATCGGAACTTGATGAGATTAAAAATAATATTGCTCAAGAGTCAGGGACTCAGCATGCAACATTTAAGGATTTAAATGTACCGTGGGTTCGCCGGATTATCGGGATTGGGATTGGTATTGCGATTGTACAGCAAATAACAGGGGTTAACTCTATCATGTATTATGGTACTCAAATTCTTCAGCAATCAGGTTTTTCAACCAATGCAGCACTAATCGGTAATATAGCTAATGGTGCCATCTCAGTAATAGCAACGATTGTCGGTATTTGGCTTTTAGGAAAAATCGGCCGGCGTCCGATGCTAATTGCTGGATTAACCGGAACAACGGCAGCTCTTGCCCTCATTGGGGTATTCTCGCTAATACTTAAAGGATCTCCAGCACTTCCGTTTGTCGTTCTTAGCTTGACTGTTACCTTCCTTGCCTTCCAGCAGGGTGCGATTTCTCCGGTCACCTGGTTAATGTTATCGGAAATCTTCCCGCAAAAATTACGCGGACTTGGAATGGGTGTAACGGTATTCTGCTTATGGATCACAAACTTCCTTGTTGGGTTATTTTTCCCGATATTACTAAGTGCAGTGGGCTTATCGATCACCTTCTTCCTTTTCGCTGTGTGTGGAATTGGCGCCATTATATTTGTGAATAAAATTTTGCCAGAGACAAGAGGAAAGTCACTTGAGCAGTTAGAAAGTTATTTCCGTAACTATGGGCAAGAAAGTCATCAACAAGCTTCCAATCAATAATCTTATAAAACAATGATTGAATGATGAATTAACTAATAAATGAAAGCGTTGTCTAGAAGTATCACATTAAATATGTAAACATAAAGGAGAGAATCAACATGACTTTAAGATTTGGTGTAGTAGGAACAGGTGCAATTGGAAGAGAGCATATTAATAGAATTACAAATAAATTATCCGGGGGCAAAATTGTTGCTGTAACAGATGTCAATCTAGAATCTGCCAAACAAACAGTTGAATCCTATCAATTAGATGCAGTCGTATATCCAGACGATAAGGCACTTATTGCAGAAGCGAATGTTGATGCGGTACTTGTTACAAGCTGGGGTCCTGCACACGAAGCAACAGTAGTAGCTGCTGTTGAGGTTGGTAAATATGTATTTTGTGAAAAACCATTAGCCACTACTGCTGCAGGCTGTATGAGGATCGTGGAAGCAGAATTGAAGCAGGGTAAGAAGTTGGTTCAGGTTGGTTTCATGCGCCGTTATGATAGTGGATATGTTCAATTAAAACAAGTTATTAACAACAATGAAATTGGTAAACCATTAATGATTCGTGCTGTACACCGTAACCCGGCGGTTGATGAAAACTATGTTACTGAAATGGCAGTTCAAGATACATTAATCCATGAAATTGATGTTCTTCACTGGCTAGTTAATGACGACTATAAATCAGTTCAAGTGGTTTTTCCAAAGAAAACAAAATATTCACATGAAAAATTACAAGATCCGCAATTATTTACAATTGAAACAATTGGGGGCATTGTAATGAATGTGGAGGTATTTGTGAATTGCAGATATGGCTACGACATTCAATGTGAAGTTATTGGTGAAGATGGAATCGCGAAATTGCCGGAAGTTCCAAGTGTTGTTATGCGCAAAGATGCAAAATTAAGCACAGCGATCTTAACTGATTGGAAATACCGTTTTATGGACGCATACGATGTTGAAATCCAGGACTTTATTGATTCAATTACTAAAAAAGGTCAGCCGCAAGGACCAACCTCATGGGATGGCTACATAGCAGCAGTAACATCTGATGCATGTGTCAAAGCCCAGCAAACAGGAGAGAAAGAATCTATTGAACTTCAAGAAAGACCGGCATTTTATGGTGAAAAAGAACTTCAAACGGTATAAATTTTTATTAATCACAATATCTCTTCGAAAAAGAGTAGAACACTATTTTACTAAAGAAAAAGCCCGATTTTCCTACCACTAAGGAAAGTCGGGTTTTTCTTCCTTTATTTTAGATATTTGCTGGATAATCATTTGAAATCACCCCAAACTGGGGATTTATATGACCTATTTAAGAGATTCATAATATAATTCAGGAAACATACGATTTATTTTACGGCATTCTTTGGAAAAATATAGGGATCGTTGTAAGTAGAGATACATATGACAGAACCGTCCCCTTGGTCTCCACTTGGGAAAAAATATCATTAAAAACCATATGGAAAGACTTCTCGCTTTTCAATACCTTTTAAATAATTTAAAATTGTCATATAATAATAGTAGATATATTAATATTAAATACTTTTATAGATTATGAGTTTGGAATACTTTTGAGACAGAAAAGGTGTGTGATTAGGTCGCGCATTACCTTGATGTAACACCTGCATCTTTTCTGCCAAATTTCAGGGGATAAGGTGGGTTAAAATGAACAACGGGGAAACAAAAACAGACGTCATTTTAATTGGTGCCGGAATCATGAGTGCGACTATTGGGACACTCTTGAAAGAATTAGTACCAGAATGGAAAATTACTGTGTATGAGAAACTCGAGAACGCAGGTGAGGAAAGCTCTAACGAATGGAATAATGCAGGAACAGGGCATGCAGCACTTTGTGAACTTAATTACACAGTTGAAAAACCAGATGGATCTTTAGATATTAGTAAAGCGATAAGAATTAATGAACAGTTTCAGGTTTCCATGCAATTTTGGTCTTATCTAGTAAAAAACAATCTGATTGATAATCCACAGGACTTTATTAGACGTTTGCCACATATGAGTTTAGTACAAGGGGAAGAAAATCTAGCTTTTTTAAAGAAACGTTTTGAAGCGCTGTCAAAAAATCCTTTATTTCAAGGAATGGAGTTCTCTGAAGATCATGAAAAACTGATTGAATGGATTCCGCTGATCATGGAAGGCCGGAAATTGAATGAACCGATTGCTGCAACAAAAATTGACTCTGGAACAGATGTCAACTTTGGTGCATTAACCCGCATGTTGTTTGACCACTTAGAAACTAAAAATGTCCAGATAAACTATAATCATAATGTTAACGGTATCAAGCGTACTAACGACGGCCAATGGGAATTGAAAGTTCAGAATCAATTTAGTGGTACAGTCAAACGCCATACCGCAAAATTCGTCTTTATCGGTGGCGGCGGAGGAAGCCTGCATTTGCTGCAAAAATCGGGCATTCCAGAAGGAAAACATGTCGGAGGATTCCCGGTAAGCGGACTATTCATGGTATGTAACAATCCAGAAGTTGTAGAACAGCATCATGCAAAAGTATACGGCAAAGCTAAGGTTGGTGCTCCGCCAATGTCTGTTCCGCATCTTGACACGAGATTTATCGATAATAAAAAATCGCTGCTTTTTGGACCATTTGCCGGTTTCACACCAAAGTTCTTAAAAACTGGTTCAAATATGGATTTAATTACTTCTGTCAAACCTAATAATGTTTTGACTATGTTATCTGCAGGCGCAAAAGAGATGGCACTAACAAAATACCTGATTCAACAAGTAATGTTAACGAAAGAACAGCGTATGGAAGAGTTACGAGAGTTTATCCCGAATGCTAAAACAGAGGATTGGGATATAGTAGTAGCCGGCCAACGTGTACAAGTAATCAAAGATACCGAAGCAGGCGGCAAAGGAACACTGCAATTTGGTACGGAAGTGATTACTGCCGCTGATGGCTCAATTGCAGCGTTGCTAGGTGCTTCACCGGGTGCTTCTACTGCCGTTCACGTCATGCTTGAGGTCATCAAAAAATGCTTCCCGGATCATATCAAAGAGTGGGAATCGAAAATCAAAGAAATGATCCCTTCTTATGGCATGTCACTAATGGAAAATCCAAACCTTCTGCATGAAATTCATACTACCACAGAGCAGACACTTGGACTAAGAGAAAAAGAGCTGGTCTTTAGTTAATTCTTTGAAGTAGAAACCAAGGTAATAAAATACCGAACCTTTAATCTAACTTTGGATTGAAGGTTTTTTTTTTGTTTCCTCAAAAGCTGCACCAACTGCATTTGAAGGATTACCAGCAGCCTGAAGCCAGCCGCCTTTTATGGTATATATTTGTGCTATCCCTGCCTTCGGTGTTTATTATAAAAAACTTTATATAGGAGTCTATCGTCTATAGTTTAGGAAGGAGGGGAAGACATGGAAGAACTGACGTTGGAAGTAATAGAGACAGAAGATAAAGAATTACTTATAGATGAAATTATGAACAGGTATGGACAGGACGTTCTTCAGCTGGTCTTTTCATATGTGAATAATCGCACCATCGCGGAAGACTTGACTCAGGACATTTTTGTTAAGTGTTATAAAGGACTCCATACATATAGAGGAAAATCCAAGTTGCGAACATGGTTATGGAGGATTGCCATCAATCATTGCAAAGATTTTCTAAAAAGCTGGTACAACAAGAACGTCGTAATTACTGAAGAGGAGCCGTTAAACAACACGACGAAAAAGGAAATGATTGAGCAAACAGTCATCCAAAGACAAGAGGATGATCAATTGATTGCTGCGATCATGCTCCTTCCTATTAAATATCGGGAAGTCATTTATCTCTTCTATTATGAGGAATTGCCTATTAAGGAGATTGCCGTAGTAACGGAAGTAGGGGCGAATACTGTGAAAACCAGGCTTAGACGGGCAAAGGAACTTTTGAAAGAACGATTGGAGGAATGGTGATGGAGGACCGATTAAAGAACTTAAAAAAAGCCATGGATCGACAGGCGTTTTCTCAATTGAAGTTTACAGAGAAGCATCGCAGGAATATCCTTGGAAAAATTAATCAACCACCCGAAACTGACGAGGACATTTTAGTAGCGGTAATGCAGCTGCTTGTTCATGAAAAAACAGGCTTTGAATTAACGAAGCTTTTGCGGGGAAGAGGCATTAAAAAGTTTGAAGACAATGAAGGGTTTTTATACACTCTTTTACATCGTCTCGAACAGTCCGGATGTATCCAATCGTGCTGGACTGAAGCAAAGGCGAAGTATTATCAGTTAACAGATAAGGGACGAAAAGTGTTACGGAAAGCCGATAAAAAACAAATAAAAAGCCAAGTAGCATGGAAAGAATTATTTGAGAGGTGAGGCATTAGTGAATAAAAAACAAGTCTTTTTAAATGAAGTCATCGCTCAAATCAAATCGAAGGATGCAAAGAAATATGTGATAGATGAATTGAATTATCATGTAAAGGAAGCGAAAAATATTTGGATAGAGAAGGGACTTCCAGAAGTAGAAGCTGAAGAAAAGGCAGTAGAACAAATGGGAAGCCCGGTTCAATTAGGGAAGCAGCTCAATAAACTCCATCGACCAAAAGTAGATTGGATTCTTGTGGTTCTTTTAGTGACCATTTTCGGGCTCGGATTTTTACCAATGTTTTCAATCAGTATAGGAGAATATTTGTTACCGTCTAAAGTCATTATTACTTTTATCGGGAGCGCATCCGTTCTAGGAATCATGCTGATGGATTATCGGAAGTTCAAAACGCAAGGCTGGTTATTTTATTCCATTGGGGTAATGATTCTTCTGGTGTTAAGACTATTTTCAAACACCACAATCAATGGACTTCCGCTTTTTAGGATTGGACCGTTAACGATTGAAACGATCATGTCGCTCCCATTCTTCTTCCTTGCCTGGGCTTCCATATTGGATCTTGAGAGGTTGAAGGTCTGGCAGTTTATTCTGCTTTTCTCTCTGCCATTCTTTTTACTCTTAACTGCACCAAGTATTTCTTCCACATATATTTACACCGTCATGGTCTTTTCGATGATTTGGTGGAGCAGGTTTAGTCGAAAAACTGTTCTTTCCATCTGGGGAGTTTCCGTTAGTTTATTCTTGATTGTTAGTTTCATTTCTTGGAAGTTTTTAAGTATATACCAAAAAGATCGATTGTTGGCTTACTTAAACCCAGAAGAATACGCGGATGGACCAGGTTATATGATCTTGCATGTGAAAGAATTTCTGTTAAAAGCAGGCTGGTTTGGCCACTCCGTGGACAAAGAATTTATTCCTTTGGCCCATACAAATTTAGTCTTTGTTAGCTTTACCTATTACTATGGCTGGCTATTAGCTCTTGTATTAGTGGTAATCCTTGGCCTATTTATCGCCAGAATGATGGTCATCACAAGCAGGATGAAAGATCCGTACGGCAAACTTCTGCTAATCGGTGCCGTTTCTCTTTATACCGTCCAGCTAGCTACTAATATCGGAATGACATTAGGTATTTTTCCTTTAATTTCGATATCCTTGCCATTTATCAGCTATGGACTAATGCCAACGCTGCTAAATGCTATTTTAGTTGGAATTGTCTTAAGCGTCTATCGCCGAAAGGATTTAACCAGAATAACGGAGGAATTAAAAAATCAATAGAAATAAAAATGAACACGGGACTAGGCTTCCGTGTTCATTTTCATAATTAGTATTGGACTTCCAAAGTACTTTTTTGAAGAGGTTCGGAAGATAGACTATACGCGATGACCTTCTTCTTGTACTGTTTGACGACATCAATGCGATCGTTGTAACTGTATACAAATAATCGAACCTCTTTTTTGCCGCTTTTCGTATCAATAACCAATGGAGGCTGACTATTTTCAGGATGTAAAAATAATTCCTCCGTCCCTGGAAAGATATAATGCTGCTTTAAAAAGACAGCTTCGTTAAAGTAATGAATCAATTGAAGTTTGTCTTCACCTGTTAAGTTTTTTCCGTCTATGGTTAGGGTGGCGTCTGTTTCATTTAGTTTTGAGTGAATTTCAAATTTCCTTATAAGCCATTCCACTGGCCCGGTTGGAAGACAAGTCATTAATATTTTAATCGTACTTACGATAATTATCGAAACCACAGCCCAGGTCATTTTCATCATCTCCATTAAAGATTAATAGGTTAATAGGTTAATAATAGCTCAACTGGATGAATCATTAACCATCCAATTGGATTAAAAACACACCATCCACTTTAAGTCAATTTCGTAAAAATAGAACATGGCCGCCCTTTCGGCAGCCATGTTAATGAGAGTTCCCAAGTCATTTAAGACATACTTGATGATAAGTTTTGTTCGACTACTTTCTTCTTTAACCATGGTTTGGAGACCCAGCGCTTTAGGGCAAAAAACCCTCGGATACATTCATCCAATCCTTGGGCAAGCCAAATTCCTAACAGTCCCAAACCAAGTGTAATTCCGAAAAAGTAACTTAAGACGACGGCAATTCCCCACATACTGATGATACCGATGACAACAGGGAAGCGTACATCACCGACTGATTTTAAAGAACCCATGAGAACGATATTCATGGCCCGGCCCGGTTCAATGAACACAATCGCCCACAATACTGGGAGAGCGATCGCGATTATGTCAGCATCGCTTGTAAAAATAGTTAAAATTGGCTTGCCTATTAAAGCAACCGCAAGTGATACCGATGCCGATACAATCACGGCAATTTTTAAAGTCTTCAGGCCCCTTTTTAGGGCTCGGTCATATTGCTTGGCTCCGATATAACGGGCAATCAACAGTTGTGTCCCTTGGCCAATGGCAAATGTAAATAGGAAGCAAACCATGGATATATTTAAAATATACACCCGTGCTGCTAACGCAGCATCCCCGGTTAGTGCTACAAAGCTTGTAATGACCACTTGTGAAAATTGATAAGAGAGGTTTTCACCGGCAGAGGGGATCCCAATCGAAAGTAGCCCCTTAACATCCATTTTATTAATTTTGAACAAATCTTTCATATGAAACTTTAAAGCTAGTTGCCTATAAACAAAATAAAAAAGTGCTGCAATAATAAAAATTCGAGCAGCAAACATGGCATAGGCAACCCCGGCAACACCTGTTATAGGGAGGCCGAACCATCCTTTAATGGCAATAAAGGAACCGGCCATACTAATCACATTCATGATAACCGTAACAACCATGGTTTCTTTTGTGTGTCCATAGCTGCGCAAAACAGCACTTAATGCTAATGCGATGGCTTCAAGGAAAAGAGACAGACCTATAATAGAAAGGAAGGTGTAAGCAAAATCGTAAACTTCCCCGCTCAGTCCGTAAAATTTTAAAAATACACCGCCAAATGCCACTACAACGATAGTCATCATAACACCAATCCAGAAGTTCACCCCAAAGGCAGATTTTGCAAGGCGTCGTGCCAAGTCTAATCGGTTCGCCCCCAAATTTTGACCGATCAAGATGGTTGCACCGATAGCTGTGACATTAAATACTAAAATAAATATATTAATAATCTGATTGGCTACGCCAACTCCTGCCACTGCGTTATCAGAATATCCGCTTAAAATTAACGTAGCAACAATTCCCATACCCATATGGAGCGATATTTCGATAAAAAGAGGCCACGTGATGCTAAATAATGATTGGTCCTGGTACTTATTGTTTTCTGTAGTCAATAGATTTTCCTTCTTTACTTAAAGTCATATAAAATCTATTCTAACTATATTTGTACGAATTTAAAATAGATATTTCTAAAATTTAGGAGGTCTATTTTAAAAAAACGTGTATAACGATTTTAATGAATTAGTGAGTTTTCAATTTTGCTTTTCCTTGATCTTTTCACGGATTTCTTCCAGTTCTTTTAATGACAGTTCACCTAGAGATTCTTTAATTTCTTCCTCCAATTGTTTTTTATTACTTTCTCGATATTGATCCCACCAATCCCGTAACCCTTCTGTATCATCTAAAAGGTATTCGATGTCAAGTTCCTCTAATTCATCATCCGATAGATAACTCATTACAGCACCTAACATACGTGAAAGTTTATCGATATCATCCTCTTTTTTTTGGTTAGTTTGCGATACAACATTCTCTTCGGTGTCAGGCACCTCGTTATTTAGTGAAGCTTTTCGTGGCATCGTTTACCATTCCTTACCTATTTTACTTTTCGAATATATTTTAGTATTACCATTAAAAATTGGATTGATGAATGCTATTGAATTTTTCTTATTGAGGACTAAGCTATTATTAATAAATCATTGTAAAAAAAGGGTAAATTTGTAATATAATAATATTAACTTGTTTGAGAGCGAGAGAGATTGCATTTAAAAACAGCACCTCCCAGCGATTAAAGATCCTGAAGGTCGGCTGGTCGAGCTTTGGGAGAAATAGCGGGTTGTAATTTATTTGCTGCTGAGCGATTGGCTGCAAAGTTGAAGATGACATACAAAAAGACCAAATCGGTCTTTTTTTCTTTGGTTATAAACACATAAGAATGTGTGTGAATTTATTCTTTCATAGTCCTCTCATCCATATAAATGGGGTAGAGGGGGGGAGAGCATTGCAAAGAAATATGATTTCCGTATGGGATGAACATTTATTTTGGTTAGAAGTTTTACAGGATCATGCGTATTTTGTGAGAGACAATCTTTCTGTTAGCGAAGCTGAATACGTTAACACTGCGCAACAATATATTAATTTATTTGGGGATTTAATTGCATCATTAGACAATATTCCAAGTTCAAGTAACTATACAGACGAAGCTATGATCTATTTTTCCCAAAGAGCATGGCCTGTTGCAAAAGGATATTTTGAATTTGAAGGGAAATTGCAGGCGCTTAGAATTGATAATAAGGTGAATTTAAATTTATCGCCAACCTACCTGAACGGAACATTAGCTGAAAATCAAGAATATCTGCGGTTTTTAAGTCTGTTGGTTTATGGAAGAGAGCCTGTACCTCTTCCATTACCAGACCTAATGGATTTATGGCTTGAAGATCAACTGGGACACGCCGTTCTGTTTAAGAATATTATTGACCCTATTGAAATCATGGCCAGTACTCAAGCGGAAATGTATATCAACAAATTTCAAGTTTATATCGTTCAAAATCACCACTTAAAGGGTTATTTGCGGTTCAAAGAGCCAGGGTTCGCCCGTCAAACTGAATTTGCTAATGAAGTGGGAAAAACAACTCTAGAGATGAGCCAATTTGTCTACAACATGGTGATTAAATATAAGGAAAATAAATTGCTTAATAAAACAACCTTACGATTTTTAGAGCATCATTTTCCAGAAACCTGTTACTTTATAAAAAAGCTAAGCTTCTTCGCTCCGAATTTACAGGATGCAGCAAGTAAATGCTCTTTAAAAAGACCATCTTATCAATAAAAATGGGGGCCATCATGACGGCCCCCACAAATCTTATAACACCGATTTACTTTCCAATGATGCTGACTTCATTTGAGACTTAGGCCATTTAACGTTCGCGGCCATAATCCCCCCTAAAATAAGGACAACTCCAAGCCATTGTGACAAGTTAACATTCTCGGCTAGAACGATAGCAGACAAGATAACAGCAATCGGTAGCTCAGAGGCTGTTAAGATGGTTCCGAGGCTTGGTCCGACATGCTTCATTCCAATAGAAAATAAAAGCGGCGGCAAGGCGACGCCTAGTAATCCTAGGAACAATCCATAAGGAGCCACTCCCATCATTACGGGTAAATGAAGTAAATTTGTTGGCTGAAAAATTAATAAAACTGTGATTAATCCGCCAGTGGACATGAGTGCACTTTTCTGTACTGGCGGTGTACCCTCTCCCACAGAACTGCTGAGAAAGATAAAAGCAGTATATGAAATCGCGGAAAGCAGTCCCCACACTGTTCCCTGCAAGGTTAGATCTACGCCGCCTTCAGTAATAATGCCAGCAGCAAGAATCGAGCCAATGATTAGAATCCCAATTGAAGCCATTTTCCCCATACTAGGTATTTTTTTATAAACCATCCATTCAATAAAAGTGCCAATCCATACAAATTGAAATAAAAAGATAATCGCAAGTGAAGCATCAAGGGTCTGCAGGGATTGATAATAAAATATGCCCGTCAACCCAACTGGAATTCCTGCTAAAAGCAATTTACCTATGTTCAGCAGGGTAAGTTTTGCCTTCTTTGAAAACAGTGCGACGCTCCAAATGAGTAAGGTCCCGAGTATGAATTGACTCCCGGTAACTTCTTTTACCGTAAACCCAGCTGAGTAAGCAAGCTTAACAAAGGTCGATAATACACCGTAACAGCATCCTCCTAAAAAAACAATCAATGCATAGTGCCAAGTTTTCATTTTTTCTACCCCTTTTTGATTTTTTTAATCTTTCGATCCAGTTTCCAAACAACAAAAAAGCCACACAGCTCTCACGTGAGAACTGTGTGGCGAAAATAGAGATATTTCTCTAGAAAAGTCCACAAACAAATGAATTTTGTTATTTAATTATTGCCTTTGTTACTTTAAAACAATTGTCATGAAATGTCAATAACTTTGAATGTTTTATTTTCCTACGCCATATGACCAGATTTTTTTACTTTCGTCTGTAAGTATTTTTCGTTGTACTCGGAGATATCGCCCCAAAGAGGAGTTCGTCCAGAAACTGTTGCACCTGCTGCTTTTAAGGCCTTAAGCTTTCTCGGATTGTTCGTGATGAGGGTGACAGGTTTGCTTCTTAGCGCTTTAAGCACTTCAATCGCATCCTCGTAATTTCGTGTATCATCTGGAAATCCAAGTCCTTCATTTGCCTCGACTGTGTCGTAGCCATTTTCTTGCAGAATATAGGCCATTGCCTTGCTAAATAAGCCTATTCCTCGGCCTTCATGATTGGCTAAATAAAATAACGCTCCGGTTCCATGCTCGGCAATCATTTTCATCGATTGCTTTAGTTGAAAACCGCAATCACAGCGCTTGCTGCCAAAGATATCTCCTGTATGACAAATAGAATGCATTCTGATTAATGCATCCTCTCCGTATTCAAAATCTCCATAAACGAGGACACTTGATTGTTGGTATTCCGCTAAATTCCCAGAAGCTAATTGATCAATGACTTGCTGGAAATCTTCTGTTACATGTTCACTCTTCAGCCAGCTGTACCATTTAAATTCTACCGTTTCACCATATAAATTGACTGGAAGCTTGATCGGTCCCACTAGGTAAATCGCTTCCTCACCTTTTTTAACTAATTTTATTTTATCCTCTAAAAAAGAGAGAGTATCTGCTTTTAATTGAATTTGTTCCACTATGAATTCCCCCAATCCATATTTTCATAGATTCCTACTGCCATTACTGTCAAGAAAGGACTGGCACGGCAAAATTATCCCGATAGTTTTTTTCTTTCTCTCGTTGCTGTTGTTGCAGCTTTTCTGTATGATCCCGTCGTTCGTGTTCGAATCTTTTTAATTGTGCCGCACTATGGTTCTGTTTGTCGAGTGCTTCGCTCAGTACATCAGCTAATACATCTGCATCTAATAGTGCACAATTGATCCCAAATGCACCAGTTGGACTCATCGTATGTGCGGCATCGCCCATGATCACCAACCCGTCTTTCACCCATGTTGGAGAATGTGAGCTTTGCACTTTTAATAAAATAAAATCGTCCCAGGATCGAATCTGGGTACGGATGGTTTCGGTTAATTCTGGAAATGCATCTATCACTTGTTTGATAAAAGGTTCACATGATTGCTTTTTTAAGGATGGATACGAATCTTCTTCAATATTCCAGCCTATTTGGATAAACCCGCCTGCCTGGGTAAACAAAGCCAGCTGATTTCCATTCACTAAAGTGTTTTTAATAGTTGGCTCCCAATTTGCTGGGCTTTGAATTTTCGCCCATAACAAATCGTATCCATGTGTTTTCTTTGTAAAAGGCATCCCAGCCAGTTTCCTTACTGTTGAGAACCTGCCATCAGCACCGACAACAATCTTGCTGTTTATTGTTACTTCTTGCCCGCCATATAGCGCTTTTAAACCAGTTACATAACCCATATCATTAAACATTAATTCTATCACCTTTGTCCCCATCATCAGTTTGAAATTCTGATATGGTTCAGATGCTTGAATTAGCACGCTTAACAAATTCTTTTGCGGGACATGGATGCCGACATGCTGCTCCCCAGCACCAGGTGTGATGGTCTTTATTGCCTTTCCGTCCTGCCAATATTCCACTCGTTCCATTAATAATAACCCAGCAGCATCTACTTGGTCATAAAGATTATATTTTTTTAATACTCGTTCTCCGTCCTGATTGAGATGTTCACCACGGAATTCTTTATCAATCCCTTTGTGGCGTTCGAGTACAATCGTTGAAATTCCTTTTTTGGCAAGCAAATATCCTAGTAACGCGCCTCCGGGACCTGCACCTACAATACAAACATCTGCCTCAAGGTTCATGTTTGAAAACCACCTTATTCTATCTGATGTATTGACGAACCATAAATGGTTAAAGTAAAATATTCATAGTTAATAATTATTCGTTAGTCAGTTACTTTATGTAAGTAATTATATTTTTAAAAATCGATTGTGTCAAATAAATATATTTTGCAAGGTAATTATGTTGCTAATTGCGAAGAGGGGGAAAGGTCAATGGATGAGTCAGTCATTTGTCCTCGATTTGAAAAAGCGATGGGGATGTTAAGCCAGCGTTGGACAGGATTAGTTATTTATCAACTGCTATCGGGCCCAAAACGCTTCTGCAGCTTGGAATCTTCAATGGGGATTAGCGGAAGAGTCCTTTCCGAGCGGCTCAAGGATTTAGAAGGTCAGGGGATTGTGAAACGAGAGGTGTTTCCGGAAACACCTGTCCGAATTGAGTATTCTCTTACAGAAAAGGGACTCTCTTTAAAACCAATTATACAAGAACTTGAAAAATGGTCACAAACCTGGCTGACCATGGAATAAATGATTTTAGGCAGCCTTGGCCAAGGTTGCCTGTTTTTTGCTGTAAGCTATTTAAAAGCATGAAGAGAGCCGTCCGGAAATTAAAAGAATCAGGCTGATTGACGACTGGGAATAATAAAAATGGGGCAACAAGGTAGTCAATAGCTATTTGTTTAACCCCTATGGCTGCTATAATCAATCCTTTTGTTTGTTGAGAAAATTCGTGAATCAAATCGCATAGCCCGCAAAAAAGTTAGCAAACTAAAATGGCGGGTGTCGATTTATTAATTGGCATCTTGAATTAGGAAACGACAAGGGTGGTGAACGTATGGCTAAAAATAAGAATAACCAATTGAAGAACAATAAAAATGCTCAACCAAATGATCAAGAGTTTGCAGGAGAAAATGGACTTGAAAAGGTAGTTAGACAAGCCCAAAAAAAGCCGAAATAAGTTATGGACTGTAAAAGATCGTCATTTTGGCGGTCTTTTTATATTTGGCATTTAACACAATTTTATAGTTGAGGACATATGTCCTATTCAAACAAGCGTGTGATACCTTTTAATATAGACAGAAATAAAAATTAGGGGAGAAGAGAGAATGAAGGGAATTATCTTTGCGTTTTTAGGCGGGGCATTTATTACCTTGCAAGGAATTGCTAATACACGAATTAGTCAAGATATAGGTACATGGCAGGCAGCGACCATTACCCAGCTTACGGGTTTTGTAATGGCTTTTATCATCTTAATGTTCGTTCGGGACGCCAATTGGTATGGCTTCAAACAAGTGAAGCCCTTATATTTGATCGGTGGCGCTTTTGCAGCGATTGTTATCTTTAGTAATGTCAAATCGATTGAGGAAATCGGTGTAACCCTTAGTATATCGGCTATTCTGATTTCGCAGTTAACATTAACTTTTATTATCGATAGTAGCGGATGGTTCGGCCTGGAAAAGCAAAAGATGAAACTGCCACAGTTTATTGGTATCGGGATGATGATTGCAGGTGTGGTCATCCTAAGGTCTTAAGTCTCGCAAGATGCAGTTAAAAACAGAGGTGAAACCGAGTGAGGGAACAAAAGAATCAGGAGCAATTGCTCGCCTATATCCAAACATACCAACTAGATTCGATATTTCATGAACCATTGATTCCTCATTTGTCGCTGTACAGTTTTGACCAAGGAGAACTAATTTGCTCCCAGGGGGAAGCTTCACAGTATTTGTATGTTCTGGTTAAAGGAAAGGTCAAAATCTATACTAGTTCGCCGGAAGGTAAAACACTCATTCTCTCTTTTAAGAAACCGATTGAAGTGATCGGGGATATTGAGTATGTCCGCGGCATTGATATTATTAACACGGTGGAGGCCGTATCGCCGGTTTGGATGATTGGAATTCATTATCGCTGGTTGAAGCAATATGGAAGTGACCACGCGCCATTTCTGCAATTTCTATTGGATATTATCACCAGGAAGTTTCAGCTAAAAAACAATTTAATGACCTTTAATATTATGTATCCGGTCGAAGTTCGCTTGGCTAGTTACCTTTTGTCGGTTTCCTTTGATGAAGCTGATTCACAGGATAAAGACCAACTGAGTATCAGCATTAAGGATGCGGCCAATTTAATTGGAACGAGTTATCGTCATTTGAATCGAGTCATCACACAATTTTGTGAAGAGGGTCTGATTGAACGGAAGAGAGGTTCCATTTTAGTTAAGGACAGAAATGGATTGAAAGGTCTCGCAGGCGATAATATTTATGAATAAGTTTGAAAAAAATCAACACAAGGGAGAGAAAGCGGATGATTTTGGGATTATTATTTGCAATTATTGCCGGTTCGCTGGTAGCCTTGCAAAATATTTTCAACAGTAAAGTCAATGAACGAGCGGGGTCATGGGCGACGACGACCTTAGTATTAGGGATGGGTTTTCTTGCCTCACTGACTTTCGGCCTCATCTTTGAGGGAAGAGGATTATTCCACCTAGAAAATATGAAGACGTGGTACTGGTTTAGCGGGATGATCGGCGTAGGAGTAGTTGTTTGTCTTGTTCAAGGAATCAAACGGCTCGGACCAACCTATGCCATTGCAATCGCGTTAACATCACAGTTGTTGTTTGCCTTACTCGGGGACTCACTAGGCTGGTTAGGTCTGAATAAGGTCCCGTTTACTCTCAATCAGTTGATGGGAGTGCTGGTCATCGTCGGCGGAATTGTTGTGTTTAAATTTGCAGGCAGCGGTGAGGGCCAGAAAGTGTTTGCTTGGCCATTTGCGAAAGGGAATAAAGTGCCGGAATATCAACAGAGAGAAAGCTAAAATGTGCTGAGAACTGGGCAGCAGAGTCTTAGTAGAAGACGGAAATAGTTTAACTTTCATAGGGATCTAAAAACCAGAATGGCCAGTTGAGCATTCTGTTTTTTTATTTGTTAAAAAAACTTATCGCCCTTATAAAAGTAACCATTTTCGCTAAAAGACGGCTATTTTTTCTTAACAAACCGACTGGACAAATAATTTTATACTTTTTTTAGAATTGGTTTAGAAGTGGTTTATCATTCGCGGTTATGATAAATAACAGTAGCAGATGAATTATTGTATGAGGAATAAATGCGTTAAGGAGATTTGCTCATGTCAATCAAGACGAGACTTTTGCTTTCCTATATGGCCATGACCTTCATGCCCATCGTGTTGTTTGCCTTTATTGCAGCAACACTTGTTTCCACTTTTTATAAGGATATGGCAGGAACCATGGATGGGAAGGGAATACCAGCCTTTTGGGAAACGACCAATGAACGCCGAGATTTGATTGCCGGCGTGAAATTTATGTCACAAAATGACCCAGACCGATTCAATGACATCCGATTCTTGAAAAACACAGACGAACAATTAAATGGTGTTCATTCAGGAATCGTAGTGATGAAAAATAATCAAGTGAGCTTCACTTCCTCTTTTGTGAACAGCCTTGATATAGATGCTTCAGAGATTCAGAAAATGCAAAGCAGTCAGACTCAAGACCGCTGGGGAAAAACTCGTTTTTTAGTTGAAGCATTCAATATCACCCTTAGCGATCACACTACAGGTACGGTATATGTACTTTCTGATCTATATCCCTTTTTCAAGGAAGTAAGAAAGTTTTTCCCACTGCTAGTATTGTCGCTGCTACTTGTTATTGGGTTAACGAACGGTGTCCTTACCTATTTAGTTTCCCGGAGCTTTATTAAACCCTTGTTTACTTTAAAACATGCTGCAGAACAAATTAAAAAAGGGAATCTGGACCATGGAGTGGAGTTGGAACGCAAAGATGAATTCGGAGAATTAGGAGCTTCCTTTGAAGAAATGCGCGTTCGATTGAGAGAGTCAATCCATCTTCAACTACAGTATGAAGAGAACCGGAAAGAGCTAATTTCAAATATTTCACATGATCTGAAAACGCCGATTACGGGAATTAAAGCCTGTGTTCAAGGTATTCAAGATGGAATCGCAGATACTGTTTCGAAAAAGGAAAAATATATAAATATGATTGCAAAAAAAGCGGATGATATGGACCATTTGATTGATGAATTAATGCTGTATTCCAAGCTGGATATAAATCAACTGCCATTTCATATGGAGCCTTTGGACATTCGGGTATACTTACAGAATTATATAGAGGAATTACGTCACGACCCGCGGATGGATAACATTAAGATTACGTTTTCTTCTGGCAGGGCCAGTCCGGTTCGTGTTATGGCAGACCACGAAAAGTTGAGCAGAGTCATAATAAACATTATTGAGAACAGCTTAAAATATATGGACAAGGCACATAAGGAAATTAATGTGGAATTGTTTGACGACGAGGCAAAGGCAACAATACACATCCAGGATAACGGAACGGGAATTGACAGCAATGAACTGTTCCATATTTTCAATCGTTTTTATCGGACAGAACCTTCGAGGAATACAGATACGGGAGGCACGGGTCTTGGTCTTGCTATTGTCAAACAGATAGTAGAAGGCCAAGGTGGGACCGTTTGGGCTGAAAGTCAATTAGGAGAAGGGACCAGCATATATTTTACGCTGTCAAAGATCAATCATGAGGGTGAGGACGAGTGAAACGAATTTTAATCATAGAGGACGATCAGGTCATTTCGGAAGTGGAAAAAGATTATTTAGAGGCAAGCGGCTATGAGGTAGAAATTGCCGCAAGTGGGGACCTAGGTCTGAAAAAGGCCTTAGAAAATGAATATGATTTGATTATTCTTGATCTCATGCTTCCAAATACAGATGGATTTGAAATCTGCCGGCGAGTCCGACAAGTGAAAAACATCCCAATTTTAATGGTATCCGCTAAAAGGGAAGAAATCGATAAGATACGAGGCCTCGGTCTCGGTGCAGATGATTTTGTGACCAAGCCCTTCAGTGTGGGTGAGCTGATGGCCAGGGTCAAAGCGCATCTTGCCCGCTATGACCGATTAATATCAGATAATGTTGGGACACACAAAGAAGAAATTCAAATCCGAGGTATTCGTATTGATAAGTTATCTAGAAAAGTGTTCGTAAATGAAACTGAAATTCCTTTTACATCGAAGGAGTTTGACTTGCTGCTATTTTTGACCATCCATCCGAATCGGGTGTTCAGCAAAGACGAACTATTTGAGAAAATCTGGGGATTGGATTCAAACGGGGACAATGCCACGGTAACAGTTTTTATTGGTAAATTGCGTGAAAAAATTGAAACGAATCCCTCAAACCCGAAATATATTGAAACCATTTGGGGTGTAGGGTATCGGTTTAATGTGTGACAAGGGGGGAATGGTATGAGGAAATTGAATCTTACCCAGAGAAGATGGCTGCTTATCTTACATTTATTATTTGCAGCAATTATGTTCGGGGTGGCCATTGTTTTTTTAATTCTGAGTATAACTGCCGCAAACACGAACGATGCCGGTGTGCTCAAGGCATGTTATACAAGTATGCATGTTCTTGCTAAAACTTCCGTTCGTGCTTCAACAATTGGCACTGTGGTGACAGGGATATTACTATCTGTGCTAACGCAATGGGGATTGTTTAAATATTACTGGATAATCGTTAAGGAAGGGTTGACGCTCCTCTCGATTCTATTGGGACCCTTCGCTATGTATACCTTAACACTCAAGGCGGTAACATTGACATCCAAGGGAGGAATGAACACTCTTTTGAACCCATCGTTTACTGTAAACCAGTGGCAGCTCTGGATTGGAATTATCCTTCAGATTATTTCGCTTGGTGCGATGTTTGTAATTTCGGTGTTTAAACCATGGGGTCAGCGAAAACAGAGGAAAGCGGCGAACCATGCCTGAAGAAGAAAGGGAGAAGAGATTTAAATGACTTCCCTTCCCGGCGGGAGAGAAAAGATGATCGGGGAAGTTCTGAATGTGAATATCTGGGCAGGGTTGAGCGTCTATTTCATAATCGTTGAGTGGAGAATCCTTCGTAAAAACGAAAGACTTAAGGTGTCAGGCACTGTGTGAAAAAATTCACATGGTGCCTGACACCAATCTTTTGACTATCAACAGGTTTTTAGATTTTTTCATTGACAGGATCCATTGGAGGATGTTACTATCCTAATAAGTAATCATATGGGTATTATTGGAATTAGATAAAATGATTTAATCTTTAACAAGTCAGTTAATTAATAATCGTTACCAGACAACTGGAGACACAAATCAATGTGTCTCCTTTTTGACTATAAAAATTCATTTCACTAGTCGACTATTCTGATAGAGACTTCTCCCTCCCGTGAGAAGTCTTTTTTTATTCAAATTGAAGGAGCTGATTCTACTCTAAGACTTCTTTTTCATTAAACATTGTTGATTTTGAATTCGCTCAATAATACACTCGATTCGCTCATTGATGCTAATAATTCGCTCATTGCCCCCCTGAATTCGCTCACAAAACTCAAAAATTCGCTCATAAAAGGGAAAAGTCGATAAAAATCCAAAAGGTTGAGTGTAAAATGACAAAAAATATGATATCTCGTTGGTATTAATAAGTAACTCTTATCAAAACACAAGCAAACTGACAAAGGGAGAGGATGGTATGGAGAATATCCTTCGGAATGCTGTAGAACAAAGAAGGAAAACATTAATAAATATATTGCTTACCTTTAAAGTATTTGAAAATGAGGAACAGCTTTCGAAGTTTTCTTTAACAGAATTAGAGAATGAATACAAACGATTAAAGTCGAATAGTCATCCTCACAGTGATAGCGGGTCCATTAAATGGAAGAAGAAAATATAAAATGATGGCGCACAGTGACTGTCACCGTGCGCCAAGTATTTAATCTAGTATTCCCCACTACTACACATATTTGTCTCGGCCCGACATCATCCCGAACAGCATAACGATGAAAGAGATTATGATTAAGGTAATTAGCGGAATCATCCACATATGGGTGAAATCATACAAAAATCCAATAAACAAGGGACCTACGGCAGCTAAGATATAACCCGTTGATTGTGCCATCCCAGATAAATCGGCTGCCTCGCCGGCACTCTTAGAGCGGAGGCCAATATAACTTAGAGCTAGTGGAAAAGTTCCTCCCAATGCGATTCCAATAATGATAATACTTACGATTAAAATCGGATAAGAAGAGCCTAACAGTAATCCTCCATAACCAATGATAGAGCATATGCCTAACACAAAAGATATCCATACTTGCGAACGATACCGTCCAGCAATTACAGGGATGAAGAAACTAGCCGGTAATCCGACAATTTGACTAAATGACAAGAGCCAGCCTGCTGTTTCCATACTCAATCCATGGCTATGTAAGATTTCAGGTAACCAGGAAATGGTTACATAAAATAAAAAAGATTGAAACCCCATAAATATAGCGATTTGCCAGGCAAGCGGCGAACGCCAGACATGATTCGAGCTCGGAGTGACTTTTCTAATCTCCTTTTGATTTCCTTGATTAAATTTAGAAAGGAATATCCACACCAAAATCGCTGCGACAGCGGGAATCCCCCAAACGTTTAAGGCACCCTTCCACCCAAGGTTCATTCCCACTGCTAACGGAACACTAACTCCGGATGCTAAGGAGGCAACTAATCCCATGGATGTTGAATAAACACTTGTCATCAGCCCAAATTGGTCTGGGAATTTGTCCTTTGCAATCGCAGGTAATAAGACATTTCCAATCGCTATCCCGACCCCAATAAACAAAGTACCTGTGAAAAGAAAAAACGCCATGGGAATAGATCGAATGACAATGCCTATTAAAAGAGAGATCAAACCAACTACTAAAGCTGTCTCATTTGTTAAACGGTTGGCGAGCTTTGGTACAATTGGTGACATGATGGCAAAAACAATTAAAGGCAAACTCATTAATAAGCCCGCGCTCCAATGGGCTAGTCCCACATCTTTCTGAATCATTCCAACTAACGGTCCTACTGATGTAATCGCAGGACGCAAATTAAAGGCAATTAGTACAATCCCAATAATGAGCCATATGATGTAAGTTGATTTCGAATAGGTATTTGATTTTAGTAACTCCACTACTTAAACCTCCACTGTAGACAAACTTTCTAAAGTATAACATAATTTAAGTTATGAGGCGCAACACGGGCTAGAAAGATCATCTAATGAATTGGAGTCTTAAAGAATAGGAGAATAATAGGATTAAAAAAAGGGTCAGCCTTCCATTACGGTGAAGTAGTGGGAGTCTGACCTTTTTTGGAGATTTTTAATTCCAGTTTTTCGCTCAAGAACGTGGAGCCTAAGACAAGAGCACCGCCTATCATTTGAATTAGTGACATCCCTTCGTTTAAGAAAATCGCGGCAATAATCACGGCTGATATCGGATCGATATAGCTGAGTACCGCAATCGTCTGCCCCTTTAGTTCTTGGAGAGAAGTAAAGTATAAAAAATAAGCAAAACCAGTATGTACAATCCCTAGAATTAAGATGAAAATAATGGAGGTTGTGTCTAATCTACCCAGGTTTAAATTACCCTGCCAGAGTACATATGGAAACAGAACCAGAGCTCCTGCCATTAATTGCACTACCGTTGTTTCAAAACCTGATAAATTTTTGATGAATTTATTCATTAGGACCACACTAGCATAAAATGCTGCCGCTAAAAGACCGTAAAAAATCCCTAACGTATGATTCTGTGATCCGCTTGTGCCGCCATCACCAGGATTAACGATTAAAAACAAACCAATCATTGCCAAAGCAATGCATATAATCTTCACGCTCGTCAATTTTTCTTTAAGAATCCATGGTGCTAAGATCATCACAAAAATCGGTGCGAAGTAATAGCTTATCGTGGCATTCGATATAGTCGTATAGTGATAGGACTCAAAAAGAAAAATCCAATTGAATCCAATTGCTGCACCTGATAATAGAAGCAGAAGCGCATTTTCTTTAAGTGCTTGAAAAGATGGCTTATGTTTGACAAGGAAACTAGCAATAAGCAGAAACAGACATCCGATGACACCCCGTAAGAAGGCAATTTCACTTGAAGACAGGTCAATCTTTCTTACAAAAACCCCGATACTCCCAAAAATGAGCATCGTCAAAACAAGTCTGATTTTTCCTTTCATAATAGATCCACCCCTGTTCTTAAATCCATATGAATGATTACATAACTGCTTTTTACAGCAGCGACATCATCTTACTATGGTATAACTGGAAACAAATAAAAATCAACCATTAAATATGCCCGAATCATTACTAATCTGTACATAAATACCCTTAAAAATGGAAAACAATATAAAAATTAGGGGGTGGTTCATTTTGAACAAAAAAATCTTAAAGCAGTTTTTTAAGAAGCTCAATCCAGAACCACAATTTAGTGAACAGTCTAATACACAGGAAATTGAATTAAAAAAACAAGATATTAGCAGTAGTTACGATCAAAATTTAGCAACATTTAAGTCCATTTTCAGTATACCAAAGAATATCGATATCAAGGTACGTGAGTTTACCATCGGTTCACTTAACCTCCGTGCTTTTATCATTTACATAACTACAATGGTCGACGCACAAAGCATTCAAGAAGGCATCATGGAAAAATTAATTGGTAATGTTCAGCCGTCAGGTAAGATTCAAAACATTACTTCCTACCCAAGTGAAAGAACCGCAACAAATATTGGGGAAATTACGGAATTTATTACAGGTGGAGTCACTGCACTCTTTGTGGATGGCGATACTCAATGCTACCTATTTGAAACGACGAAAATTACAGGCCGTCCCATAGAGAAATCCGATAATGAAGTGATTGTAAAAGGGGCAAAGGAAGCTTTTAACGAAAAGGTAATGGATAATATTTCCTTGCTTCGTAAAAAGATAAGAAATGAAAATCTTATTGTTGAGGCAAAGGTTATTTCGAAACGATCCAGAAACGATGTATTTTTGGTTTATGAAAAAGACCTAGTAAATGATGGATTGCTTCAAACGATAAAAGACAAGTTAGCTTCTCTCGATACGGATAGAATTCTTGATCTAAGTATTTTAGAGCAATACTTAGAAGAGCGCCCAAGATCATTATTTCCGTCCATATTATATACAGAACGTCCTGACCGGGCGAGCTCCTTCATCGAGGAAGGTCACATCGTTTTATTAATGACAAATTCTTCAAGTTGTCTGGTACTGCCTGCTACCTTTTGGGCAATGTTTCATTCGCCGGAAGATCATTATCTACGCACACCCTATGGGAATTTCATCAGGTTTTTGCGATTTCAAGCTTTGTTTGTCGCCATGTTTGCTTCGCCCTTATATATTGCGATTACAAATTATCATGTAGGGATGATTCCGCCTGATTTGTTAATGGCCATTGCCGGGACAAGGGAACGTGTCCCTTTTCCATCGACCGTTGAAATCTTAATGATGGAAATCGCCTTTGAACTCATTCGAGAAGCGGGACTACGTGTACCAACCCCTATTGGTCCAACGATTGGGATTGTCGGTGCATTAATTTTAGGACAGGCTGCTGTTCAAGCGAATATTATTAGTCCGATTGTCATCATTGTTATTGCCTTAAGCGGCTTAAGCTCTTTTATTATCAGTGATGTGAGCATGAATTTTGCTATTCGCATATCGCGGTTTTTATTTATTCTAGCGGCAACCTTTATGGGGATTTATGGCGCAGTTGCTCTATTTATACCGGGACTTTTTTATTTAGCTTCATTAAAATCATTTGGAGTTCCTTACTTTGCACCCATGACGCCGCATTTTATTTCTTCAAAAGACTTAATTATTCGTCATGTCCCCATGAAAGAAAGGTTTCGCCCAGGGTATTTAAATCCAAAGGATACTGTCAAACAAAGAAAGGGATAAAAAAACCTATGAAGCAGCAACCTGGAAAAATAGGGATCCGTGAATATCTGTCCATCGCCATTTTAATGGTTGGTGCCAAAGTAACTGAAGACACACCGACTGCGCTGTTTCAAAAGGTCCAAAACGCAGCATGGATGATCCCGATCATAACAGCCGCAATCTCCTTTATCCCGCTCTTTTTATTACTAAAGACCATGTCGTTGTATCAAAACAAAAATCTATTTTCTGTTATTCAAAAGTTACTCGGAAAATATCTGGGGTTTTTTGTCTGTTTTCTAATATTTATTATCAATGTATTTTCCATTTCGTTCGATTCAAGAACGTATACAACGATCATAAGGACGTTTTATTTTAATAGGACACCGATGGTCATCATCTATGCCATCTTAATGGGCGTTTGTGTATATGGTGCGAAAAAGGGAATTCAGCATATCGGATCAGTTGCCTATCTGGTTGTTTACTATGCAGTCGTTTTCTTGTTCCTTTCGTTCGTAATAAGTACTCAAGATAGCAGTATTCAATCTCTATTCCCCATTTGGGGTCCTGGAAAACTTGAAATATTGAAGCAAAGCACCCTAAATCTATCCCTTTTTTCTGAGTTTTTTCTGTTTGCCTTGATTATACCGTCTATCACCTCATACAAAGATTTTCGAAAAGGCACGTGGATTGCCTTAGTTTACGTCAGCATCCAATTAAGTGTGGGTATTATCATTTTCATTTGTATGTTTGATGTCTCTTTAAGAGGAGTTGGTTATCCATTCCACACAGCGATTCGTTTTATTTCAATTGGGACTTTTTTTCCGAATATCGAAATTGTATTTTTCGTTACTTGGTTAATGGCGGCATTTATTCGTTTTTCCGCATTTTTGTACATAAATGCACTTATGTTCGGTCAACTATTTAAAATTAAAAATTTTGAATTCCTCATTCCAGCACTGGCAGCAATTTATTTATTGATTGGATCCATTCCGGAATCACCTTATGACATAAGTCTCCAACTGAAACCGATTTTAAGAAGTGCTATTGGTCCTACATTTTTGGTTGTTTCGATCACTTTATGGCTGGCTGCACTGCTAAAGGGAGAATTTAAACATGAAAAAAACAGAGGCAGTATGTAGAATATTGTTGTTTTTCCTCATTGTTTGTTTATTAACAGGTTGTTGGGATCGTCAAGAAATTGAAGACAAAGCCTATGTGATCGGACTAGGATTAGATCGCTCCAAAGTTGAAGGGAAAATCAAAGTCACCATGTTATTAGCCAATGCGGAAGTAGGCAGTATTCAAGGCGGTGGCGGGTCAACCGAAAAGCCGCGGGAAATTGTCACGTTTGATGCCAATGATTTCATTGCGGCGAAGGCTACAGGCAATTCCGTAATCTCCCGGGATATTAGTTATGAACTATTAAAGATTATTGTTGTCTCCGAGGAATATGCACATGACAAAGATTTTATTAAGAAGTTTTACGACATCTTAAAGGATAAAGACATTCGCTTGGATTGCTATTTAGCCATATCTAAAGAAAATGCAAGTGAGTATTTTATACGTAATCGGCCGAAAATGGAAACAAGACCACATAAATACTTTCAATTCATGATTGATCACGGAATTGATAATGGGTTCATCCCAGATTCCACCCTCTTTCGTTTTTTTAAAACGCTGGAAAGAGGGACAGATTTCTATTTGGCGATGTACACAACAGCCAATAAGGAAAAGAATCCCGAGGTAAGAAGTGAAGATGAATACATGGCAGGGCAATTGAATGCTACAGGCGAAGTGGGAGCTACACAGTTTATTGGGTCAGCTGTCTTCAAGAATGGCGTGATGATTAATAAGCTAACCGGTCAAGAAACACGCAATATTAATATTCTAGATGATTCAACAAGTATCCAAGATATATTGGTTGATATACCTGATCCTTTTTCAAAAGACAAGTTGCAGTTTGCAGCAAGAATTATGAAAACAGAAAATAATAAAGTGAAGATGGACTTAAAGGGTCAAAGGCCAAAGATTTTTATAACCATTCCTTTAAAGATAGAAATTATATCAAACCCATCTATGGTTAACTATACGGAGAAAAAAAATCAACTAATCGTAAAAAAACAAATAGCTGCTCATATAGAAACACTGAACGAAAAGTTGTTAAAAAAAACACAAACAAAATTTAAAGGTGTACCATATCCATTATCCATGTATGCCCGAAAATACTTTGGGACGATTCAAGAATATAAAAAATTCAATTGGGGAAAATCATATCAGAAAGCGGACATTCATGTGAAAGTAGATGTTGAAATTATTGATTATGGTAAAAGAACAAAAAAACCTCCAAGGGTGGGGACATAGTTGAAAATATTTATTTACATGAGTCTATTTTTAATTATTGTTTATACCATAGGATTCGGCGTTTCCATGTGGAAGGACAAAGAAAAAATAGGTGCAATGGCCATATTTTTTCTTTGTCTTTGCTTAATCATCCTGCCATTCTTCTCGAATATTTAAGACTAATTTCAATTTCTAATAATAAAACAAACACGAGGGCTGGATAATTAGTCCTTTTATTAATAATTAGTTTGTTGTTTGGATAAACTAATTAAATATATTAATTCAAGAGTTTTTTACAATAGAAATGTAATTTAACTTACAATTGATTTATAATAGTAATAAATGACCAGAATAAAATGGTGGCTTAATTCAAGCATTATACAAACGGGGTGTAAACTTTTGATGATCGCGGATCAAATCTTAGTAAAGAAAATGAACCAGAAGGTATTACTGAATGAAATTGTTTCTAATTCTCCCATCTCGAGGGCAAGATTATCAGAAATAACAGGATTAAATAAATCGACTGTATCTTCCCAAGTTAATACATTAATAGAAAAGAAACTGATTTTTGAAATTGGACAAGGGCAATCCAGCGGCGGAAGAAAGCCTGTGATGCTTGTTTTTAATAAAAATGCCGGTTATTCCATCGGAATTGATATCGGCGTTGAATCTATCAATGGAATTCTAACAGATTTAAAAGGAAACATCGTCGCAAATCAATTCCATCATCTAAAGGAACCTTCTCTTGATTCCAACAAAGATTTATTATTTTCAATGATTAAGGAACTTAGCAATCAAATCCCAGAATCTCCTTATGGTTTGATTGGTATTGGGGTATGCGTACCTGGTCTAGTCAGTACAGAGCAAAAGGTTATTTTCACACCGAACATCGATTGGAATTATCAACTAGACTTAAAAGCTGATATCGAAAAGGAATTTCAAGTACCTGTTTTTATTGAAAATGAAGCGAATGCCGGTGCCTATGGAGAAAAAGTCTTTGGGGCAGCTAAAAATTACGAGAACTTAATCTATGTGAGCATCGGGACGGGAATCGGAATTGGTATTGTCATTAATCATGATATATATCGAGGGGTTAATGGGTTCGCTGGTGAAATGGGTCATCTAACCATCGACTATAACGGACTCAAATGCAGTTGCGGCAACAAAGGGTGCTGGGAATTATACGCCTCCGAAAAAGCATTACTGCAGCCTTTTCAACAAAATAATCGCGTCACTTCCAGCCAGGAACTAATTAATCGCGCTAACCAAAATGATCCTGATATATTAATGGGATTACAAAACTTCGGTTTCTACCTTGGAATTGGATTAACAAGTATTATAAATACATTTAACCCGAAAGCAGTTATTATCCGGAATGACATAGTTGAAGCCCTGCCTATGGTTATGAACTCGATTCGAAACTCTATTTCCTCAAGGAGTAATGACATGTTTAGCAACAATCAGGAACTATTGCTCTCTTCCTTAGGAAAAAATGCTCCCGCACTAGGGATGTCTTCGCTTGTTATTGAACATTTCTTAGAAATGTTTACAGCTTAAATCATGTGTATGCTGAAAGGTGGAGGTATTTTTGAAAAAAACGATTTATATTACGAGAAAACTCCCCGGGGAAATTATTGATAAACTCTCAAGTCAATTTCATGTGAAGATGTGGCATGAAGAAAATGTTCCGGTTCCTCGGGAGGTGTTATTAAAAGAAATAGAAGAAGTAGACGGGCTGATCTGTCTATTAACAGAAAAGATTGATGTAGAGGTGCTAAATCAAGCGAAACAGTTACAAGTCATTAGTAACATTGCGGTTGGCTATAATAATATCGATATTCAAGCCTCAACGGAGAGGGGAATTGTCGTTACCAACACGCCTGGTGTTTTAACCGAAACGACCGCTGATTTAACGTTTGCCCTATTAATGGCTTCAGCACGAAGAGTCGTCGAGGGATCTGAATACTTACGCAGTGGGGAATGGGGCGCCTGGTCCCTTATGCAAATGACTGGACAGGATATTTATGGAGCTACCCTGGGGATTATTGGATTAGGCAGAATTGGCGAAGCTCTCGTTAAGCGGGCGCAAGGTTTTGATATGAACATTCTTTATCATAATCGGACACGGAAACGGGAAACGGAGGAAAAGCTCGGGATTCACTACCGAGAAATGAAGGACTTGTTGCAGCAATCTGATTTTGTGTGCCTGCTGCTGCCATACAGTTCTGAAGTCCACCACTTAATCGGTAAAGAAGAATTGTCGCTTATGAAAAAAGAAGCCATTCTGATCAATACCGCAAGAGGGGGGATCGTTGATGAAGAAGCATTATATCATTCATTGAAAAATGGAGAGATTTGGGGCGCCGGACTGGATGTGTTTGAACAAGAGCCCGTACCAACGGATCATCCATTATTAACGCTGCCGAATGTGGTAACCCTGCCTCACATTGGAAGTGCAAGTGTAAAAACTAGAATGAAGATGGCTCATTTGGCAGCGGATAATATGCTGGGTGTTTTAACAGGTAGTGAAGCACTTACTCCGGTTATTCTTAATAAATAAATGTAAAACACGATACCTTTTTGAAATATTTGTTAAGAAGGGTGCTCTTTGCAAGAGGTGTCAATATTAATTCTCACTATAATTATTAGAAGTTATTCCTTAATTTGGAAATGGTGCAAAAAGAACTGTTTTACCTTGATAGAGAAAGAGACTTAAAGAATAAGGATAGCTTGAGATAAAGTTTCTACTAGAATGGATCTTCCATTCTGTTGTAAAATCCTTCCTTAAATATGACAAAAATCATATGTTACGATGAATTTGTGGAAAAACGGCAAATTGTCGAAATAGGAGGAAGAATCAATGATGAAGAAAAAAGCAATTCTTACTGTTGCAGCTGCAGCGGCATTAATGATGTCAAATCCGGTCTTACATAAGGCCCACGCTGCCACTAATAGCCCTTCGGTACAGGAAAAAGTCTATGTATACCAAGGGACAAGTTTGAACGAGCTTACTAGTGTCATGGAGAAATATCTTGCTAGTTTAGGAGTTTCATTTTCACAAAATGCTGGAAAGCAGCCATCTCAAACTCAACCGAATCAAACGGTCGAAACAAAGGAGCCTGCTCAAACTGCTCCACAGTCTGTGCAGCAACAACCGGCAACCGAGACAGCTACTACACAAACTACAAGTACCTTAAGTGCTTATGAGCAAAAAGTAGTTGATTTAACCAATCAAGAACGGGCTAAAAATGGCTTACCGGCCCTTAAAGTGGATGTAACACTTAGCAAAATGGCTCATGAAAAATCACGTGATATGTCTGCAAATGGTTACTTTAGCCATACAAGCCCAACATACGGTTCACCATTTGATATGATGAAGAAGTATGGGATTACCTATCGTTATGCAGGTGAAAATATTGCCAAGGGCCAGCGAACTCCTGAAGAAGTAGTCAAAGCTTGGATGAATAGTGAAGGACACCGTAAGAATATTCTCAGCCCGAACTACAATTATATTGGTGTAGGTTATGTTGCGCAGGGGAACTATTGGACACAGGAGTTTATTGGTAAATAGTGAATATGAGAGCTTGGGGATTATGATCCTCAAGCTTTTTTTGTATTAAACTATAAAAATCATTTAGTGACAGGAATTAGTTGAATGAATCTTGAATTATTAAAGGGGTAAATTAAAAGGTATAGTATTTAAATTTAAGGGGTGGAAAAATGAAAGTATTAGGATTTGGCGGCATCTTTTGGAGATCAAAAAATATAGAAACTTTAAAAAAATGGTATAACGACGTTCTAGGTATCCCTATGGACAATGATTGGAATATGACAATTATTACTCCTGGAGCAGAGAATAAAACAGCCTTTTCATTTTTTACAGAGGATAACGAATATTTTCCTCAAGAGCAATCTGTTATGTTGAATTTTCAAATTGACAATATGGCTGAGTGTCTTGAGCATCTTAACCAATGCGGGGTTCCTCTTTTGAAGGAGCCGGAGCAAAGTGAATTTGGAACATTTATTTGGATTTCTGATCCTGAAGGCAGATGGATTGAACTGTGGGAAAAACCCACTGACGTTCAGGAAAAGAGTTAACAGTCAACGAATGTTTGTTTCATTCAAACAAACGGAGCCATTTTGAAAACTAATCAAACGTTTGATTAAAACGTGGTCATCCATTATGTAGGGGTGAACTAACTAATCAAACGTTTGATGGAATAAACTTCTTCTTTGCTAATAAAAAAGAACACACCTCCTTCTATGAAGAGGTGCACTCCCGTTGAGTTTTCGTATTTACAAATAAGGAAGTAATAGACTACATATTTAAGGGAGCAACTGTTTAGCTGGAGCTCTTCCTAAGGTATCGGCTCCGCCTACGCCTAATACCATGATAGCCACGCGTGCTATCCCCTCTAATAAATACTATATCTCCATATTATTAATAAAATATGAACTAAATATTAATCATTAGTAAATTTTTGGTTAAAGACTAATCAAACGTCTGATCAAATCGCCGGAATCCTTGGTATACCTGGCTTGGAGAGCTAACCAAACGTTTAATCAGAAACATATTCTTTATTTTATAGGAATCCAGATTTCAGAGTAGTAATCAGGGCTCCAAGGATCTCCGGCGGAATAGACTTCTAAATCAGGTGTGCCAGCATGCTTGTAATGACTGGAAGGGAACCATTCGCTATATATTTGTTGCCACACTTTTTGTATAGCATCGGGCATTGCGCCGTGAACTTCAAATACGGCCCATTTAGAAGCAGGTATCTCAAGATTCAATAAACCTTCAGGCGTTTCACCAGTATGTTCCGTAGCAATCCAGTAATCCATTAATTGCACCTGAGTGCCTCGTTTTTCAGCACATACACCAAGGACGCCATTAATTTCCCCATTATTCACCTTGATTAATAAATCGTTCGTTCCATCGGTATGAACATCAGCCCACATTTTGGGGATCTCCGTTAAGTTCTCACCATTCTCACATGATAATTCGCGCTTGATTCCAACAACTTTAAAACGATCTCTTTCAATAATCTTATATTTCATAGGTTCCGTTCCTTTCAATGTACCCTGTATGGCCAGGCGATTATATGATTTCAGTTTAGGGATGTGTTTTGCGTGCCCGCTGTAATGATTCAACCTATCCCATTTTGCTGAAAAATGAGATCTATATCTTAATTATGCTGGCTGTTGCCTATTTGGCATTTTTCCTATTTCCGAAAAAATTACCTACATCGATTACCATTTTATTTTTAGTGTGGGGATTCGCAAGCTCTACCTTGTTTGATTTCACGATCGGCGGAGGGTTGCTTGATTATTATAAAGTCAATGATTCCAACAAATATGAACTATTCGATTTGATTAGCTATTTTTTATTTGCACCTTTCAGCTATTTTTTCATTTATTTTTATGAAAGATTTAAAATCAGTAGGAAAACATTTATATTATATGTGCTCGGTTGGTGCTGTGTAGGCTTACTAATGGAAAGAGTCTCAGGCTTTATGGGACTAACTCATTATCAGCATGGTTATAGTATTAAGTATTCAGTGGTCGTTTTTTTGGTGGTTCAGACATGCACAGCCCTTTACTATGAATTAGTAAAGAAAAAGGAACCGGTATACAAGTAAAGTAGTTACTTTCATATTTGTTGAGAAATACAAATAGCATTTTAAATAGAGATCAATCGCAGGTGATTTGGTCTTTTATGTATCATTTCTAAGGTCCACTTTATAAATTGGAAAGTAGGTATTTCAGTTACTCGGACAGGAGAAGCGAAAAATCGGAAAAGGCTGTCCGAATGTCATGCTGACAACTGTTGTAATTACGGCCGGAAAAATTGTAAAACGGCACCTTTACCTGCGGCAACTTCCACTTCAGCATAAGCCCCATTAATGAAGGTGATTTGTGGTGGGAGATGCCCGCAGTCAATGTCATAAATAATTGGTATTTTAAGCTCATTAGCAAGGTCTTGATAAACATCTTCCACCGTATAGCTTTCAACGGGCTTATTGGCTTCACTCCGTCCAAACATTAGGCCTGAACAGTTTTCAAACCAACCAGCTAATTTCATTTGGACTAAGGATCTCCGCAAATCAGCAGTATTCATTTCACAATTCTCTAAATACCAAATAACAGGCTCTCCGCTTATATGTTTTTTTCTAAAAGCTTCTACATCACCGAATGGTGTCCCGATAAGATGCCTAATAATGTCAACACACCCGCCGAGCAAGCGCCCTTCGATCTTAACAGGTTGGTTCCCGACAACTTTCCAAACCGTCTGTTCGGTTAAATGAAAGACACAGGGTGAGGGATTAGCATGCTGCCATTCTTTCTGATAATGGTCAGAGGAAAACTGAGTAATTGATTCACCTATGTTCGTTGATAAAACAGACTCCCATATGGCGGTCGTTTCATCCATCAATTCTCCTCTTAAATCTACGAGATTTGTTCCATGACCGGTAGCTATACCTGTTTTCAAGGTAATCGCAAGCAAAAGCGCACTTACATCGGAATAGCCCAGAACCCACTTGTTTTTAATATTTTCAAAGTCTATATGTTCGAGAATCTCGATTAATAATTCTCCGCCCCAGGGTGGAATGATAATGTCAATATCACTGTTTTGCATCATTAAGTTAAATTCAGCTGCACGGATCAATGCTGGAGCTGATTTAGCTTTGTCTTGAGTCCAAGTTGTTTCTCCACAAACCACCTTGAATCCTCTTTGCTCCATCCGGCAGCATGCTTGTTTAATGACTTCATGTAGTGGTGCGGGCACACCTGAAGACGGTGCAGTTACTCCAATGGCAGCTCCCTTTTTTAAATGCGGGTAGTTAATCATAATAAAAATCCTCCAAAAATACTTTTACATGATTTTACCAAAAGTTCTGGTAATAATCATTAAAATTTAAAATTCACAATTTTGACAAATTACTACTAGCCATTTGCAAATGAAAACGCTATAATTAAATTATGAAACATCGTACCACGATGTGGAACAAAAAATACTCAAGAGAAAACCTATTAAATATAAGGAAGTGGATATTGTGGAAACAAGGTACTCAACACACCCAGACCATGCAAAAACATTTACGACCGAGGAACTTCGCAAACACTATCTAATTGAAGAATTATTTGTGCCAGGCGAAATCAAACTTGTATATACGATGGAAGACCGCGCCATCGTTGGGGGCATCACACCGATGGGAGAGACGATTTCTTTAGAGGGGTATGACCAAATCAAAGCTGATTACTTCTTGGAGCGCAGAGAAGTGGGTATTTTCAATGTCGGTGGAAGCGGGAAGATCACTGTGGATGGCGAAACATATCAAATGGACAACAAAGATTGCTTATATGTTGGATTAGGAAAGAAAGAGTTACTGTTCACGAGTGAATCCACTGTAAGCCCAGCGAAGTATTATTTATTCTCTGCACCAGCTCATAAAGAGTATCCCGTCCAACACGCAGCCTTTAAAGATATTGAAGGCGACCGATTAGGGTCACTAGAAAATGCAAACGATCGAGTGATTCGCCGCATGATACATAATGAAGGAATCCAAAGCTGCCAGGTTGTGATGGGCTTGACGCAATTAAATACGGGAAGCGTATGGAATTCGATGCCAACACATACACATGACCGCAGAATGGAAGTCTATCTATATATTGATTTGGACGAAAATGCAAGAATGTTCCATATGATGGGGGAACCAACCGAAACACGTCATCTGGTAATGAAGAACGAACAAGCGGTTATTTCACCGCCATGGTCGATTCATTGCGGCAATGCAACAAGTAACTATATCTTTATCTGGGCAATGGCCGGAGAAAATAAAACCTATAACGATATGGATCAAGTCACCATGGATCAACTGAGATAACTTGTAACTGCCAATGAGAAGACAAAAAAGAAGAGGTGCTAACTAATGAGTTTAAGAGATTTTTCACTAGACTTTTTTTCATTAACAGGTAAGGTTGCGATTGTGACAGGAGGAAATACCGGACTTGGTCAAGGCTATGCGATTGCATTAGCGAAAGCGGGAGCAGATTTATTTGTTGTTTCCCACAATACAGACTGGGATGAAACTAGAGCTCTAATCGAAGAGACTGGACGCACAGTTCATTTTCATCAAGCAGACTTAACGGTAAGAGAAAATATTAAAAATATCGTAGATGAGTGTCTGAACGTCTATGGGAAAATAGATATTCTCGTAAATAATGCAGGAACCATCCGTCGTACGCCATTACTAGATTACAAACAAGAGGATTGGGATGCGGTTATGGATATTAACCTGAACGCAGTCTATTTTCTAAGTCAAGAGGTTGCTAGAGTGATGGCTAAGCAAGAAAGCGGAAAAATTATCAACATTGGTTCAATGCTGTCCTTCCAAGGTGGTAAATTTATTCCTCCATACACAGCAAGTAAGCATGGGGTTGCGGGTCTTACAAAGGCATTCGCTAACGAATTAGGACATTACAATATCCAAATCAATGCGATTGCACCAGGATATATTGCTACAGCCAATACAGCGCCAATTCGTGCAGATGAGGGTCGGAATGCAGAAATACTCTCTCGTATTCCAGCTGGAAGATGGGCTGACCCGTCAGATCTTATGGGTGTAGTTGTCTTCTTATCTAGTAAAGCCTCCGATTATATGAATGGACATATTCTAGCAGTTGACGGTGGTTGGTTAGCCCGTTAAGCCGGGAAAAGGAATTAGTGATTTAAAGACAGAGGCGGTTCAAAGTCAATATCGTTTAAATCCAGCCGCCTTTGATTGTCATGATTTGTTTCAGGAACAAAACAAGCATGTCTCGACACTTTTTTACTAAAAAAATTACCCATTATAAACCGAAAGGTATGATATGCCATTATGAAAATTATGAAGACGATTGAAAAAATTCCTGGTGGTCTTATGCTGGTTCCATTATTTTTAGGTGCAATTATTCATACGCTTGCACCAAAGTCTGGTGAGTATTTTGGTTCATTTACGAATGGGTTAATGACCGGTACTGTACCAATTCTAGCTGTTTGGTTTTTCTGCATGGGTGCAGGAATCAATATTAAGGCAACAGGTACGGTTTTACGGAAATCAGGAACACTTGTGTTAACAAAGATAGCGGTTGCATGGATCGTTGCCATCGTTGCTGCTATGTTTATCCCAGATGGCGGGATTCAAACTGGCTTTTTTGCAGGATTCTCTGTTCTTGCTTTAATCGCGTGCATGGATATGACAAACGGAGGCTTATATGCTTCCATTATGCAGCAGTATGGCAGTAAAGAAGAAGCCGGAGCGTTTGTCCTAATGTCACTTGAATCAGGTCCACTAGTGACCATGTTAATTCTGGGTTCAACTGGGTTGGCGGCATTCCAACCACAAGCATTTGTAGGCGCTGTCTTACCTTTCTTAGTAGGGTTTATTCTTGGTAACTTGGATAAAGATTTCCGTGAATTTTTCAGTAAAGCGACACATACCATGATTCCATTCTTTGGTTTTGCTCTAGGTAACTCGATTGATTTGACGGTAATTGCGAAGACAGGTCTGGCAGGAATTTTATTGGGTCTTCTTGTAATCGTTATCACAGGCATTCCATTAATGCTTGCTGATAAGTTTATCGGTGGCGGAAACGGTACGGCAGGACTTGCGGCATCAAGTACAGCAGGTGCTGCAGTGGCCAATCCAATGATCATTGCTACGATGAAACCTGAATTTCTGCCAGTTGCACAATCTACAACGGCGTTGTGTGCAGCGTCTGTTATCGTAACGTCGATATTAGTTCCAATTTTAACGGCCTATTGGTCGCAATACATGAAAAAGAAAAAAAATGAACCAGTTATGCCGGGCGGAAATAAAGCCACGGCTTGATAAGTAAATCAAGGGAGACATAATGTATGTCTCTCTTTCAATTAAGGGGAGGATCGTATGAGTAGAATTATGACTGTTGGAGAACCGATGGCACTATTTGTAGCAGACCAAGAGGGTTCCCTAGAAACTGTTGATCGATTTGATCGTTTTGTGGCAGGTGCAGAGGTTAACTTTTCGATTGGGATGTCACGCTTGGGGCATGAAGTCACCTATATTACCCAATTAGGGCTGGACCCGTTTGGCAAAAATATTGAAACATTTCTGAAGCAGAATGCGATTGATACCACATATGTGACGTATCACGCAGACTATTTAACTGGAATGCAGTGGAAGGAAAAGGTAGTGAGCGGTGACCCAGAAGTGTTTTCAGCCCGAAAGAATTCAGCAGCTTCGCATATGAACTTGGAAACAATCGCTCATTTGAATTGGGATGGATTTGACCATATTCATTTAACGGGTATTCCCCCCGCATTATCAGCAGGGTGTAGAGAGATGGTTTATGAGCTCTTGAAGGTGGCTCGTGAGCGCGGTGTGCAAATTTCGTATGATCCTAACTTGCGTCCGGGCCTTTGGGCAGACAAACAAGAAATGGTTCGGGTCATTAACGACTTGGCCTGCCGTTCAGACATTGTTCTTCCAGGCATTGAGGAAGGGAAACTGTTAACGGGAAAAGAAGACGTTCATGAGATAGCAGCTTATTATCACGCCGCCGGTGTAAAAACTGTCGTGATTAAGCTCGGGGCCGCAGGGGCGTTCACCAGCTCACAAGGTGAGCAATTCTACACCGAGGGTTTTCCGGTAAAGAAAGTCGTTGATACGGTAGGTGCTGGTGACGGATTTGCCGTTGGAGTGGTCAGCGGGATATTAGAATGTTTGCCTTTGAAGGAAGCGGTAAAACGCGGAGCAGCTATCGGTGCGCTTGCGGTAATGTCCCCTGGGGATAACGATGGATTACCGAATCGAGATAACTTAGAAGCCTTTATTGAAGAATCCTTGGAGAAGCTTTAATAGAAGAGAATATTAAAGGTAAGGCTGTGTTAGAGGTTAATGTTGATTTTGACACTTTGTTGATTGGAGTGGAAGGCACGAAGACTCCTGCGGGAGTACGGGGCAGGGGAGACCTCGCAGGAGCAAAGTGACGAGGAGGCTCCCCGGCACGCCCGCGGAAAGCGAAGTGCCTGGAACGGAAATCAACAGACAAGTTTAACACAGCCAAAGGTAAAGAAAATCCGATTTATCTGGTTTTCTTTACCTTTAAATTATCTTGTTTAAGAACCTGTATACCCAAGGTTTCTTGAAATAGCGATACTATACTGTTTCATTTTGTCAATTAATGTATGGTTGATCAAATCCATGGTAACTCGGTTATTAGGTCCTGAAATACTAAAGCTGGCAATTATCTTGCCTTTATGGTCGTAAATTGGCGAGGCGATACATCTAAGCATTTCTTCATTCTCAGCATTATCTAACGCATAACCTTTGGCCTTCACCGTTTCGATTTCTTTAATCAATTCTTCTTTTGATGTGATTGTTGTTGGTGTCTTAGGAATGAAGGTAATGTTTGAAACGAGTTCTTCAAATTTGTCCTGATTCATATCAGAAAGTAATATTTTTCCGACAGCGGTACAGTACATAGGAGCTCTGCTGCCAATGCGCGAATACATTCGAATGGTTTGATTGCTTTCAATTTTATCAATATAAATTACTTCGCCGCGGTCTTCTATGCATAAATGAACGGTTTCATTCACTTCTTGTGATAATTTTTCTAAAAATGGTTTAGCAATCGTGACAATATTTGAGTTGTTTAAAAGGTTTCTTGAAAGAAAGAGGACTTGTAAGCCAAGTTTATATTTGTCGGTCTCTTCATCTTTAACAACATAATTCATATTCGATAATGTAGATAACAATCGATGAAGAGTACCTTTTGTCAGTCCAACCTGCTCCGCTAGCCGTGTAATCTGGATGCCGTCGGGATATTCAGAAAGCTTGTTTAATATGGTAAGTGCTCTTTCAAGGGATTGAACATTAGACATGATTTCTACCTCTTTTAAATGTTTTTCAGTTCATATTTTTGGAACGCTGTTCTATTATATGATACGATAAGAGTGTGATTTTGTAAATTTAAATAAGAATAATGAAAACTATTTGAAAATACTTTTTTGAAAAGAAAATAAGTAGAAAGAATGTGATTCCGATGATGAAAAAAATCAATATCTTAACGAAAATTGCGGAATGTGGTGTGGTTGCGGTTGTAAGGGCAGACTCAAAAGAAGAGGCTGTTAACATTTCAGAAGCCTGTGTAGAAGGCGGTATTCAAGGGATTGAGGTTACCTTCACCGTCCAAGGCGCAGATGAAGTGATTAAAGAATTAGCAGCCCTTTATCAAGATAATAATGATGTAGTGATTGGCGCAGGAACCGTACTTGACGCAGCGACAGCTCGGATTGCCATTTTAGCGGGGGCACAGTTTGTAGTGAGTCCAGCCTTTGACCAGGAAACGGCAACATTATGCAATCTTTATCAAGTTCCATATATGCCTGGCTGTATGACCCTCACCGAAATGAAACGTGCATTAGAAGCGGGAGTTGATATTGTGAAACTATTCCCTGGCAGTGCCTTTGGTCCAGATTTTGTTAAAGCAGTAAAAGCGCCGCTTCCACAAATAAATATTATGCCAACTGGTGGAGTCAGCTTAGACAATGTTGAACAGTGGATTAAGAATGGGTGCGTAGCCGTTGGAGTAGGCGGTAATCTATTGGCACCAGCAAAAACAGGGGATTTTAACAAAATTACTGAGTATGCAAAACAGTATATTGAAAAAGTTCAGGCCGCTAGAGGAAGATAAACTGTAACCCATAGAGTGATTTTCAAATATCGAAACCAAGACCCTTCGTCTTTTTTTCGATTTTTAATAAAGGTTGTGTTAAAGGTTAATGTTGATTTTTGCACTCTGTTGATTGGAGTGGAAGGTACGAAGACTCCTGCGGGAGTACGGGGCAGGGGAGACCCCGCAGGAGCAAAGCGACGAGGAGGCTCCCCGGCACGCCCGCGGAAAGCGAAGTGCCTGGAACGGAAAGCAACAGACAATTTTACACAGCCATAATAAAAAGGAGGAAATGTTGATGCCAACAAATTTAAAAGACACTACTACATTACATAATGGTGTAAAAATGCCATGGGTGGGGTTAGGTGTATTCAAAGTGAATGAAGGAGAAGAGGTCGTTCAATCCGTTAAAGCAGCCATTAAGAATGGCTATATTAGTATTGATACTGCCGCTATCTATAAAAATGAAGAAGGCGTAGGTCAGGCCATTAAAGAATCAGGCGTGCCGCGTGAAGAATTATTTATCACCTCTAAGGTATGGAATTCTGATCAAGGCTATGAATCGACGTTAGCAGCCTTTGAAACTAGTCTTAACAAGCTCGGACTTGAATATTTGGATCTGTATTTAATCCACTGGCCTGGAAAAAATAAGTATAAAGATACATGGAAGGCATTGGAAAAACTCTATAAAGATGGCCGTGTCCGCGCCATTGGTGTAAGTAACTTCCTTGTTCATCATCTAGAAGATTTAATCAGTACCGCAGAGATTAAACCAATGGTAAACCAGGTAGAATTCCATCCACATTTAACCCAAAAAGAATTGCTTGCTTACTGTAAAAAGGAAGGCATTCAAATGGAAGCATGGTCGCCGTTAAAACAAGGGCAGCTTCTAAATGAACCAGTTCTGGAAGACCTTGCCCATAAATATAATAAATCTGTTGCTCAAGTGATCTTGCGCTGGGATCTGCAGCATGGTGTAGTGACTATACCAAAATCGATCAAAGAACATCGTATTATCGAAAATGCCGATCTTTTTGATTTTGAATTATCCGCTGAGGATATGGAAAAAATCGATGGATTAAATCAAGATAGCCGCGCAGGTTCCCATCCGGATACAATGAGAGTTGGTTTTGAAGAATAGATTTTCATAATTAAGCGTCTGCCCTCCGTTCTATAAGGGCAGGCGTTTTTTCATTCAAAAGTAAAGGCAGTTTTCATGAATAAAGTTGTTACAAAGCAATGAGTAAATCACAAAAAAAGAAATATTGTGTAAAATTACACTTAAAATTTTGAAAGTTCAGGATTTTTTTATGGTTTATCCAGTCTATGAGTGAATTTTAAAGTCCTATGAGCTAATATTGGGCTTCTACGAGCGAATATTAGGCTTTAACGAGCGAATCTCGGGTTTCAATGAGCGAATCTATGGAAGCAACAATCTTTTAGAGAAGAGAGAAAGTGAAAATGTAGTTATGCTATAATGTTCTATAAATCTTAATGGGGGCACAGCCCAAACCTCAGGAGGGAGCAGGACACTTGAACGTAACATTATCTCATAAACGGATAAAAGAAATGTGTGGCACTGTCTCCTTCAAACGGGGAGAGTATTTTTATCAAACGAATAAAGTTATATTTCATCAATATCTCCCACATCGCTGTCAAGCAACCGTGAGAGGTGATGAAGATTTTCATGTAACCATCGAGATTGGTCCAGGTGATGATCTTCGAACGGAATGCAGCTGCCCGAAGCTGGCTTCTTTTTCAAAGGATTGTCAGCATATTGCTGCCGTTTTATTAGCCATTTACGAGCACCAACAAAAAGGAACGATCCCTAGCACGAGCGCCGCTCATTCAACCAATCAGGAACTCACTGAAGGGTTATTGAATATTTTTACCGACCGGCCGGTCCGGTCTAGCAGTCATCAACTGCATTTTGAAAAAAGAACCGTGCTGGATATTGGGTTTATCTTGAAACCCGTTGATATAGGCAATGGAAGCCATTTATTTACGATTGAAGTTACACTCGAATCCGTCATAGTACAAAACATCCGTGTCTTTCTGGAACAGATGAGAGCAGGAAAGACCTTCAAACTTTCCATTTCATTTTATTTTGACCCAAATCAGCACTGCTTTCAAAAAGAATACAATGACGTACTCGAGCAACTCTGCCAAGTAGTCCTTGATGAAAAAGTTTATATGGATGCGGTGCCTGACACCAATAACAATATCAATACACAGCAAATGCTATTTATTCCATCATCCGCATGGGGACGCCTGCTTTCTTTCCTACGAAAGATAACTAATGTGCTGGTGGAGTATGAGGGCCGAGTCTATCAGGGACTGCATGTGTCTGACGGAGGGCTGCCTTTACAGTTTGATTTTGTTAGAGCGGATGGAAATGGCTATCAGCTGAGAGTCAAAAATCTGCAGCGAATGATTTTCTTTGAAGCTTATCATTCTGTTTTATTTGAAGGGAAAATAAAACAACTGGTAGAGCAGGACTTTAAACGTCTTTTCGACCTGAAAAGGATGCTTGATGCCTCGGGAATGAGTCAAATACCGATTCCTGAAGAGCAAATCCAGTTTTTTTTAGAAAAGGTGGCGCCTGGATTAAAAAGATTAGGCCAAGTTACGATCGCCGAAGCAATCATGAAGCAATGGATGACCACACCTCTAGTAGCCAAACTCTACTTGGACCGTGTGAAAAACCGCCTGCTTGCTGGGCTCGAATTTCATTATGAAAATACAATCATTAATCCTTTAGAAAATAGAGATCTCCCGACAGGATCGTTAGTGATCCGTGATGTGGAAAAGGAAGAGGAAATCCTGCAGATTTTTGAGGATAGCGCGTTTGCCAGGACGGACGGGGGATATTTTCTTCATAATGAAGAACTGGAATATGATTTTTTAACGTACGTCGTCCCCAAACTCCAAAACCTTGTCCGGATTTACGCAACGACAGCTGTTCGAAATCGGATTTCGAGAGAGAATTTTCGTCCACAGGTAAGGGTAAGGGTCAAAAGGGAACGGACCAACTGGCTTGAATTCAAATTTGAAATGGACGGTATTCCTGAGAGACAAATACGTGAAGTTTTGGCGGCTTTAGAGGAAAAGCGGAAATATTATCGTCTGCCAAACGGGTCGCTGCTCTCGCTTCAGACAAGAGAATTTGAAGAAATCCAACGTTTTCTTTATTCACCACTAGCCAAAAATAGGGATCTTGCCAGTGGATTGGATTTACCAATCGAGCAAAGTCTTCAACTCCTTGATACGGTTGAGATTAGTGATGCCTTCAAACTAGAGGACTCCTTTCGGCAGTTTCTGGATCACCTGCACCATCCCGGCAAGTTAGAGTTTGAGGTGCCTTCAAGTGTAGATCCGATTCTCAAAGAGTATCAAAAACACGGGTTTAAATGGATGAAAACTCTGGCTTACTATGGTTTTGGAGGAATATTGGCGGATGATATGGGACTTGGAAAAACGATTCAAAGCATCGCGTATATTGTGTCGGTCCAGTCCGATATTCGAAAAAATAGGCAGCCGGCCCTTGTTGTTTGTCCATCATCGTTAACCTATAACTGGCTGAGTGAATGCAGGAAATTCGCTCCTCAATTGAACGCCATTGTCATTGATGGAACGAAAGCAGAGCGGACCCAACTCCTGAAAGAACAGACAAATGTTGATGTTATGATAATCTCCTACCCATTGCTGCGTCGCGAGATCATCTGGTTTGAGAAACAAATGTTTCATACTGTGTTTTTCGATGAAGCACAAGCTTTTAAAAACCCGTTGACCCAAACTGCCCGAGCAGTAAAAAAACTGCAGTCCCAGCATCGCTTTGCGCTAACAGGTACACCAGTGGAAAATGCCTTAGAGGAGTTATGGTCAATTTTTCATGTTGTTTTTCCAGAACTGTTTCTCGGGTTAAAGGAATATAGTAAGCTTTCAAGAAAAACGATTGCGCGGAGAATCCGTCCTTTTTTACTGCGCAGGTTAAAAGAAGATGTCCTCGCTGAACTTCCTGGAAAAATGGAGTCTTTGGAATCGGTTGAACTATTCCCAGAACAAAAGAAATTGTATGCCGCCTATCTGGCGAAACTAAGGCACGACACGTTAAAGCATCTCGACAAAGATACGATTCGCAAAAATCGAATCAGAATATTGGCAGGTTTGACGCGGCTGCGGCAGATTTGCTGTCATCCAGGCTTATTTGTAGATGGTTATCAAGGGAATTCGGCAAAATTTGAACAGCTCTTGCAGATTGTCGAAGAATCAAAGCTCTCTGGAAGACGTGTGTTAATTTTTTCTCAATTTACGAAGATGCTTGAATTAATCGGCAGGGAGTTAACCACAAAAGGGATGAACTACTTCTATCTGGATGGACAGACCCCATCAGAAGAAAGAGTAGAAATCTGCGAGCGATTTAATCGAGGTGAACGTGATTTGTTCCTCATTTCCTTGAAAGCAGGAGGAACCGGCTTGAATTTAATGAGTGCAGATACCGTCATTTTATATGACACATGGTGGAATCCTGCTGTTGAGGAACAGGCGGCAGACCGGGCCCATCGAATGGGTCAGAAAAATATCGTCCAGGTCATCAAGCTGGTAGCACGCGGGACGATTGAGGAAAAAATGAATGAACTGCAAGAAAAGAAGAGACACCTTATCGAAGAAATTATTGATTCGGATGAGAAAGTCATGTCTACCCTTACTGAAGAGGATATAAGGGAAATATTGATGATATAGAAAAAAGGAGCTGCAGCGCAGCTCCTTTTCTTTTGCCTTATACACCAATAACATTTAATGATTGGCGAAGACCTTCGATTGCAAATCTCCGGATAAATTGAAAGGCAAATAATGCAATAATTGGTGAAAAATCAATTGGACCAAGTGGTGGAATAAACCTTCTGAACAAGCCTAAATAAGGTTCGACCAACTTGCCAATCCAGATCCCAAGTTTGGTTTCTTGAAACTTAGGAAACCAAGAACCAAAAATGGATATTAAAATTAACCAATAATAAGCCTCAAAAACATAATGTCCAATAAGTAAAATATTAGAGCCCAATATCGATCTTCCGTTCTATCATAATTTTTTTTATTCTGCCATTCATCCTACCTATATATACTTGTACGAATGAAATTCAATAAAGTTTCAAAATTTTAATAAAAACCTAAAGGCGGTTTAGAACTTCAGGAATAAAATCGGCATAGCTGTCAATATGAAAATCCGCCTCAATGTTTTGATTCTGAAAGGCGCATGTTTTAATCTTTAATTTGCGAGCGGGAATTAAGTCTAACTCACGATCACCGACAACCAAATCAATTTGGTAACTTTTTAATACATATTCATATGAGGAGCTGTGTGGTTTTCGTGTAAATCCTTGTTCCTCCACGGAAACAATGTCTTTAAAGTAGTCTTTTAATTGGTATTTCTCAAGCAGAAATACAGTGGATTCCTTATCACGATGTGTCACAATAATATTATTCTCCACAGAGGATAATGCTTCCTTTAAGTGTTCAAATGGCTTGCTTTCTGTCTTTGAATAATAATTATGTAAAGTTTGGTATTCAAGTCTCTGCTCCTCACCGATTCCATAATGCTTAAAGGCAGTCTTGGAATCAATTTTAAGCCATTTAAGAACCTCATCACGGTCCAAATCTTGTTGGCTTAAGCGGATGAATCCAGAGACAAGTGCTGGATAGGTGTCAAAAAGAGTTCCGTCAAAATCCCATAATACGTTCATAATAATCCCCCGTTTCCAAAACGTTTTCATTTTTCTTTTAAGAGAGTACCATAACTTGAAATTAAAGAAAAATCATTAGGACAACAAAGGGGAAAAATTTGTTATACTTTACAAAGGGAATGTACATCTTAATAGATAGAAATGAGGGATAACCATGCCATTTGATAGTTCAACACTTGGATTGCCATATTTTAGCTTAGAAGCAGCAGCAGTGGACAAAAGTCCAAGTGAATTAGTCATCAGTGACGAAAGTAAGGAAAACTATTACATAGTTTCTCGCGAAGTATACGAGGACGGCCCGCAGCAACATGGATATATCATAGTTGTAGAAGAAGGAGAGTAGAGCTGCTCTCCTTTTTTATTTGGAGAAAAAGCAACAAAATAGCAGGAAAGGAAGGATTGAAAGAGTATTAATTAATACAAAAGCCTGTTATTTGTCCTTCATACCAATATTCACTAAAATATAACAAAGGAGTGAACCAATTGAGTTATCAACAAAAAACAAAAGAAACTGAGCACAGTGTCATGGAGTTTATTGAACAAGTAGACAATCCGAAAAAGCGTGAAGATGCGTATAAATTAATTGATATCTTTACTGAAACGACAGGTTATGAGGCAAAAATGTGGGGGCCAAGTATCATTGGTTTTGGTTCTTATCACTATAAATATGAATCTGGTCATGAGGGAGATGCCCCTTTGGTTGGCTTTTCACCACGTAAGGCAAAAATTAGTTTGTATTTTGCACCTGGTGAGACGAAGCGTGAGGAATTACTTAAAAACTTTGGGAAATATACAACTGGGAAAGCGTGTGTTTATATCAATAAAGTTGCCGATATTGATGTTTCTGTATTAAAAGAGCTCATTACCGAGTCAATCCGATTTTTACAAAAGGCATATCCCCAACAATAATAATGAACGCTTCCCACTATTTATGTAGGAAGCGTTTGTTTTATTCTAGCCAATGAAATTAGCCAATTCCTGGGTAAACTTCTTCTGCTCTTCCCAGAACAACCCATGCCCGCTATGTTCAAACCAAACCAGTTTAGAATTCTGTATGCCTTGGTGAAGGACGGAAGCCAGCGGCGGCAGGCAAATTTGATCGTGTTTCCCATGAAGAATCAATGTAGGCACTTGAATCCTTTTGATATCATCGAATAAGGTTTCATCTCTTAAGGAATTAAGTAAACCTGCGGTGGAATGACCTGCAGCTTGGAGTCCTAATTGAAAAAACCAGTCTGAAAATGGTTTGGTGATTGCCTGATGGAAGAACATGTTCGTGAAGTCTGCGAGCATTTTCGGACGATCGTTATAAATTTGTCCCAGTAATGTATTGACATCCTTCGCTTCTAACCCAAAAGGGAAGCCGGGCCGCTTGGTAAAACTAGGGGCAGCCGCACCGAATAGGGCTAATTTTGAAACCCCATAGCCGCTATGACGCTCCATATATCTAATTACAATCGCTCCACCTACTGAATGGCCAGCGAGTGTGAAATGCTGTAAACGAAGCGCTTTCACAACTTGGCGAATATCATCAGCCATTCTGTCGTAAGAGTAGCCTTTCCATGGTTTATCTGATTTGCCAAATCCTCTAAGATCAATCCCAATACATCGATATCCCATGGAAGGAAGGACATTAAACTGATATTCAAATAAATTATGATTTGCAGGCCAGCCATGGACAAAGAGGACGGTCTTATGGCTCTTGGGATTAATATCTTCTACATAAATGTTGACTTGAGAGGCAACCTTTACATAATACCCCATTTTGACCCCTCCTATATAAAAGTATGGAAAACCATCTACAACTAGGCTATTCATCAATAGCTAGGCTAATACGTAGGGAACCTTTTCGTACAGGTTGTAAATCTTCATTATTCTTATACTTTTCAGATAGGAATTTTTCGATTATATTAGGAAAAAAGTCTTGGTAAATAAGGGATATTGTTATTCTGATATTACAAATAGGAGTAATTTCCATGAAGAAAATTGTTGTTATATGAGGAGAATTTATATAATATAAACTAAGTATAACTGAATAGAGAAAATAATATTTCATTTTATAAGTCAGAGTTGATTCATTATAGTAATCAACTTTTATTATATTGAAAAGGAGAAATGCAAATGAAGAAGATTAGTTTAGCGTGGCAGATTTTCATTGGGCTCATTCTCGGTGTCATTGTGGGTGCGGTTTTTTATGGTAATCCACATGTGGCAAGTTACCTGCAGCCGATTGGCGATATATTTATTCGTTTAATTAAAATGATTGTTGTTCCCATTGTTATTTCTAGTTTAATCGTGGGTGTTGCTGGTACTGGAGATATGAAGTCATTGGGGAAACTGGGTGGTAAAACCCTGCTTTATTTTGAAGTGATCACTACGATTGCGATTGTTTTAGGACTTCTATTTGCAAACGTATTCCAGCCAGGTGCAGGTGTAGATAAATCAAAACTTGCGAAAACAGATATAAACAGCTTTGTAAGCACAGCGGAACAAACTGAATCTCATTCAATGATTGATACTGTTGTAAACATTGTTCCTACAAATATCATTCAGTCTCTCGCAAACGGGGAAATGCTGCCAATCATTTTCTTCTCCGTTATGTTCGGGCTTGGAGTTGCGGCAATTGGGGAGAAAGGCATTCCAATCATTAATTTCTTTAGAGGAACTGCCGATGCGATGTTCTATGTTACCAACCAGATCATGAAGTTAGCGCCATTCGGTGTGTTCGCATTAATTGGTGTGACTGTATCAAAATTTGGTGTTGCTTCATTAATACCATTGGGTAAACTAGTTCTTGTTGTATACGGAGCCATGTTTTTCTTCATTCTAGTTGTCCTAGGTTTAACAGCAAAACTTGTTGGATTTAACATTATCCATCTCATTAAGTATCTAAAAGATGAATTAATTTTAGGCTACTCAACAGCAAGTTCGGAAGCAGTTCTTCCAAAAATCATGGAAAAGATGGAGAAACTTGGCTGTCCTAAGGCGATTACATCTTTTGTTATTCCAACAGGATATTCCTTCAATCTTGATGGATCTACCCTTTACCAAGCGATCGCAGCGCTGTTTATTGCACAGATGTATGGTATTCATATGAGTATTGGCCATCAGATCACCTTAGTACTTGTATTGATGTTAACCTCTAAAGGAATTGCGGGGGTACCAGGCGTATCATTTGTAGTTCTTCTTGCTACATTAGGAAGCGTAGGAATTCCTGTAGAAGGTTTAGCGTTTATTGCCGGGATTGATAGGATCCTTGATATGGCACGAACTTGTGTTAATATTGTCGGAAACTCTTTGGCTGCCATTGTTATTACTAGATGGGAAGGCCACAAGCTTAAACCTTATCAAGAACAAAAAGCAGCTTAATAGCGGAGAAAGGACATCTTCAACATGGAGATGTCCTTTTTCGTTTGAAGGGGATCGCTTTAGGAATGTAGATTCTGAATATTAAATGAAGCCAGATAATATTATTGACTTATACAGATTGATTAATCATACTAAAATTAATAAAACCGATAGAATTACTTAGATTTAAATATTTATTAGAGGGGATTCATTTATGTCACGAGATGATCAGGGAATTAATAAAAGTCCAAAAGAGATTACTGCAGATGGTGCGTTTAATCGTCAAAAGAACAGATTTACTACGCCTTTCGGTCAAAACGATGGAGAGCTGCCAGTTGAAGCCGGGCGTTACCGATTATTATGGTCTGCTGTCTGCCCATGGGCCCATCGGTCGGTTATTGTCCGCAGTGTTCTCGGGTTAGAGGAAGTAATCAGTTTAGGGACAGCTAGTCCTATGCGGCCGAATCTTCCCCACGTGGATTGGGAGTTTTCTTTAGATGAGGACGGCATTGACCCAGTATTAGGAATTAGGTATATGAGTGAAATTTATTTAAAAACAGCTGCAGATTATACTGGCAGGCCAACGGTGCCTGTCTTCGTGGATGTGAAGGAGCAAAAGGTCGTTAATAATGATTATTTTAAACTGACGAACTATCTCGAAACTGCCTGGGCTCCTTTTCACAAAGAGCATGCACCTGATTTGTATCCGGAACATTTACGTGCGGAAATTGATGCAATAAATGATCTCATTTTCCATGAGGTCAACAATGGCGTCTATAAATGTGGATTCGCCCAATCACAAGAGGCCTACGAACAGGCATATGACACTTTATTTGCAAGATTGGATGAGCTGGAGGAGCGTTTGTCGAAACAGCGGTTCTTATTTGGTGATTTTATTACGGATTCTGATGTTCGGTTGTATGCTACGTTAATTCGCTTCGATGCTGCCTATTATTCTGCCTTCAAGGCCAATCGAAATCGGATAGTCGATTTTCCTAATCTATGGGGCTATTTAAGGGATCTTTATCAGACTCCTGGGTTTGGTGATACGACAGATTTTGATGCGATTAAACGGCACTACCATTTGTCAAACCATATCGCGAGTAATGATCAAAAGGGATATACTATTTTGCCGAAAGGCCCTGATCTATCTGGTTTGACATCGGAACATCATCGAGAAGCTTTAAGTAAAAACGCTGAGAAATTCTTAATAGACTGAGAAAAAAATTTGATTAAAAGCAGGTGGAAAAATGAATATACGTGATGCTGCAGCGGATGAATTCCCATTTATTCGCGAGCAAAGAGTTCACTCCTATGAAGAACATGCCCAAAGCATTCCACAAGAGCATTGGCAGGCTCTTAAACAAGCCATTTCGTCAGAAGCAGATTTGCAGGAAAATGTGGAACGGATTGTTGCGGAGTTGGATGGGAGTATCGTAGGCAGTGTTGCCTTATTTCCAGCCAAAACTGATGCTTATGAAGGATTGGTGGGTGAGTTGGATTATCCCGAGATCCGGATGCTCGCAGTCACACCGCACGCTCGAGGAAAAGGAGTAGCAGCTGCCTTGATCTCAGAATGTATGAAGCGTGCAAAAGCACAGGGATATCCAGCGATTGGCCTGCACACAGCGGATTTTATGGTAAGTGCGATGAAGCTATATGAACGAATGGGTTTCGAGCGGTTACCCCAATACGACTTTGAACCTGCCAATGATGGTATTATCGTAAAAGCTTTTCGACTTATTTTAAAATAATTCAAATGGGTTTTAAAAACCCACTTGACAGGTAGGAAAAGTCAGAATAAAATGTAAATAATTAAAATATATCGTAAACGTTAAATTAAGCTGATTGGAAAACCAAAGGCTTATACTCTTAGAAATAATAAAGGGGTATAGGCCTCTTTTGTTAGGAAGGTGACTGATCATGAATTTTCCAATAAGTAAGTGCAGTCCACATTGTTGTCTGTCATTGGATCATTTTTTTTTTACAATAAAACCAAGTATTCTTATATGAAATTGGTAGAATGAGAGAGGATGATATGATGGCATACGTGGATCAAGCAAAAGCAAATTATATACTGTCGATACTTAAAGGGCTGGAGTATGGATCTGTGGTGATAACAGTTCATGATGGCAGCATTACCCAAATTGATAAAACAGAGAAAACTAGATTTGCACAACAAAAAAAGTACATCCCGAAAGAACAAAAGTAATAACACTTATTATCTCGTTCATTTTAAAAATATTGCCGATCAGTCCACTGAAGGCTACTTATTCTCTAGACAATCCGAAGGATGACCATTTCTGACGGGTCTTTTACTAAGGCCGTAACGCAGAAATTCATCTAACAGGAATTGTCTAGTGATAGGTAGTCTTTTTTGTTTGGCTGTGTTAAAGGTTAATGTTGATTTTAGCACTCTGTTGATTGGAGAGGAAGGCACGAAGACTCCTGCGGGAGTACGGGGCAGGGGAGACCCCACAGGAGCAAAGCGACGAGTTATCATGAACGAAACTAGCTCCTTACTCGTAACATCGTAGATTAATTTGGTTAGAATGTTTACTGGAAAAAACATAACCAAATCAGAGCTACATTACGGAAGGAGCTAGTTATTATG